>JBJMNL010000001.1:0-14751 GCA_045804285.1 Gemmatimonadaceae bacterium
CCGGGCGGCGGCCCGCGCGCGGGGCGGGCGCCGCGCTCCGGTGACGCCCCGATGCGGCGGGGTCGCGGTGGCCGCCCGGCGCGCCACTCCCCGTCACTCATCACTCACAACTCATCACTCAGAACGCCATCGCGAGCTGGCTCGTGGTGCACGGAGGGCGATCGCGCACGGTACGCCACCCCGCGCCCGCCCGCGGCGCACGGATCGCCACCCCGCGCCGGCTCGCCGCCTGACGCCTCAATCCGGCAGATGCTCCCCCACCAGATCCCAGTGCCACGCCTCGCGCCGCTCCCCCGTACGGGGATCCTTGAGCGGCTTGTACTGGAGCCGGCGCTCCGGGAGCCCGACCGCGCGGCCGTACGCGAGGAGTCGCTCGCGGTCGGTCGAAACGAGGTGCGCCATCGGATGTCCCTTCCAGACGTGGCGGTGCAGCCAGAGCCCCCCCGCCATCGCGTGGATCATCCCGTCGCGGCGCTTCGCGAACTCGACGTACGGCGGCTCGGGAGTGGGGAATCGGGAGGCCGGCCGGCTCGCCGTCCCCTCGCCCACCTCGGGCTCCCCACTCCCGACGACGTCTACTTCGTCTCCAGCCAATTGTCCCCCACCCCCACGTCCACCACCAGCGGCACGGAGAGCGTCGCCGCGTGCTCCATCTCGTGCCGGACGAGCGCCGTCACCTCCTCGACCTCCAGCGCCGGGACCTCGAACACGAGCTCGTCGTGCACCTGGAGCAGCATGCGCGCGCTCAGCGCCCGTTCGCGCAGGGCGCGATCGATGCGGATCATCGCGATCTTGATCAGGTCGGCCGCCGAGCCCTGGATCGGGGAGTTGGCCGCCGTGCGCTCGCCGAAGGCGCGGACGTTGAAGTTGCGGTCGCGCAGCTCGGGGATGTAGCGCCGGCGCTTGAAGATGGTCTCGACGTAGCCGTGCTCGCGCGCGAGCTCGACGCGCGAGTCGAGGAACTCCTTCACGCCGCGGAATCGCTCGAAGTACGTCTGGATGAACTCGCGCGCCTCGGCGTTGGAGATCTTGAGCTGGCGCGAGAGCGCGTGCGGCCCCTGCCCGTAGATCGTCGCGAAGTTGATCGTCTTCGCGCGGCCGCGCATCTCCTTCGTCACCGCGTCGGGCGGGACGTCGAAGATGATCGCCGCCGTCTGCCGGTGGATGTCCCCCCCGGCGCGGAAGGCGGCGACGAACGCCGGGTCCTGCGACAGGTGCGCGAGCAGCCGCAGCTCGATCTGCGAGTAGTCGGCGGCGAGCAGCTTCCACCCCTTTCGCGGCACGAAGCCGCGCCGGATGTCGCGCCCCAGCTCGCGGCGGATCGGGATGTT
Organism: Gemmatimonadaceae bacterium; assembly: GCA_045804285.1. Taxonomy (GTDB): domain Bacteria; phylum Gemmatimonadota; class Gemmatimonadetes; order Gemmatimonadales; family Gemmatimonadaceae; genus DATMHT01. The sequence goes on from JBJMNL010000001.1 coordinate 1,332, forward strand.
CTGGAGGTTCGGGTCGCTCGACGAGAGGCGGCCGGTCGACGCCACGGTCTGGTTGAACGACGTGTGCAGCCGGTGGTCCTCGGGGTGGAGCAGCGTCGGGAGCGTGTCGATGTACGTCCCCTCCAGCTTGAACAGCTCGCGGTACTCCATCAGCAGCTCGGGCAGCGCGTGCCCCGCCTCGGCGAGCTCCTGCAGCACGCTCGCGTCCGTGGACGGGCCGGTCGCCGTGCGCTTGCGCACCGGGAGCTCGAGCTTCTCGAAGAGGATCCGGCGCAGCTGCGGGTTGGAGTTGATGTTGAACTCCTCCCCGGCCTCGGCGTAGATCTCGCGCTCGACGCGTTCGCGCTCGCGCTGGAACCGCTCCTTGAGCGACTGGAACCAGGCCACGTCGATCGCGATCCCGGTCGCCTCCATGTTCGCGAGCACGTCGACGAGCGGCACCTCGACGCCGTGGAAGAGCTCCGTGAGCCCCTGCGCCTCGAGCTGCGGCTCGAAGACGGCCCGCAGCCGGAGCGTCATGTCGGCGTCCTCGCACGAATAGTCGCGCGCCGCCTCGACGGGGACGACGTCGAAGGGAAGCTGCGTGCGCCCCTTGCCGCACAGCTCCTCGTACGAGGTCATCGTGTGGTCGAGGAACTCGACCGCGAGGACGTCGAGCCCGTGCGAGCGGCGCCCGGGGTCGAGCACGTAGCTGGCGAGCATCGTGTCGAAGTCGAGCCCGCGCAGCGTGAGGCCGGCGCGGCGCAGCGCGAGGACGTCGTACTTCGCGTTCTGCGCCGTCTTGCGGACGGCGGGGTCCTCCAGCAGCTCGCGCAGCGGCGCCATCTCCGCGGCGCCGAGCGGCGGAAGGTTCTTCACCGGATACGCGCGCTCGGCGAGCATCCGGCCGGCGATCCCGAGCGCCTCCGGCGCGGGCTGCGCGGCGGCCTTCTTCTTCTTCGCCGGCTTCTTCTTCGCCGCCGCGCCGGCCGCCGGCACGCCGCTCTCGCCGCTCTCGCCGCCGGCGTCGCCACCCTCGCCCGCGGGGCCCCCCCCCGCGTCCACGTTAGCGCCGCCCGCGCCGTCCCGCGTAACCGAATCCTCGCCGGCCGCATCCTCGGCCTCGCCGATCTCGTCCCCGCCCATCACCAGCCCGCGGTCGCGCGGAGCGTCGGTCGGCGAGCGGTCGCCCGACGCGTCGAGCCCCGGATGCTCGGCACCGTCCCCCAGCTCGAGCTCCGCCTGCGCGCGCACGTAGGGACGATGCCCGAGCGGCAGGTAGTAGGCCTCCCCCGGGGCGAGGGCGATCGAGATCCCGACGAGCGTCGACCGGAGCGGGTCCACCTTCGTCGGCGCGGCGGGGTCGATCACCGTCTCCGTGTCGACCGAGATGTGGCGCGCCTTGCGCGCCTTCGCGACGAGGCGGTTGAGCTTCTGCACCGTGTCGACCGTCTCGTAGCTCGTCTCGAGCGCCGGCCTCTCCGGCGCCGCGGCGGCCGCGACGTCCTTCACGAGCGAGGTGAACTCCAGCTCGATGTAGAGCTGCTTGAGCCGCTCCATGTCGGGCGCCTGCAGCTTGAGCCGCTCGAGGTCGAGCGTCATCGGCAGGTCGTCGCGGATCGTCACCAGCTGCTTCGACAGCCGCGCCTCGGCGGGGTGCGCGAGGAGCGCCTCGCGCGGGCGCTTCTTCGTGATCTTCTCGACGTTCGCGAGGATGTCCTCGAGGGCGCCGAACTCGCTCACCAGCTCGCGCGCCGTCTTGTCCCCGATCCCGCTCACGCCCGGCACGTTGTCCGACGCGTCCCCGACGAGCGCCAGGTAGTCCACCGTCCGCTCCGGCGCGACCCCGAGCCGCTCGGCGGCGTTCTGCACGCCGACCCACTGCTCCTCCACGCTCGCCGGCCCGCCACGCCCGGGGTTGAGGAGCCAGACGCGGGGCGCCACGAGCTGGTGAAAATCCTTGTCGCCGGAAACGATCACGACGTTGACCCCGGCCGCCGCCCCCTGCTTCGCGAGCGTCCCGATGACGTCGTCCGCCTCGTAGCCCTGTAGCGACAGGATCGGGATGTGATAGGCCGCGAGCAGCTCGCAGATGCGCTGCATCCCGCGGTCGAAGTCCGCCTGCAGCCCCTCGTTCAGCTTCTCGCGCGTCGCCTTGTACGCCGGGTACTGCTCGTGGCGGAAGGAGAGCCCCGAGTCGTGGACCCACCCCAGGTAGTCCGGCCGGTGCGTCGTGAGCAGCCGCTGGAGGAAGTTCACGATCCCCCACGCCGCCGACGTGTTCTCCCCCCGGCTCGTCGTCAACGGGCGCGAGATGAGCGCGAAGAACGCGCGGTAGATCAGCGCGTAGCCGTCGACCAGGAAGAGTCGCGGGGCGGCGGGAAGCTGCTGTTCGTCGGGCGCCGCGGCGGCGCTGTCGCTGTCGGACATCTCGGGTGCCGGGTATCGGGCGGTGCCCGCTGGAGACGGGCGTTTGGGTCGGAGCCATCCGCTCTGGACGCGCCCGCCGCCTCACCTCTGCCGTGAGCCGCGGACGCGCACCGGATCGGGTGCGGTGCGGGTGACGCCCCGAGGGTGCGACCGACACCCGCTACCGGAGTATAAACGCCAACCGCCTGCCAGATCACTCTGACAGGCGGAGGCAGTTCGAACGGCCGTCGGGTGTGGCGACTACTCAGACGCGCTGGACGTTCGCCGCGTGCAGGCCCTTGGCGCCCGACTGAATCTCGAACTCCACCATCTGACCTTCGGCGAGCGTCTTGAAGCCATCCATCGCGATCGCGGAGAAGTGGACGAACACGTCCTCCCCGCCCTCCTGCTCAATGAAGCCGTACCCCTTGGCGTCATTGAACCACTTCACCTTCCCTCTGGCCATACGAGCTGCCTCCAACGGTGTGAACCGATACCTGCACCGCAAGTAGTGCTGGGCGCGCCCGGGCGGGCGTGCGGGCCCCTATATATGGGCGACCTGAGCTTTTGTCAAGAGAACACCATACGCCACAACAGGATACCGCCCCCCACCGCGAGCGCGACGCGAACGTTGTCGTCGAGTGGGCGCGACGGCGCCTCGGCGACCGCCGCGACGATCGCCGCGACGACGCTCCCTCCAGCGCCGAGGCGCGCGACGAAGACCGCGCCGAGGAGGGTGACGACCGCGCACGCGGCGCTCCCCTCGAGCGTCTTGCCGGAGCCGCCGGCGAGCGCCGCGGGCAGCGGGCGCCGCCCCAACCACCGGCCGACGACCGCGGCCCCCGCGTCGCCCAGCGCCACCGCCCACATCGCGGCGACGGCGACGTCGCGCGGGAAGAGCAGGGCGGCGAGCGCGAACGCGACGAGGAGCCAGGTCGCCCCCGACCAGCGGTGGTGCTCGTGCGCGCGTAGCAGCGCGCCCGTGGCGCGGGTGAAGTGCGTGCGCACCCGCGCCGATCGCGCCCGCCCCAGCTCGACCGCGAGCGCGATCGCGAGCAGCGCGGCGAGCACCGCGAGCAGGACGCCGCGCGGGAGGCCGGCGGCGTAGGCGAGCGGCACCGACGCCGACGTGATGTGGAGCGCCTTGCGGGCCAGCTCCCGCCGCAAGGTGAGCGCGTCGCCCACCGCCGCCGGCGCGGCCGGCGCGGCCGGCGCGGCTGGCGGTGACGCCGGCGGCCGCCTCAACTGGTGCGGTTCTGGACGCGACGCGCGAGCGCGTCGAACTCCGCCGCGCTCGCCGTCGTCAGGCGCCAGCGCGAGAAGCCGTTCTGGTCCACGAAGACGAGCTGCACCTGGTAGTCGCGGTACTCCCACACCTGCACCCGCCCGCGCTGGCTCACGTCGTTCGCCCCCTGCTCGTACACCTGGTCCGGCTCGCCGAGCGTGACGTACACGCGCCCGCGGTCGCTCAGCCACCCCGACGAGCCCTCGTCGCGGAAGCGGACATTGGCCTGGCGGAGCCGCGCGAAGTAATCGCGCAGCGCCTCGTTCTGCGGCGTCGTCGGGTTCGGGTCGGTCGCCCGGACGAAGGCCGCCCACGCCGCGGCGCGGTACTCCGGCGCCGTATCGCGCAGCGCCTTGAGCCGCTGCGGGGTGGTGAAGAAGCGCAGGTAGTTGACCATCTCGTCGATCGACGTGATGGGCAGCTCGTCGCCGAAGCTCACGAGGAAGGGAGAGCTCACGGTGTCGGGCGTGTCGACGCGCGCGGCGACCACCGTCGCCAGGCCGACGCCGACGCGCGAGACGGGGACGTTCACGATCCCGCTGTACAGCTCGCCGCGCCGCGCCAGCGACGCCGTGTCGCGCCACAGCTCCGTCCCGCGCTCCCCGCGCACGGCGATCGTGAGCGGCAGCCGCGCGGTGGCGGTGGCGGTGGCGGGGCCGCCACCCGCGGCCCTCACCGGCCCGTACCCCTCGAGATAGACCGGCACGACGCTGTCGCGGCCGAAGGCGACCGTCGAGCGCGGGCTCGGCACGATGTGCGGCAGCGAGTCGATGCGCGTGCGCGGCGCCGCCTCGTAGACGGCGACCGCCGACGAGAGATGGCCCCCCGAGAGTCGCGGCACGGTGAGCGGCGCGCTCGCCGACGCGCTCTTCGCGCTCCCCCCGTCGCGGACCGAGATCTCGAGCGCGTACTGCGCGGGCGCGAGGGTGACGATCTGCTGGAAGATGATGCTCTCGTCGTCGCGCGTCGTCTCCTTGAACGTGGGGACGCGGACGACCTCGGAAGCCTCGACGTGCCGCACCACCTGCGCGCCCTGGCGGACGTCCATCCGCGCGTCGTAGCTCGCGCGGTAGCGCTCCCCCTCGCGCGCGAAGCTCAGCGCGCTGTTCGGCAGCGAGAGCGTGACGACGGCGAGCGTCGAGTCGGGCGACGCCGCGGCGAGGTAGGCGACGCCGCCGACGAAGGGGACCGGCGCCGGCGCGGCGATGAGCCCCATGCGCTGGTAGACCCGGCTCGCGTCGATCGGCCCCACCGCCACGCCCCCCGCGGCGCGACCCCCGCCATCCCGCGCGTCGCTCCCCTCACCGCCGCCCGCCGTGCCGCCGTCGCCCACCTTCGGCCCGCGAGCCCGCCCGGCACACCCGGAGAGCGCGCCCACGACCAACGTCCCGGCCAGCGCGCCGGCGACGGCGAGCGCGACCGTACCCCCCCGCCGGTAGAGGCGAGACCCCGCCAGCCCGTCCGCCGCCGACCACCCGCTGCGTTGCTGCGATCCCATGGAGGTCACCCGAATCGAGGAGAGAGTGAGACCAGGCTTCAAGTTTCGCTCCGGGGGAGATACCCCGGAAGTAGGAACAGGGTTGGACCTTCGCCGCCCGAGCGCGATGCGTCCCCACTCTAGCCTCAACCCCCGCCGCGTATTACGTTCGCCCCCGTGACACGGGAGACACTCGTCGGCTCGACGCTCGCCGGCTACGCGATTCGCGACCTCATCGGCGAGGGCGGTACCTCGGCGGTCTACCGCGCCGACCACCCGCAGCACGGCACCGTGGCCGTGAAGGTGCTCCGCGAGAAGCTCCGCCAGGACCGCACCGCCGTCGCCCGCTTCCTCCGGGAGGCGACCTACGGCACCCGCGTCCAGCATCCGAACGTGGTGCGCACGATCGAGATCGGCGAGGCCGGGCCCGGCATGCACTTCCTCGCCATCGAATGGGCGGGAGGGGAGATCCTCGAGCGCTACGCCAAGCGGCTCGGCCACCTCTCGAAGGAAGACGTCGCCGACATCATCCTCCAGATCGGCGGCGCCGTCCAGGCCGCGCACGCGGTCGGCATCGTCCACCGCGACCTGAAGCCCGAGAACGTCATGTACGACCCGGGCACGCGACAGGTCAAGCTGCTCGACTTCGGCATCGCGACCGACACCGACAGCTCCCCCGACGAGCGCCTGACGCGCGCCGGCTTCTTCGTCGGTACGCTGATGTACGTCGCCCCGGAATCGCTCTCCGGCGAGCTCGTGTCGCCGGCCGCCGACCAGTACAGCCTGGCGACGATCGCCTACTTCCTCCTCACCGGCTGTCACCCCTACGCGGCGAAGACGCCGCGCGAGATGTTCACGCAGCTCCTCTCGCAGCCGCCGATCACGCTCAACAGGGCGCGGCCGGGAATGGCGTTCAATCAGGAGGTCGAGAACGCCATCATGAAGGCGCTCTCACGCCAGCCGTCCGACCGCTACCCGGACGTGATGACCTTCGCCAACACCCTCCACGCCTCCCTCCTCGCCCCCGCCGAGCCGCCCCCCAATCACGACGAGGGCGGGGGACTGTTCGCGAAGGTGAAGGGACTGTTCGGCAAGCGATAGCGACGACGCCCGTCAGCTCACGATGGGGTTGTCGTTCGTCGTCGCCACCCGTCTCGTCCCCCCCGTCCGCGGCCTGACGTCGGCGGGATCGACGGGGAGCCAGAGGGTGAAGGTGGAGCCCTTGCCGACCTCGCTCTCGAGGGTGATGTCGCCGCCGAGGAGGCGGGCGAGGCGCCGGGAGATCGAGAGGCCCAGCCCCGTGCCGCGCGCCATCGAGTCGCCGCGCGGGCCGGCGTTGACCTGCTCGAACTCGTCGAAGATCCGCTCGAGGTCGGCCCGCGCGACTCCGACCCCGGTATCGCTCACCTGGAGCGCGATCCAGAGCCCCTCGGCGTGCGGCGGACGCGGGCCAGGCGCGCCCGCGTCCGCCGCCCCGCGCGACCCGATGAGCTTCGCCCCGAGCGCGGCGCGCGGCGGCGCCACGGCGCCCGGCTCCAACAGCGACGCACGCACGGCGATCCCCCCGGTCTCGGTGTACTTCACCGCGTTGCCGAGCAGGTTGACGAGGATCTGGCGCAGGTGTGTCGGGTCCGTGCGTACCCGCGGCAGCGACGCGCCCACCGCGATCGAGAGGGCGAGCTTCTTCTCGTTGATCAACGACTCGACCTCGCTCGCCACGTCGAGCACGAACGGGCGCAGGTCGAGGATCTCGGTGTGCACCTCGAGACGGCCGGCGGCGATCTTGGCGAGGTCGAGCACCTGGTCCACCAGATGGCGCAGGTGGTCGGCCGACGCCTCGATGCGCTGCACGGGGCTCACCTGCCTCGGCTGGAGCTCGCCGTAGACGCCGTCGCGCAACAGGTCGGCGAAGCCGACGATGGCGTTGAGCGGCGTGCGCAGCTCGTGCGAGACGTTGGCCAGGAACTCGCTCTTCGCCCGGTTCGCGGTGAGCAGCTCCGCCGACAGCCGCTCGAGCTCCGCCGAGCGCTCGGCGATGCGCCGCGCCTGCCGCCGCTCGTGCGCGACGCCGAGGGCGAGCGAGGCGAGCGTGATGAAGCCGAGCGTCCAGAGCACCGTGCGCATGACGCCGCTCGCCGCGTGCTCCACCTCGACGCGCCACGTCCCGCCGCCCGGCAGGTGCACCGCCGCGCTCGCTTCCTGCACCGACGGCGCCCGCGACATGCTCCCCGTCCGGAAGACGCGGCGCGGCTTCGTCCGCGTGCTGTCCTCGGTGAGCGCGAGCTGCAGGCGGTCGTCGCCGTGACGCTGCCGGAGCTCGGCGAGCAGGACCCCGGTCGTGATCTCCCCCCCCGCGTAGCCGACGAAGCGCCCGTCGAGCGTGAGCGGCTCGAGGATCAGGATTCCGCTGTCGGGGCGGAGTCCGCGGCGGCGGCCCGGCACGGCGGCCGACGTCGCCCCGACGGCGGTGCGCCCGCTGGCGCGGGCGCGCCGCGCCAGCGAGTCCACGTCGAACCGGCGGAGCGTATCGATCTCGAGACCGGCCGGCAGTGGCCTCCCGTCGCCGGACAGCACCGTGTCCTGCGCGACGCGACCCGTCGAGTCGGTGATGAAGACGCGGTAGAAGCTCCCGGCGTGCTCCCGGAGCGCCGCGACGAGCATCGTGAAGCGCGCGCGGTCGCGCCCGGGGTCGCGCCCGGGGGCGCGCCCGGCCGCCGGGTCGAAGTAGAGCCCGTGGAACGAGCTGAGCGCCTCGGCGTGCACGTCGAGGAAGCTCTCGACCAGGCCCGCCGACACCTCGGCGTCGAGCTGCGCCTGGGCCCGGTCGGCCTCGCTGAGCGCCCGGTGCGCGACCGTCAGCCCGGCGACGACGAGGATGAAGACCGCGACGAGAGCGACCGAGGCGAGCCGGGAAGTGAAGCGGGGGATCACGAGTGTAGGTGCCGGGTGTCGGGGGTCGGGGGTCGGATGTTAACCTGCATGCCGCGCGCAGGCGCCCGTGCCTCCGTGCGCTGGTGAGCATCGTCACACGCGAGCTCGATGTACAGTGTACGGCCGACGCACGATTCCCGATACCCGAGACCTCACACCCTGCCTCGATGCCCCCCGCCGCCGCCACCGCCACCACCGCCGACCGCGCCGCGCTCCTCGACATCCTCGCCCGCCGCTCGGCGCGGCGCGGACAGTTCACCCTCGCCTCGGGGCGGCAGTCCACCCTCTACATCGACGCCCGCCTGACGACGATGAGCCCCGACGGGCTGACGCTCATCGGCCCGCTCGGCCTCGGGGCGCTGCGCGACGCGGGGTGGGACGTGCAGTCGGTCGGCGGTCTCACCCTCGGCGCCGACCCGGTGAGCTACGCGATCAGCTACGCGAGCGCCCTCGCCGCGGCCCGGGGGGGACCCCCCGCGCTGCGCGCCTTCACCGTCCGCAAGGAGACGAAGGCGCACGGCACCGGGAAGCTCGTCGAGGGGACGTTCGAGCGGGGCGACCGCGTCGCGGTCATCGAGGACGTGATCACCACCGGGGGCTCGGCGCTGCGCGCGGCCGAGGCGGTGCGGAGCGCCGGCGGCACGGTGGCCGGCGTGCTCGCCCTCGTGGATCGCGAGGAAGGGGGACGCGAAGCGCTCGAGGGGGCCGGCCTAGCGGTGATCGCTCTGACCCGCGCGAGCGAGATCGTCGGCCGGATGCCGGCCTGACACGGCGGGGGCTCCCCGCGGGGGGGCCCCCCCACCGGGAAGTTCGCCGATCCCACCCGGGCGCGCCTCACCGGAAGCGCCCACGCCGGAGCGATCCGCCGCCAGGCGTGCATCCGCCGGGCGCGCATCCGCCGAGCGCGCGTCGCGCCTCGGGGCGGCGCCGAGCTCGACGACCGACATCTCGAGCAGCACCTCGCCGGCCGATTCACGCCAGACCCGCCCGCCCGAGCGCTCCGTCAGCTCCTCGGCGAAAGGGAGGGACATCGGCTCGCCGTCGGGGTCGGCCGGCTCGTAGCGGACCGATACCGCCACCACCCCGCCACCGTACGCGCGGAGCCCGATCTCGACCGCGCTCTCCGGCCGCGCGTCCTCGAGCGCGGCGCTCACCACCGAGTGCAGCGCCAGCTCGAGCGTCGCCGAGTCGGTGACGACCCGCGCGCCGCCGGGCGCGGCGAGTGAGGGGGCGACCTCGATCGAGGAGGCGACGCGCTCCGCGACGTGGCGCAGGTCGCGCCGCACCGTCTGCGCGAGGTCGGCGAGCGATACCTCCTGCAGGGCGAGCGCCGTGGCGTCGGTGGCGGCGTCGCTGAGCTGCGAGCCGATCAGCGCCTCCAGCGACTTCGCGTTGCGCTCCACCATCGTCCGGTAGCGCGCACTGTAGCGGACGTCGGCCGGGAGCGTCTCGTCCCCCATGAGCGCGACGGCGCTCTCGATCGTGCCGAGCGGGTTGCGGAGGTCGTGGCGCAGCGTGCGGTTGCGGCCGCGGAGCTCGTCGCGGTGCGCGTTCGCGAAGCTCTTCGTGGCGGCCAGGCGCAGCGCGGAGAAGGCGCGGTGCAGCTGCCGCGCGACGCGCACCGCCTCGAGCGCGCCGGCGTCGCTCTCCTCCGCGACCCGCTCGGCGGCGTAGAGCGCCATGGCGCCGAGCAGGTCCAGCTCCTTGACGACGTGATGCAGCGCGGCGCCGCCGACGTGCGCCGCCTCACCGAACGCCCACCCGGCGCGCATCACCGCCTCGTGGCTGCGAGGCACGTCCCGGAGTGCGCAGGCGACCGCGTCCACGACCGACGAGCGCCGCGGCCCCTCCGCCGCGGCGGAGGGGGACGACGACGACGCGCCCGGCCCCGCGCCCGGCGCGCTCCCCGCCGACTGCCGCCCCGCGCTCCCCACGGGCGCGACCGAGTGCGCCTGCTCCTGCCAGCGCGCGCCCAGCGCACCCGCCTCGGCCAGCAGTGCCTCAGCCACCTGGTCTGCAAACGTCGTCACGAAGCTGGCGATCCTCCAGTACGATCCACGAAGGGGAAAGGAGCAAGACGGGAACACGACCGCATCGCGACACCAAAACGAGAGTGGCGTGCGCCCCGAAGGCGAACGGGGGGCGCACGCCGCATTGTTTCGTTACCCGCACCTCGGCCGTCATTGCACTGCGAACGTCCACTTGCGCATGGCCGGTGCCAGCGCGACGAGGCGGCGCTCGCGTGCGTGGCGGCGCGACGACGCGTCACCGCACGCCCCTCCTCTCTGGATCCCGCAGTGGCCACTTCGCCCCCCGACTCGCGGCGGAGCGCGAGATCACTGTCGTCACAGTCGTCGTCCGGTGACGCGTCCGGCCGTGTCGGCCATCACAGCGGCGAGCACGCCGGCGGGCCCGCCCTCACGCCCCCGTCCGAGCTCGCCACCGCGCGCACGTCACGGATCGGGCGCGCGAAGCCTCCGCACGCCGACGCCCGGCCGCCGGCGCCGCCGCCCGCTCCGGCCGTGAGCTCCCGGCGACGCCGCGTCTCCTCGAGCGAGGCCGAGATCGCCACGGAGGAGCGGGAGAAGGACCTCGTCACCTTCCGGCAGGGCGCGAAGCGGCGCTACGTGAGCACGCTGATCCTCGGCCTCACGCTCGTCGCGGCTGAGCAGGCCGGGCTCGCGGCGGTGCCGGCGTGGGCGATGGTGGCGATGTTCTTCGGGTCGCTCATCGGCAACTGGGCACTCACGGCGGCCGCGACGGACCCGGCGATCTATCGCTGGTGGTTCCGCTACGTCTTCGCGGCGTTCGACGCGACGCTCATCAGCACCCTCGTCCTCGCCTTCGGCAACCCCGGGCTCGTCGCCGTCTACTTCCTGGCGGTCATCCCGTACTCCTTCGACCGCGGGCGCTCGCTCGGCTACTTCACGGCGGCGGCGAGCGCGGTGGGCTTCCTGCTGGCGAGCTACGGCTACCAGCTGCTGCACCCCGACGCGCTGGTGAGTGCCGGCTGGACGCTGACCATCGCCGGCCTCCTGGTCATCGTCGCCGCGCAGGCGGTGCCGATCCCGTCGAAGCTGATCCGCCGCATCCGCGCCACGCGGCAGGTGATGAGCGAGGCGGAGCACGGCAACCTCCTGGTGCGCGCCGACGCGCGCTACAGCGACGAGCTGGGCTTTCTGGAGCGGAGCCTCAACCGCATGCTCGGCGAGCTCGGGCAGCTCATCGGCGCGGTACAGCACGAGGCCGAGGAGGTGGCCGCCTACGCCGACCGTGTGGCGCAGGCGACGCGGGCGCTGAACGAGACGGGAACGGAGTTCGCCGAAACGGCGCGCGGCCTGAGCGAGCAGCTCGAGGCGCAGCGCCGCTTCACCGGAGCGGGGGCGCGGCAGACGGCGAGCGCCCGCACCGCGTCGGACGGGCTGCGCGACCGGGCGAAGGAGATGGAGGAGGACGCGCGCGCCCTCGTCGAGGCCGCCGGGCGCTCCCGCGACTCCATCGCCCGCGCCGGCACGACGCTCCTCACGGTCGGGGACAAGGTGCGCGACTCGGCGGCGACGGTCGGCGCGCTCGCCGGCGCGTCGGAGCAGGTGGGCGAGTTCGTGGAGACGGTGTCGCGCATCGCGCGGCAGACGAACCTGCTGGCGCTGAACGCGGCGATCGAGGCGGCGCGCGCGGGCGAGCACGGGAAGGGCTTCGCCGTGGTCGCCGAGGAGGTGCGCAAGCTCGCCGAGGAGAGTGCACGGGCGTCGAAGGCGATCGCGGCGACGATCGCGCAGGTGCGCGAGGACATCGCGCTCGCCGTGCGCTCGATGAGCGAAGGGCAGAAGGAGGTGCGAGACGTGGGCGACGTCGCCGCCGCGGCCGACGAGGCGCTGGGCGCCATGCTCGCGGGCATCGGGCGCATCGCCGAGCTGGTAGCCGAGACGGCGACGGTGTCGCGCACCCAGTCGGAGGCGATGGCCGAGCTCTCGGGGTCGATCCAGAGCGTCGACCGCGTCTCGCTCGATGCCGCGGGACGCGCCGAGACCGCCTCGCGCCTCGCGGTGCACCAGACGACGTCGCTCGAGGCGATGGCCGAGACGTCGCGGCGGCTGGCGGAGCTGGCGGAGCGACTGCGGGAGGCGATGGGACGGTTCACGGTCACGGGCGAGTAGGCGCGGCGGCGGGGCGGACGCGGGGCGCGCCCGCGCCGCCGTCCCCGGCCGCGCGCGGGACGGCGCCGGACCGGAATGCCCTCGCCCCGGCCGGACGTCCCGACCGCCGCTCATCGCTCGTTCACCGCTCGCTCACCGCGCGCTCACCGCTTCCTCCTGCGCCCCACCCATCCCGGCGGCGCGGTGAGCGGGGTGAAGGTGCGGAGCACGCCGAGGTGGGGGAGGACGAGCTCGTCGCGGAAGCGCTGGAGCATCCCCTCGCCGTCGTAGCGGGCGCGGAAGTCGACGGCGGTCACGCCGAGCAGGGTGCGGACGTGCCGGCCGAAGCTCTGCGGGGAGGAGTAGTCGAGGGCGAGGGCGACGTTGGCGACGGAGAGGCCGGGATTCTCGAACAGGCCCGCGGCGCGGCAGAGGCGGGCGGTCGCGAGATAGCGCTTCGGCGCCGGCAGGCGCGCGCGGAAGAAGCGGCTCATGAGCGTGCTCGGGAGGACGCCGAGCTGGCGCGCGAGGAGGCGCACGGTCGAGACGCGATTCCCGCAGGTGAAGAGCGCCTCGAAGAAGCGCCAGCAGTCCGCGGGCACGCCGGCGAGGTCTGCGGAGAGCTGGGTGAGGGCGGCGCGCCGCAGGGCGTCGGTGCGGTCGGCGGCGAGGACGCTGCGGAGCTCGCGCCACCCGGCGGGCTGCCGGACGTCGACGAGGGTCCGCACGCCGCTCTGACCGAGGGAGAGCACCGCGTGCGGGGTGCCCGCCTCGACCTGGGTGAGGAGGGCGACCGCGGTGACGCGCGGGAACTCGCGTACCACGGCGGCGACGCGCGCCGCCTCGTGCCGGCCGCAGCGAGCGACGGAGACGAGGACGGCCGCGGCGCCTCGCTCCTTGAGGTCGCGCACGACGTCGTCGATCGAATCGCGGTGCATGGCGTAATAGAGCCCCTCGCCGGCGGCGTCGACGCGGGCGCGCTCGTATGGCGTGAGCATCGTCGTCACCGGGGCGAGCGGGAGCCGAGCGCCGGCGTTCGGCGACGGCAGGGAGTCGGGCGCGGGGTGCGGCGGCGTCTGTGGCATCAGCGGGGCATCGGATGCGGCCTGGGTGACTCGCCTCGCCGACGGATTCGGCGAAGGGGGGGCGACGGTAGCGGCGCGAGTCAGTCGTCCGTCATGCCGCGCGCACACCCCATTCACC
>JBJMNL010000002.1:0-16983 GCA_045804285.1 Gemmatimonadaceae bacterium
AACCTGCGCCGTCCCGACCACCGTCACCACCTGCCCCGCCGCCGACACGTTGATCTGCGTGCTCCCCGCCTTCAGCAGGATGACGCGCGCCGTCTGGTTCCCCGTGCGCTCGATCCTCGCCACTGCGGGATCCGAGACGCCGAACCCGTACGCGGTGCCCGGCACCAGCCTCCCCGCGTCGTCCAGCGCCCTCGCCGTCACGACGACGGTGTCGCCGGCGAGGGCGCTGACCGCGCTCGGCGAGACGTTCACGTGCGTCGCGCGGCGCAGCACGACGATCGTGGCCTTCGCGCGCTCGTCGTTCACGCGCGCGGTGACCTGCGCCGTGCCCACGCCGGTCGCGCGCACGGCGCCGCTGCCGTCCTCGCCGACGCCCGTCAGGGTGACGACGCTCGGGTCGGACGTGCTCCACTCCACCCCCTTGGGCGTGCTCACAGCGTGCCCGGACGCGGTCGCGGTCAGCACGAGCTGCAGCGCGTCCGCGGCCGTGAGCGTGTCGGCGACGAAGATGGAGTCGTTGCCTGGCGAGAGCCTGAGCGCGAGCCCCATCGGCGCCGATGGGTCGGTGACCGAGTCACCATGCGTACAGGCGGCGGCGATCGTGGCGGCCACGCCGAGGAGCAACGCGGCGGGGCGAAATGGGGAAACGGCGGGGCGCATCCACGATCTCCAGTGGGGGGGAGACGGCAGGTGGCCGGCGTCCCGGTATCGGGCGCGGCCCGTCACGGCGGCCTACGGGGGCGGGCAGTCTACCGCGCTATCGGAGAGCGAGAGTGCAATGCGCGGCGCGGCGCGAGCGCGTCAGGCAGCGCACGCGCCGTTCCACCGCCATGTCCCGCTGCCTGACGACGTAAGTGCGGTGCCTGACGATGGTTGCCTAACGGCGACCCGCGTCCGGCCGGTCGCGGTGTCGCTCGTCATGTACAGATGTGTGGGACGCGCGCCGCGACTATCTGGAGGGGTCGCACGACCGCGGTGCCGGGGGTGCCGCGCCGGCGCCCGCGAGCCATCCCTCTACCGCCCCCACGCCACCGCCACCCCGGCCCGCGCCGTTCCGCCGGCGCCCGGTCCCACGATCGCGCCCACCCGCGGCGGCTCCGCCCCCGTCCGCCGGTTGTGCCGGTGCGCGGCGTTGTGCGCGTCGATCAGGCTCACCACCCAGGAGCCGAGACCGATCGCCAGTCCCGCCGCCGCCATCCCGCTCTGGCGCGAGCAGTCGGAGGCGTAGTAGTCGTTGGCGCAGCTCTCCGCCGCGCCCAGGACGAGCGCCGCGCCCGTGATCCCGCCGGCGAGGAAGACCACCCCCTTCCCCGTCTCGCCACTGTAGAACTGCCCGCCCCCGGTGAGGAGCAGCGAGAAGAGCGTCGCGGTCGTCGGGTCTTTGTACGCGCCGGGCGGCAGCGACGTACGCGGGACGGCGGCCGCCGCCTGGGCCGGCGCCCCGACGGGTGGCGCCTCGGCGGCCGGCACCCCGCTTCCTCCGGCTCCCCGCGGCGCCCCGGATGCGGCGGCGACGCTCGCCACGCCGGGTACCAGCGTCGCGTTCTTCGCCGTCAGGTCCACGACGCTCATCCCGCGACGCACCTGGAGCGGCACGTTCCAGCGGTACGTCGCGCCGCGCCACGACACGGCCTCGGTCGACACCAGCCGGTAGTCGCCGACCGGGAGCAGCCCCTCCGCCACGCCCGCGTCGTCGGTCCGGACGACGGTGCTGTCGCCGAGGCCACGGTAGAACACCAGGCGGTGCCGCGCGACCGGGAAGTAGGGCGTCTCCTCGTCGGCGAGCGTGACGTACACCTTCACCGCGACCTGCCCGCCTATCGAGACCCCGGCGTCGCTCCGCACCTGCGCGGCGACGGCGGCCGGCGTCGCGCACGTCGCGCACACCGCGGCCGCGAGAACCAGCTCGCGAACCCCCATGCTCCCCTCGGAAGTGTCGGACACCTGCCCCCCTCGGTGCGCGGCGTCGCGCGGTCGCGGAGCAGATGATGCGCCCCGAGGAACAGCTCCGCTAGAGGGGAGCGTTAGGCCGACGGAACGCCGGTGGGTGGGAGCGCCGTCGGGCGGCCGGGGCGCGCGACCCTCACCCGCCGTACCCCCGCTCCTCCAGGAACCCGTCGATCTCCTCCCTCGACTCCGTCACGTCGAGCACGCCGTCCCCGCACCGCACCAGCACCGCGGCCCCGCGGGGGCTCGCGACGAGCAGCGCGTCGCTCATCTTCGCCGCCGCCGTCGCGCTCTCCGGCCGCGCGCCCGGCTTGCCCGAGCGACGCGTCACCCGCCCGGTGGACGTCGGCTCGAGCCAGGCCTCCGATTGGAAGAGCACCACGTCGTTCCCGCCCTGGGCGAACGGGCACGCGCGCACCGGCGGCACCGGGCCGGCGTCGAGCGGGCCGGCGGCGACGCGGAACGCCTCGAGGATCCCCTGGAAGATCGTCCCCTCGGCGCCCACGCGGACGCCCGTCCCGTCGGCGAGGCGCACCGCGAGCACCCCGGCCGTCACCGCGTAGCCGGCCCACGGGCCGCGCAGCAGACGAAGCGCGTCCAGCGTCGCCTCGGTCGCCGCGAAGCGATATTCGCGGAAGGGGTAGCCGCGAAACGCCGGCTCGCGCCGCCCCGCTACCGCCGGCGTCGCGTCGCGCTCCATCTTGTCGCGCGGCACCCCACTCTCGTCATTCAGTCTCACGGTCCCGCCTCCGCCAGGTCGATCCGTCAACATCGCGCTCCCGGCGCGGCGGCGCCAGCGACGCGCCGTCCGAAACCACACCCTGATGTCCATCCCCCTCTCGCGCCCGTACGCCGCCCGCGACGGCGCCCCCGTCCTCACCCGCGTGGACGAGGACGTCTTCACTCGCCGCTACTTCGGCGCCTGCCTCGCCTGCACCTTCTGCGGCGACGCCTGCTGCGACCACGGCGTGGACGTGGACGCGGCCACCGCGGCGCGGATGCTCGCCCAGGCCGATGCGATCGAAGCGCGCGTCGGCGTGCCGCGCGCCGCGTGGTTCACCGGCCCCCTCGTCGCCGACCCCGAGCTGCCCGGCGGCGCGGCGACGCGGACGCGCGTCGCCGCCGACGGGCGCGGCTGCGTCTTCCGCAGCCGCGATGGCGGACGCGGCTGCCAGCTCCACGCCTACGCCCTCGAGACGGGGCAGGACTACCACCTGCTCAAGCCGATGGTGAGCACGCTCTTCCCGCTCACCTTCACCGATGGCCTCCTCTGCCTCTCCGCCGAGCTCGCCGACGGCACCCTCGTCTGCGGGGGCAGCGGCCCCACCGCCTACGAGGCCGTCCGCGACGAGCTCGCCTACTACTTCGGCGACGAGCTCGTCGCGGAGCTCGACGCACTCTCCGCGTCGATCCCCCTCTCCCCCGGACAGCGCGCCGTCCGGCTCCCTACTTAATGGCCCGTGCCGGGGCTCACTTGACCGTGAACGGTACCGCGAACTGCGTGTCGCCCCACGCGTACTTGAGCGTCCCGCCCGTACCGGCGGCGTTGGGCTCGATCGCGAACGTGAAGCGGTCCACCGGCGGCGAGACCTTCGTCACCGCCGCGTCGACCCGGACGAGGTCCTTCGAGGCGTCGTAGTCCGTGCCCCACTGGCCGGTCTGCTTGTTGATGATCAGCTTCGCCCCGCCCGCGCTCGGCAGCGTCCAGAGGGTGTAGCTCCCCGCCGGCACCGTCGCCCCGCCGATCACCAGGTCGCGGCTCGTCGTGAACATCGTCGCCGCGTTCGCGCCGGTGCGCCACACCTGGTCGTAAGGGACCACGCCGCCCATGATCGTGCGCCCGCGCTGCGCCGGCCGGCTGTAGACCACCCGCAGCTGCGCGGCGCCCACCGACGCCGTCAGCGAATCGAGCGGCGAGAGGACGCCGAGCGCCTGCCCCGCCGAGTCGCGGCGCGCCCACGCCGCCGCCGTCCCCGCCACGTCCACGTCCGCCACACGCTCGACGACCACCTTCTGCGTCGTGCCGAGCCCCTGGAGCCCGAGGATGCGGCCGCGCTCGTCGACGCGCGCGCGGTAGGGCGTCGTCTCGAAGACCGCGAACGTCACCGAGTCGCTCCCGACCCGCCGGAAGACCGCCGGCACGGGCTGCGGCGCGCCGAGCGTGATCAGCCGGATCGTGTCGCCCGACGCCGGCGCCGCGAGCTGGCGCATCGTGAGCGCCTCGAGCATGCCGTACGACAGGTTGACGTACGGCATCGCCCCGCGCGCCGCGTAGCGGAGCGTGGTGTCGCGCCCGCCCGCGCTCAGCGCCACCGTCGTCGTCTCGGCGCCGAAGGTCATCGTCGCCCGCGTGGGCGGTACGCTGCCGCTGATCCGGCGCGCCTCGTACTGCACCTCCCTCACCGACCCGTCGGCGCCGAGCGTCACCACGTAGTGGCGCAGCCCCGCGGCCGGCGTCCGCATCGCCTCGTCACCCTCGATGCGGTTGCCGCTGCGCGCGAACTTCTCGACCGCGATGGTATCGCTGCCGAGCCGCACGACGAACGCGCCACGCTCGGCGGCGCTCGACGACGCCGCGGACGCGGCGCTGGCCGGCGTCGCGGAGGAGCCGACGGAGGAGCCGCTCGTCGCGCACGCGGTGGCGACGACGACGGCGGGAAGGAGCGAGAGGGGACGACGCATGTGGTCTCCGTCGGGGGGAGCTGCTGGGGAGCTGCTGGGGAGCTGCGAGCGGTGTGAGCTGCTTCACGTCCGGGCGGCGGCCGCGTCGGCGGCCGCGCGAGGAAACTATACGGCGCGGCGTCCGGGCAGGAGTCAGAGTCGAGTCAGAGCGTGTGCGGAGCCGGCGCCAGCTACCCGGGCCTGACCGGCCGGGACTCGCCCCGGGGCCCGCTCACCCCCGCGTGCTCCGCCCCTCCGCCGCCAGCGACTCCAGCGGCGCTCCGGTCAGCCGATACGTCGTCCAGTCGTCCATCGCCACCGCCCCGACGCTCCGGTAGAAGCGGATCGCCCCCTCGTTCCAGTCGAGCACCGACCACTCGAAGCGCCCGCACCGCCGCTCGACGGCGAGCGCCGCCAGGTGGGCGAGCAGCCGCCGGCCGAGCCCCTGCCCGCGCCACCGCGGTCGCACGAAGAGGTCCTCGAGCGCCAGCCCGCGCCGGCCGAGGAAGGTCGAGTAGTTGTGGAAGAAGAGCGCGAAGCCCGCCGCCTCCTCCCCGGCCCAGGCGACCACCACCTCGGCGTCGGGTCGCGGACCGAACAGCGACTCGCGCAGCCGCTCCTCGGTCGCCACGACCTCGTGCGGCAGCCGCTCGTACTCGGCCAGCCCCTTGATGAGCTCTAGGATGTGCGGCACGTCGCGCTCGGTAGCGGCGACGATGCGGAAGGTGGCGATGTCTGGCATCACGGCGCGGGTCGGTCGGGGTCCTGCCGAGGCCCCCTCGAGACGGGCCCCCTTGAATCCTCGTGATCCTGCCCCAACGGGAAAGGCGCGGCGCGCCGAGGCTGGCGCTGGCCGCCGCGCGTCCCCAACATAGCGGATGGATGCGGCGCCGCGATGCACGCTGCCCCGGAGTGCTCCGCACCTCGCGCCCCGACCGGCGCGCCACGCCGCTGTGACCGCCCCCGCGGTACCCGGGTAAGACCCTGCGTGAGCGCGGTCGCGGCGGCGCCGGCGACCGCCGCCGCCACCGACCGCCGAAGGACGTCCTGACGCGTGAGCTTCGATTTCGATCCATGGTACCGCTGCCGGTGACGACGTCACGTCGGACCCGGGAGCGCGAGGGCATGACGCCCGACACCGCACCTCCCGCCGCCGGCCGCGACGCCGACGCCGAGTCGCTCGTCGACGCGGCGCGGCACGGGGACGAGCGCGCGTTCGCGGCGCTCGTCGACCGCTACTACGCGCGCGCCCTCCGTTTCGCCCTCAACATGGGGCTCCCGCGGGAAGACGCTGAGGAGGTGGTGCAGGATGCCTTCGTGCGCGTGCACCGCGCCCTCCCGCGCTTCCGGATCGGGGCGGCGTTCGAGCCGTGGCTGTTCCGGATCCTCGCGAACCGCTGCCGGAGCGCGCACGCCCGCGCGCGCTGGTGGCGGCGGCGCGAGGGCGACGAGGTCCTCAGCGCGTTGGCCGCAGCCGGCGGCACCGACGAGGACGCGGTGCGCCGGCTCGACGTCGAGCGCCTGCAGGGTGAGGTGCGGCGCGCGCTCGACGCGCTCCCCGTGGAGCAGCGCGAGGCGTTCCTGTTGCGGCACGTGGAAGAGCTGGAATACGACGAGATGAGACGAATCACCGGGGCCGGGCTGTCGGCGCTCAAGATGCGCGTCAAGCGCGCCTGCGACGCGCTGCGGGCCCGCCTCCAGGAGAAGGCTTCATGAGTCGATCATACGACGAGCCCCCGCGCGACGGGGATGCCCTGCGCGAGCGGCCGGCCCCGCGCGACCTCGACCCGGAGCTCGCGCCGGTGGCCGAGGCGCTGCGTCGGCTGCCGGTCGTGCGCCCGGGTGCCCCGGCGCGCGTCGTCGCGGCCGCGCTCGGACACGGCCGCGGCGGCGCGGGGGAGACGCCGGCGCGGTGGCGCCCATCGGTCGGGCTCACCGCGACCGCGGCCGCCGCTCTGATCGCCGCCGTCGGACTCCTGCTCGCCGGCCGCGGGCAGCGCGCCGGCGACGACTCCGGGGCCGGTCAGCTCGCCAGCGGCGTCGGCGCGCTCCCCTCCACCCCCGCGGTCCCCCCAGTCGTCGTGCGCCAGACGGCGAGCGTTCCCGTGTCGGCGGCCGCGTTCGCGGGCGCCGGCCTGGCCGAGGACGCGCCCGTCCTCGTCCCCTTCGTGCTCCGACGCCCCGACGCCGGGCGCGTCGCCGTCGTCGGCGACTTCAACGGCTGGAGCCCGGCCGCCAACGCGCTCGCCCGCGAGACGAACGGCGTCTGGACGGCCACGCTCCCCGTCACCCCCGGGCGCCACGCCTACGGCTTCGTGGTCGACGACACGCTCTGGGTCCGCGACCCGCGCGCCGACACGGAGCGCGACGTCGACTACGGGCGCGACCACTCGGTGATCGTCGTGGGGCGGCCATGAGACGAGACTGCCTGATTCTCGGCGCGCTGCTCGCCGCCGCCCTTCCAGTGGCCGCGGCCCGCGCGCAGCGGGCCCCCGCGCCGGCCGCCGTCGTGGCCCGCGTGCAGACCACGCTCGACGCGGCGACGCGCGACTCGGTCGAGGCGATCGCCGCCGAGGCGCGCGGGCGCGGGCTCCCCGCCGAGCCGCTCTACACCAAGGCGCTCGAGGGCGCGGAGAAGGGCGCCGACGGCGCGCGCATCCAGGCCGTGGTGCGCGCCATGTTCGATCGTCTCGAGACGGCCCGCGCCGCGCTCGCCCCCTCCGTGAGCGACGCCGAGCTCGTGGCCGGCGCCGACGCGCTCGCCGTCCACGTGCCCGCCGCGACGCTCCGCCAGATGCGCGCGCTCTCCCCCGGACGCTCGACCGCGGTGCCGCTCGGCGTGCTCGCGCAGCTCGTCTCGCGCGGCGTCCCCGTGCGCAAGGCGACCGACGCCGTGCGCGCCCTGCTCGCCCGCGGCGGCGGCTCGCAGCAGCTCCTCGCCCTCGAGCGCTCGGTCACCGACGACATCGCGATCGGCATGACGCCCGACGCCGCGCTCGACATGCGCTCGCGGGCCATGATCATGGCGGCGCCCGCGGCGCCCGGCGCGTCGGGCACCACGAACACCGACGCGGCCACCCTCTCCTCCACCGGCTCGAGCGGCAACAACGGCCGCGGCAAACCGTGAGCGGCAAACCGTGAGTCGCTGAGCCCGGCACGACGCCGCGGGCCGCCGAGTCTCGACCGGCGGCCCGCACGGAGGTATCGTGGACGAGAGCAGCAGTCCCGTCGTCTCCGTCCCGTAGCCCCGCGTGCCTCGCGCGCTCCGCCACTCCGACGCAACTCTCCTCCGGCGCCTGCTCGTCGGCGCCGCCTGCGCCACCCTCCCCACGGCCGCGACGGCGCTCGGCCCGCTCGCGTTGGCGGCGCAGACCACGGCGACGTCGCTCACCGTGGACGCCGGTGCGGCGGTGCTCGGCCAGACGGACGCGCCGAGCGTGCTCGCCCCGACCCTCGGCGCCGACTGGCGGCGCGACGCGGTGCGCACCACCTTCCGCGCCTCGGCCGCGGCCACCTTCGCCGACCGCGAGCGGTGGGCGATGCAGGGGGTCGGCGCCGGCTCGTGGTTCCTCGGCTCGGCGCACGCCCCGCGCGAGCTCGGCGCGGCCGGCTCCGTGGTGCGCCTGCTCGGCGTCCCCGCCGCCACGAGCCTGAGCGTGCTCGCACGTCAGCACGTGAGCGCCGGCGACTACGGCGCCTGGGTGGGGAGCACAGTGGGCGTCACCGCGCGCGGCGCCCTCACCCGCACCACCCCCGCCCTGTCGCTCGACGGCGCCGTGTGGCGGCAGTCGGGGACGTGGCGCCTCACCCTCGGCGTGTCGGGGCTCGCGACCCACGCCTACTCCCCCGCCGGCGTCGACTGGCGCGGCGACCCCGTGCTCCGGCGCGGACGCTACTCGGCGCTCGACGTCACGGGGGGCGCCGCGTGGCAGCGGCCGCGGCTCGAGCTGGCGGCGGACGTCGGCCTCCGGCGGAGCGCGCTGCGCGGCGAGGGCGGCGGACTACACTACTCGACCTTCGCCCTCGCCACCGCCGTCGTCCCGCTCCACCCGGCCGTCGCCTTCGTGGCCACGGCGGGCGACCAGTTCGCCGACCCGGTGCGCGGCACGCCCGCGGTGCGTCACGTCTCGCTCGCCCTGCGCCTGCGGCCGGCGTCCTGGCGCGCCGTCGCCGCGGCGCGCCGGCGCCCACTCGCCGCGGACGACCACACCAGCACCAGCACCGGCACCGGCACCGGCACCGGCACCGACGTCGCCGCCGGCCGCCCCGTCGCGCCGGCGGCGACGCTCGTCGTGGATGACGAGGGAGGAGAGCGCGTGGTGCGCGTCAGCGCGCCGGCCGGCGCGCTCCGCGTCGAGCTCCGCGCCGACGCCACCGGCTGGCGCAGCGTTCCGCTCGCGCCGCGCGACGGGCGGTGGGAGGCCAGGCTCCGCCTCGCCCCCGGCACCCACCGCGTCATGCTGCGAGTGGACGACGCCGAGTGGGCCCCGCCGGCCAACCTGCCGGCGGTGGACGACGACTTCGGCTCCCGCGTCGGTCTGCTCGTCCTCCCCTGACAGGGCACGCTCCGTCCGCGATCGGCTGCGCCGTCGGACCGACGGCCGCTCGACGGCCCCTCCCTACCCTGTAGAGCGCCGCGCTCGTCGGCAATGGCCGCGCCCGCCAGCTTCTCGGCGGGCGCGGCCATTGCATTGGAATTCTCTCATTATCACATTCTGCGACAGCGCCTGTCGTCGGCGCCGCCGCTCGTCGCGTCCTTTCGCCCAGGCTAAGTGTCCAGTCCGGCGTACTCGTCCCGGCACGACCCGTCGCTCGGGCGGCAGGTCTGGCGCTTCCTCGATCGGCTCGCCACGCTGCGGGCCGAGGAGTGGGTGACGGTCCGCGACGCCGTGGCGGCGCGTGTCGAGTTGGGGTACGAGGCCGCGCGCCTCCAGCGCGCCTTCGCCGCCGCCGGGGCGTGCCTCCGCGCCACCGGGCGACTCCGCGAGCTCCGCCCGGTGTGGGCCGCGGTGCAGGAGACCATGGCGGGCATCGACTGGCGCGGGCGCTTCCGGCCGGACGGCCACTCGGTGACGGCGCGCGACGTCGCCGCGCTCGAGCTGGTGGTCGCCTGGGCGGCGATCGCCCTGCTCATTCGCGATGCCCTGCCGACGCGCGACTTCGCCGCGCTCTACGCGCCCTTCGCCTGCGTGATCCCGGCGGAGGCGGCCTGTTTCGATTGAGTCGTCTCCCCTGGCCGGCGACGTCGGGTCACGCCGGAGCCACGGATCACTCGCCGATCGCGCTCGAGCCGGGCGGCGGGGGCACGAGCGATCGGAACGGCTCGTACAGGACGCCGAAGTGCTGGGGACTGATCGCCTCGCGAACGAGGAGCGCGACGGCCGCCCACTCGGCGGCGAACAGCAGCGTGGCCTCGTCCGCCTCGGAGAGGTGGCGACGGGCGGCGAGCTGTCCGGGACCGTTCAGGCGCGCGAGCGCCGGCGTCACCGTCCAGCGGGCGCGCTCCTCGACGACGCGGCGCGCCTCGCCCAGCTCCAGGCGCGCCGTGGTGATGGAGAGCACGGTGAGCGCGTCGAGCAGCTCCGCGTCGCCCGGGGTGCGGGCGCGTGCCGCCGCCAGCGCGGCACGCCATGCGGGGAGCTCGAGGGTGCGGAGGGCGGTCAGGAACTGCCCGACGGCGGCCGGGATGGCCGGCCCCTGGGGGTCCAGCGGGTCATGGTGGTACACGGCAGAGGAGGTCGTGGCCCCGGAGCCATCGTCGGATCCGAGAGACCAGTGACGGGTGCGGTCCTGACCGCCGTGCGCGCCACGCCGGAACCGCCCCGCAGAGCCGGCGGACGCTGCATCGGGCGGGACCTGGCGGCAACCACCGCGGCGGTGCGTGACCGAACTGTGACATTGCGTTCGGTCAACGTTCGGCGACGCGGAAGCGAGATCGCCGGCCCGCCCGGCGTCGGACGCAGGACCGACTGAGCGGCGCGGTCGGCGCCGCGCTCCCGGTCAGACGACCTCGGGCTCGTCAGGCTCGTCGCGCGCGGCGCGCCGGCCGGCCTCGATCACACGGCGGAAGGCGAACAGCACGCAGCGCAAGCCGCCGTTCTCGCGGACCTCGCGCGGACGCAGCGCGGTGTAGCGGGCGAGCATGTTGCGCAGCGAGGCCGCGCCGGGAAACTGCAGCCGGAGCGCGACCTGCTCGAGCGTCCGCCCGCGCTCCTCCATGACGCGCGCCGCGACCAGCAGCCGGCACCAGCCGATGACCGCCAGCGGTGACGGCAGCCCCGCGCGCCGGAGTCGTCGGCCGAGCGTGCGCCGGCACATCCCGAGCGCTGCCGCGACCTCGTCCACCGCCAGCGGACGGCGCGCCTGCGTCAGGCAGAACTCCACGACCGGGCGCGCCTCGTCCGGCAGCAGCGACCAGAGCTCGGCCATCACCAGCCGCGCCACGCACTCGTCCTCGGCGTGGTCGAGGGCGTCGAGGAGCGCGACGCCGGCGTCCTCCACCCCCTCGAGGATGATCCCGTTCGCGCCGGCCTGCACGGCGGCCACGAGCTCATGCCCCGCGGCCGCGCTCCCGCCGGGCGCGAGCGCGAGCACGGGCGTGCGCGGGAACGCCGCCCTGAGCTGGCGGATCGTCGGCGCGGTCGGCGTGCCGTCGGCGTCGCGCAGCTCGAGCACCGTCGCCGCGACGGCGCCCTCCGCCACGGCGTGCGCGACCTCGCGGCATCGGGACACGAAGCGCACCGGCGCCCGCTCGCGCAGCCCGTCGCGGAGACGCGCCTGCCGCTCGCGCGCCAGCACGAGCGCGACGACGTCGCCGACTGCCGGAGTCGCCGTGGCCGGCGCGGGGGCGGTGATCACGTCGGCTCACCGGCGCCCGGCGCGCGATGATGCGTTGCCCCCGCGCGCGCCTCGACGGGTGGCGTGCGGCGCGGCGCGATACGCACGGCCTGGTGCCGGCTGTCCCACCACGTATCGCGGCGTCCCGCCGCGACTCGGACGCGCGTGGGCGCCGACAATACATAGGTCGCTCCTCTCTCCAGGAGCGTCCCATGTCTCCCTCGACCCCCACCCGCCCCCACGTCTCGCGCGGGAGCGCGCTCGCGCGTCTGACCCTCGCCGCCATGCTCGCCACCGCGCTGGCCGCCTGCGGCACGAGCAGCCTCCCCACCGCGCCCGGCTCCGGCGCGCTCCGCCGCCTCGACCAGACCTCCCAGCCCGTGCCGAACCCGGCACTCGGGGACAGCACCGGCGCGCAGACGCAGGGGAACTATCAGAATCCGCCGGTCTGACGGCATGACCTCGTCGCGGAGGATGCCCTCCACCCTCGTGGCGGGCGTGCGTCGCCCGGCCGGAGCCGGTGCGGAGGGCAGCGACCGCTCAAGGCACACGCCTCTCCCCCTCATCCCCCACGAAGTGCCCCGCTGCCGCGGGATCGTCCCGCCCGGCGAGGGCCTGCATCGCCCGCACGACGCGGCGCGCGCCCGGCCCGAGCGCGGCGGGCGCGACCGCCGCGGACACGATCTCCGCGGGTGCGGCAACCGCGCGCGCCTCCGCGTACCGGAGCTCGAGCTCCGCGAACGCGTGGGCGCGCGCCACGGCCAGCCCCCGCGCGCGGTACGCCTCCGCGGCCTCCGCGAGCCCCGCGTCGGCGAAGGCGTCCGCGAGCGTCAGGAGGTGGGCGGCGCGCTCGTAGGGCGTCGCCTGGGCCGCGAGCGCCCGCTCGACCCGCTCCGCATAAGCGACGACGTCGTCGCGGCGGCCGAGTCGCGCGGCCGCCGCCGCCGCGCCCGCCGTCGCCGCCAGCCAGGTCGACACGTCCCGCGTGCGCCCCGCCGCCGCGACGAAGCCGCGGAGCGCGGCGGCGTCCTCGCGCGCGTCGAGGCAGAGCGTGGCGAGGTTCACCAGCACGTACGCCTCCAGACGCGGGTCGCCGGCGGCCTGCGCGAAGGCGGCCCATCCGTGCGTGAGCGCGGTGTCGAAGTCGCCCGCGACGGCCGCCGCGATCAGCAGCCCCTGGTGGGCGAGACCGGTCAGCTCTCCGAGTCCGGCGCCCTCGGCGCGCTTCAGTGCGCGCCGGAAGCGGGCTCGCGCGACCGGATAGTTGCCGCGGATCCGCGCCAGCACCGCCAGCCCGAGGTCCGCCCGCACGACGAGCTCGGGGAGCGCGTGGCGCCGGCCGAGGCGCGCCGTCTCGTCGTAGAGGTCGCGCGCCACGTCGAAGTCGCCCAGCAACCGCTCCACGCGCGCCCACTGCGCGAGGACGCGGCCCACCAGCACCGGCTCCCCTCCGCCGCCGGCCAACGAGCCGCGCAGCGCCGAGAGCGTCGTGGCGGCGAGCAGCAGCGCGCCCGATTCCTCCATGCGGAGCGCCTGGTCGCACACCACGTCGACGAGCGGGCCATACGCGCCGTCGCGTGTGGCGTCGATCGCGGCGTCGAGCGTCCCGCGCCCCGTCCGGCCGCCGGACGGTGTGGCATCCCCGGCGTCCTCGGCGAGGCGCGCGGGGAGCGTCGCGCGGCCGCCGCCGCGCCCCGCCATGCGCCACGCCGTGTGGGCGAGCTCGATCCACGCCGCATCGTCGGCGCCGAGGGTGGCGCGGTCGGGGGCGCGGAGGAGATCGCGCCGATACGCCTCGAGCGGCGAGAGGTGAGCGGTCACGGCGTGGCCCGCTGCCGCGGTCGACGCGGCGTGGAGAGGTGACCGGTGCCCGCCATCCCGTTCGGGACCCCGCCCGCATCGCTCGCCGGCGTCGGCGCCCTGTCGCTCACCGCGACCGCGCTCGCCGGCCCACCGACGATCGCGCTCTTCGCGAGCAGCGCGCGCGCGCGTGATGCGGCGCGGGCGCGGCTCCCCATGCACGCCACCGTCGTGTCGGCGGGGACGCTGGCGCTCGCGCGCGCGGCCGCGAACGCCGTCGACTGCGTCGTGGTCGCGCGCGCGCGCGCCGACGAGTGCGGCCTCGGCGCTCTCGTCCTCGGAGTGGCGGAGGGACTGGGCGCGCCGCTCATCGTCTGCGCCGACGCCACGCCCGTCGAGCGCGTCGAGCTCGCGCGCGCGGGCGTCGCGGCGCTCGTCGCGCCCGGTGCACCCGCCGCTCTGCTCTGGGGCGAGGTGCAGTGCGCCGTGTCGGCCGCGCTGCTCGCGCGCACCGCGGCGCGACTCGGCGAGGTGCGACTCGGCCCCGCGCTCCGCGACGCGCTCGCCGTGCTGTGCGCCACGGACCCACCGCCCGCCTCGGTCGAGGCGGTGAGCGCCACCGTCGGCGCGCACCGGCGCACGCTCTGGTACCAGTGGCGCCAGCGAGCCCGCGGGCCGGTGCCGCGGTTCGAAGATGTCGTCACGACCGTTCTCCTCGTGCGCGCGTTCATGCGGCGGGCCCGTGGAGCGAAGTGGTCGGCGGTCGCGGAGCAGTGTGGCGTGCACCGCCACAGCCTCGCGCGCGGAGCGCATCGCATGCTCGGCCTCGCCACCCTGCCGCCCCGCTCCGGGGAGCGCGCCGACGTCGCGCACGCTGCCGTCCGGCGGGCGTTCGTAGAGAACGTAGTGCGCCCGGTGCTGCGCAGACAGAGCCCCTGACGGCGGCGGCCAGCTCGGCGGGCGCAACGTGTTATCACGTTTTGCGACATCCTGTCCACCCGCGTGGCTGAGCGTGACGCGTCCGGACCCTATGATCGGCCGCCGTGCCAACGCGCTCGGCGGGACGCACCGGGAGCGCCGGCCTCTCGCGCGATCACCGCCCGCGGCGGGCAGCCCTACCCGCTCCTTACGGCGGAGCACACACGAAAGCGAGGCGGCGGCGGCGGGGCCGCCGGGCGCGACTGGCGGCGCTCCGCGTCACCGGACACATCCGCCCGTGGGAGTGAGACGATGCGGATCGAGCACCACGACGCCGCCGAAGACGCCGCTCGGCTGCTCGCGCGCCGGCGGGAGGCGGGCGTCGTCGCCCGACCATGAGCCCGCCGGCCGGCACCTCCCGATCAGGCGCGACGAAGCGCCCGGTGCGATGTCCGCCGCCGACGCGCTGACGGTCGCCTGCTTGACGGACCGCGGCGGCCGCGGCGACCGGAGCGTGCTCTCGCGTCAGCTCGCGGGCATCGCCACCGTCGAGTGGTTCGCGGACGCATGCGCCCTGGTGTCGCGCGCCGAAGCCGGGGGGCTCTCCGCGATCGTCACCGGGCTGGAGGACGGGTCCGGGCATGCGATCGCGCCGCTGCTCGTGGCCCTGGCCGCCCGCGCGCCGGCGACGCCGACGGTCGTCTACGCCCCGGTGAACGGCGCGACCGTCAGGAAGCTGCTGGCGACGGCGGCCGAGGGCATGCGCGTCGAGTACGCGGTGCGGCCGCACGAGCCGCTGGCGCCCGTCCTGCGGCGCGTCGTGCGTCCGTCCTTCCGGCCCGGCGTCGCGCCGCTGTTGCTGCGGCGGTTCGCCGCCTGCGCGCCGGCGCCGCTTCGCGTCTTCGTGACGATCGCGGCGATCACTGCGCCCTCGCGCCGCTGCGCCGGCGAGATCGCGCGCTGGAGCGGGGTCACGCTCCGCACGATCGAGCGGCGGCTGCACCGCGCCCGCTGGCCCGGCGCCCACGTCGTCGTGCAGTCGTTCGCCGCGCTCGACGCCGCGTGGCTGATGATGGAGTACGGCTGGTCGGCGCGCCTCGTCCGGCGAGAGCGCGCGCTCCCGCACGAGAGCAGCGTCACGCGCCTCCTCGCCCGGTACTGCGCCTCGCGCCCGCTCACGCTGCGCGAGGACGGTGGCTTCCCCGCGGCGCTCGAGCACGTCACTCGCGTGCTCGCGCCGCGCCACGACCCGTAAGGGGACAGGCAGGAGCGCCGCGAACGAGACGACCGCCGGGCGGGGCGCGCCGGCGGGCGACCCTCACTCGCCGGCGATACCGTACATGTAGTGGCGGCAAATGTAGAGCCACCACATGCGCTGTGGAGACGGACGCGGCGGTACGTCACCGTTCGCGCCCTATGCTCACCATACAAGAGAAGCTCGGGCGTGCGGTCCGGCGTCTCCGGTCGGACGCGGAGTATTCACAGGAAGGATTCGCCGCCGCCGCCGGCGTGCACCGTACGTACATGGGGCTGATCGAGCGCGGCCGGGTCGCGGCCACCGTCGTCACGCTGGAGAAGGTCGCCGCGGCCCTGGGCCTCTCGGTGAGCCAGCTCCTGGCCGAAGCCGAGCGCGAACGCTGACGTCCGGAGCGTCCCGCTCGCGAGGCGTGGGAGAAGGCAGCGGACGTGTCGCCATTCAAAGAGTGTCTATGTATAAGCTGTCTACGTATACGCTGTAGAAGCAAAAGCGTCAGAGCGCGAGCGTTCGCGCCATGCTGACGCTGCGAGAGAAGCTGGGGAAGGTGGTGCGGAGCCTTCGCTCCGCTGCTGGCTATTCGCAGGAGAGCTTCGCCGACGCGTGCGGCCTGCACCGCACCTTCATCGGCTCCGTGGAGCGCGGGGAGAAGAACATCTCCCTCGACAACATCGAGCGTATCGCCCGCACCCTCCGCGTGCCCCTCTCCCGCCTCTTCGCCGAGACCGAGCAGCTCCGCTAGGCGCCGCCTCGCCGGGCGGCGCCTCGACCGCGCTCAGGATACACGGGCCGGCAGCACCCCGTCGCGGCGCGCCTGCGCGAGGACGCCGGCCAGCAGCGTGACGACGGCGTCGACCTCGGAGGCCGGCAGCGACAGCTCCGCGCCGGCGTCGCCGCGATAGCTGGAGGGGAGCGCCCCGTGCCGCTGGAGTTGGAGGAAGAGCGTGCCGGCGTCGACCTCGGGGACCGAGAGCACGGCGGACCACCACGCGTCGGACGCGACCGAGACCGAGCCGACCGAGAGCCGCTGGCTCCCCTCGCCTTCGTATCGGTGCCCCTCCGCCGGCGGGCGCGCCGCCGGGTCCACGCGGTCGAGCGGGCGCTCGCTCGCCGCCGCGTCGCCGCCGGCGACGGAGCCCACGTCCCCCTGCCGCGGGCGCTGGCCGGGGCGCCGCGCGAGATCCTCCGCCAACGGCGCGCGCGCCGGCCGGGTGTAGTAAGCGAGTCGCTGCTCCTCGGCGTCGTAGCGCACGACCACGACGTGTCCCGCCTCCTCCAGCGCCCGGACGACGGCGGGCAGACTCTCCGCCGACACGAAGCGCAGCTCCCGGGTGCCATCGAGTACGTGCGGCACGACCGGGTCGGCGGGGGACCACTCGCGTACGCGCCACGGAGTGGCGCCGCTCCCCCGCTCGAGCCTCGGAATGCGACCCGCCGCGCGCGGTGGGCGCGTGACGACGACGAGCGAAAGGGATCGCGACATGGGGCGCTCCTTCGGTTGGACGGATGGAGATGGCGCGCGCCATGATATACCGAACATACACCGAAAGCAAGAAGCGCCCGGA
>JBJMNL010000003.1:0-9765 GCA_045804285.1 Gemmatimonadaceae bacterium
AGCTCCGCACGCCGATCAACGCCATGCTCGGCTACACGCAGCTCCTCGACATGGGGCTCGCCGGCCCGGTGACCGAGGCGCAGCGCGATTATCTCGTCCGCCTCGCGGCGTCGAGCGAGCACCTGCTCTCACTGGTGAACGACGTGCTCGACCTGGCGCGGGTGGACGCGGGACGCATGCCGGTGGCGCGCGAGGCGGCGTGGACGGCGCGCGTCGTGGAGACCGGGCTCGCGCTCGCGCTGCCACTGGCGGAGGCGAAGGGCGTGCGGATCGTCGACGCGACCGGCGGCGATCCGGGCGTCCAGTACGTCGGCGACGAGGGACGGGCGCGGCAGATCCTCGTGAACCTCCTCTCCAACGCCGTGAAGTTCACGCCCTCTCGCGGGACGGTGACGGTCTCGAGCGGGCTCACCGCCGAGATGCCGGCGGGCGCCCGGCTGGGCGGTGGCGGTCCGTGGACGTTTCTCCGCGTCGCCGACACCGGCGTCGGGATCGCGCTCGAGGACCAGGCCGCCATCTTCGAGCCGTTCACGCAGGTGGAGCAGAACGACGAGCGCGGCGGCGGGCCGTACCGCCGCACGCAGGGGGGAACCGGGCTCGGCCTGACGGTGAGCCGCCGCCTCGCGCGGCTGATGGGTGGCGACCTCACCGTCGAGAGCGAGGTCGGCCACGGCGCGACGTTCACGCTCTGGCTCCCGTCCCCGGCCCAGGCGGGGGACCCGGCGGACGTGACGGCCGAGCGCGCGCTCCGCGGCGCCGACGGCTACCGCGTCCGCGGGCTCGCCGAGATCGGTGAGCACCTCCGCGAGCGCGCCGACATCGTGATCGAGTCGTTCGCGGCGCGGCTCCGGCGCGAGTCCTCCATCCCGGCCGCCGCCGGGCTGCGCCGCTCCGACGTCGAGGACCACCAGCTCGCCTTCCTCGCCGACCTCGCCCAGTCGCTCGTCGTGATCGAGGAGAGCGGCGGGCTCGCCCCCGACCTCCTGCGCGACGGGAGCACGATCCAGCGCGTGATCGCCGAGCTGCACGGCCGCACGCGCCAGCGCCAGGGATGGACGGACGAGCAGCTCGCGCGCGAGTACGCGATCCTCGGCGAGGAGATCGAGGCACTGGTGCGCCGGCACGTCCCCGACGGCACCGGAGACGCCTCGACCGCGCTCGAGGTGCTGCAGCGCCTCGTCGGCCGCGCCGCGGCGACGGCGCGGCGCGCGCTCCGGCTCGCGGCCGCGCACCGGGACCCGCCCTAGCGGACACGCCCTGGCGGACGCGTGCTAGCGGACGAGCCCTGGCGGGCGGCGCGCGCTCACGATTGCGCCTTGGACGTGATCTCGCCGGCGAGGGCGGCGGTGAGGATGCGGCCGACCTTCGCCGGCTCGATGAGAAAGGC
Organism: Gemmatimonadaceae bacterium; assembly: GCA_045804285.1. GTDB lineage: Bacteria > Gemmatimonadota > Gemmatimonadetes > Gemmatimonadales > Gemmatimonadaceae > DATMHT01. The sequence goes on from JBJMNL010000003.1 coordinate 1,388, forward strand.
GTCGTGCCCGAAGCGCGTCGGCATCGTCACGAGCCGCCGCGGGCCGGCGAGGCGCGCCGCGAGGGCGCGGATCTGCTCCTCGGGGACGAGCGTGTCTCCCTCCGCGGCGACGAGCACGGCCGGCGTCCGCACGCGGGCGGGATCCACGTGGTGGAGGTCGGCCGAGAGGGAGAGCGAGAGGAAGCGCTCGGTCGAGAAGCGGTCGGCGTAGCGCCGGCCGACGTGCATCAGGTAGCGCTCGACCTCGAACACCCCGTCCGCGCCGCGCGCCGGCCCGCCCGCCGGGTCGGCGAAGCGCTCGCCGAACTCACGCGCCGTACGATAGGTGGTCATCCCGATTCCACGCGCGATCGTCACCGCGTCGAGCACGCGCCCGGTGTCGAGCCCGAGCTCGACGACGCGGCGCTGCAGCGAGCGGAGCGCGGTGCTCATCGGGTGGCTCTCGTGTGCGGCGCTGAAGACGACGATCCGCTCGGCGCGCTCGGGAAAGCGCTCGGCGAGCGCGAGCGCCACCATCCCGCCGTACGACGCGCCGACCACGGCGTACGCGCGCCGCTCGCCGAGCTGGCCGAGCACCGCGGCGACCGCCGCCGCCTGGTCGTGCGTGGTGACGACGCGCTCCGGTCGCCCGTCGCCGCGGTGCCCGCCGTCGAGCCAGTCCACGCCGAGCACGCGCCAGCGCGTCGTGTCGATCGCGCCCGCCGGCCCGACGACGGGCTCCCACCACCCCGGAGACGGATCGGCGGCGGTGGCGACCACGTGCGAGGTGGCGGAGACGCCGCCGAGCACCACGACGAGCGGCGCGCCCGGCGGTCCGCTCAGCTCGTGGGGCGGCAGCGGCAGGGAGGTGCTGACGGCGGACAGGGCTCGTCCTCGCGAAGGAGTGTCGCCGTCATGATGCACCGCCGGCGAGCGCGGCGCGAGCGGCCTCCCGCGGGACGATGTCGCCGGGACGATGCCGGAGAGTGGAGCTCGCTCGCGACGAGGCGATCGAGCCGGTCACCGCCTCCCGGCGTCCGCGCTCGCCGTTCCCGCGTCAACCGGCGCCCTGTAGTTCACGTCCAGCGCCCTCAGCCGCGCGAGGTGCGCGGCGGCGAGCCGCGCGCGGAAGTCGGCGAGGTCCCGCCGCGCCCGCGGCGTCCACATCACCTCGGCGAACGCGCAGAGGCGCGGGAAGGCCATGTACTCGACCTTCTTCGGGTCCCTCATGTACTCGGTCCAGAGCTGCGCCTGGGCGCCGAGGACGTGCGCCGCCTCGGCCGGCGTGAGCGCCGCCGGCACCGGCTCGAACGCGTATACCGTGTCGAGCGGCAGGTAGCCGCCGATCGCGATCGGCTCGGCGATCGTGTCGAGCGACTGATAGTGGTCGAAGTAGGTGTGGCTGCCGGGCGCCATGACGACGTCGTGGCCCGCGCGCGCGGCGGCGACGCCCCCTTCCGTGCCGCGCCACGACATCACCGTCGCGCCCGGCGCGAGCGGGCCCCCTTCGAGGATCTCGTCCCACCCCACGAGGCGGCGCCCGTGCGCGGTGAGGAAGGCGTCCATCTGCCCCAGGAACCAGCTCTGCAGCGCGTGCTCGTCGGCGACGCCCAGCGCCGTCATGCGCGCCTGGACCCGCGGGCTCGCCTTCCACTGCGCCTTCACCGCCTCGTCGCCGCCGACGTGGATGTAGGGGCCGGGGAAGATCTCCATCACCTCGCCGAGCACGTCCTGCATGAAGCGCAGCGTCGTCGAGTCCACGTTCAGGACGTCGTCGTAGACCCCCCAGCGCGTCCCGACCGCGACCGGCTGCCCGGTGACGCCGAGCTCCGGGTACGCGGCGATCGCCGCGCGCGCGTGTCCCGGCATCTCGATCTCCGGCACGACGGTGACGAAGCGCGCCTTCGCGTAGGCGACGATCTCGCGCGCGTCGGCCTGCGTGTAGTAGCCGCCGTGCGGCTCGCCGTCGAACGTCCACCGCGCGGAGTCGGGCTGGAGCTGCTGCCGGCCGACGAGCGACTCCCCGCGCCAGGCGCCGACCTCGGTGAGGCGCGGGTACTTCCGGATCTCGAGCCGCCACCCCTGGTCCTCGGTGAGGTGCCAGTGGAAGACGTTCATCTTGTGGAGCGCGAGGAGGTCGATGTACTTCTCGACGAACTCCTTGGGCATGAAGTGGCGGCCGACGTCCAGATGCCCGCCGCGCCACGCGAAGCGCGGCCGGTCCTCGATGCTCGCGGCCGGCATCGTCCACGCCACGCCCGCCACCGGCGCCTCGCGGAAGATCTCGGGCGGCAGGAGCTGCCGCATCGTCTGGGCGGCGTAGAACAACCCCGCCGCCGCCGGCGCGCGCGCGACGACCCGCGCCCGCCCGACGTCCAGCGCGTACCCCTCGGCGCCGAGGCGCGCGAGCGACGCGTCGCGGCGGAGCACGATCGCGTTCGACGTCGGCGCCCGGCCGCCGGTGCGCACGGCGAGCGCGTAGCCGGTGGCCGGCTCGAGCCAGCGCGCGAGCTGCCGTCCGAGCGCCGCGCTCGGCGCGTCGGCCCAGATCACCGTGCGAGTCCCGAGCACGAAGCGGCCGGCGCGCGGCGTGACGCTGGCGGGCGCCGGGACGATGGCGATCGCCGGCTCGGCCGGCGCGGGACGCTGGGCGAGGGCGGGTGGCGCGAGGAGAACGGCGGCGGCGAGCGCCCCGGCGAGACGAATGATCACGACGCTCCTGATCGTGCTGGTGCGTGCCGCGCGTGGTCGCCCCGCGGGCCCTTGCGCCCGCGGGGCGACCACGCTGGCTCCGGCATCACCCCGGAATGTTCGGATTCGCGTTCTTCTCCGTCGTCCCGATCGGCCAGCATTCGGTGGCGCCGTAGTTCTGCGAGTAGTCCGAGCCGAAGCCGCCCATCTTCCCCTTCGGCCAGAGGTCCTTCTGGTAGAACCGCTTGTAGCGGATCAGGTCCGGCATGCGGAAGCCGGCGAGCATGAAGTCCAGCTTGCGCTGCTCGAACAGCTCGTCCAGGAGCTGGGCGTCGGTGCCGGGGAACGGGTTGGGCGCGCCGGCGCCTTCCGCGCGCCGCGCGTCGATGAACGCCCGCAGCTCGGCCGCCGACAACCCGCCCGCCTCGGCGACGATGTAGCGCGCCTCGAGCCCCGAGGCGAAGCGGATCGCCGCGTCCTCGCTCATCATGTTCTTGCCGCCCGGCGTCCAGCCCGAGAACGACGACGGCTGGTACGGCAGGTGGGAGTAGCGCGAGGCGCGCGGGTCGAACATCGAGCGCACGCTGTCGTGCTCGAAGGGGACGCGCCGGTCGTTCACCGCCCCGAACGTCGCGTCGTCGTAGCCGAGCTGGAACTCCGACGGGCTGCGGAGGCCGGAGACGCGGTTGTACAGGTTGTAGACCGTCCACTTCCCGAAGTCGGGATCCTTCGCGTAGTGCACCCACGCGGCGAAGTCCGCCGGCACCTTCTTGCCGAACTCGATCGCCTTCGCCTTGTCTCCCATCCCGAGATAGGCGCGGGCCATGCCGACGTTGGCGAGGTTGACGATGTCGGTCGCGTTCGCCGCCGTGCCGACCTTGACCGCTTCCTCGAAGTAGCCGATCGCGATCCGGCGGACCTCGTCGGGCGTCTTCGGCGCGCTGCCGTCGATCGGGATCGCGCAGAGGTGGTCGGCGATGAGGAGGTGGCTGTAGCCGGTGTACACGTTCGCCCTCGCGTAGCCGGCGTGCGTCGCCGCCCTGTCGCCGAGCGCCGTCTTGAGCGTGTTCACCATCTGCGCGCCGCCCGCCCGGGCCTGCTGCAGGAAGGGGTAGGTGATGCCGTCGTAGGCGCCGCCGGCGGCGGTGACGTTGCGGTCGTCGAACTCGTTCCACGGCGACCAGAGGTGCGAGAGCAGCGCCTCGTCGCTCTGCCCGGCGCCGGCGTGGGCGACCCACGCGTACTCGGTGCGGAAGGGCCCCTCGGCGCCGGCCACCAGCGCGTTGATGGTGAGCGAGTCGTTCTTCAGGTTGTCCGGCGTGATGAGCGTCGGGCGCTCGACCGACAGGATGTCGTTGCACGCGCCGGCGACGCCGGCCAGGGCGAGCACGGGGAGCGCGCGCCGGAGCCAGGCGAGATTCGGCTTGCGAGTCATGGGCGGAAGCCTCACGGGGTCAGGATGCGGTCGGGGTCAGAAGCCGACGTCGAGCGACGCGGAGATGCGGCGCGTCATCGGCATCGTCCAGTAGTCCACGCGGGCGAGCCCGAAGGCGCCGGTCGGGCCGTTGGCGCCCGAGAAGTTCACCTCGGGGTCGAGCCCCGTGTAATCCGCCTTCCAGAGGATCCCCAGGTTGTGGCCGGCGACGGTGACCGCCGCGCTCTGCGTGCGCAGCGCCCGCGTCCACGACGCCGGGAGCGTGTAGGACAGCGACACGTCGCGCAGCTTGAGGAAGTCGCCCTTCTGCGTGTAGAGCGCGTCGTTGACGCCGAGGTCGAGCTGGAGCCGCTTCCGCTCCTCCTCCGACCGGCTCGCGTCGTTGACCTCCGCGCACGTCCCGATCGCGCAGCGGCGCCAGTCGGTCTGGTTGGTCACGTAGAACCCGCCCTTGTAGTCGAGCAGCGTGTAGAGGCGGAGGCTCTTGAAGAAGGTGAAGGTGTTTCTGAAGGAGAGCTCGCGGGTCGGGTCAGGCGACCCGACGAAGCGCGCCGTCCCCGGCGCGTAGTCGCCCGACGCGGTCTTCACGGGGTCGTGCACCCAGAAGCCGCCAAGCGGGTAGCCCTCGACGTGGCGCTGGTTCTGCGTCGTGAGCCCGAAGGTGAGGGTGTCCACCAGGAAGCCGAAGCGCACGAGCTTGTTCTTGTTCGTCGAGACCCCGAGGCGTGCCTCCCACGCGAAGGCGTCGCGCAGCACCGGCGAGACGTCGAGCGCGAGCTCGACCCCGTGGTTGTTGATCTCGCCGAGGTTCTGGTAGGTGAAGCCCGGGAAGCCCTCCGACGGCGCGTTGGGCACCTGCATCAGGGCGTCCTTCGTCGTCTTGTTGTAGAAGGTGAACTCGGCGCCGAGGCGGCTCCTGAGGAACGTGGCGTCGAAGCCGAGCTCGATCTCGCTCCCGCGCTCCGGCTTCACCGCCGGGTTCCCCTTGTTGAGCAGCACGAGCGAGGGGACCCTGTTGCCGTTCTCGTCCACCGTCGCCTGCGAGGTGTAGCTCCGGATGCCGGCGAACGGGTCGGGGGCGTTCCCCGCCTGTCCCCACGCGGCGCGCAGCCGGAGCTGGTCCATCCACCCGACCCGCTTGAAGAACGGCTCCTCGGAGACGACGTACGAGGCGGCGAGCTTGGGGTAGTAGAGCTGCTTGATGTCGTCGCCGAAGACCGAGCTGTTGTCCACGCGCAGCGCGCCGGTGAGATAGAGGCGATCGCGCCAGCCGACCTGCTCCTGCGCGAAGAAGCCGAGCGACTTGACGTCCACGTACTCGTCCCAGCCGCCCGGCGTGGCGCCGAGGGTGACGTCGCGCGTCACGGACGAGATGTAGGTCGTGCCCTGCGCGATGGTGTTGCGGTACTGCCGGTTCGAGTACTGCGCGCCGAAGGAGAACGCCGAGGTGAGGTCCTGGGCCCACGGGACCCCGGACGACATCGTGCCGGCGTAGTCCACCGTGTACACGTTGTTGTGCGGCGCGCCCTGCGTCATCTGCCCGTCGGCCGGCGACCAGAGGGAGCCGGGCGCGATGTAGCGGTTGGCGAGCGAGCTGGTGAGGTCGCCGCCGACGGTGAGGCGGTTGCGGAACCAGGTGAAGGGGAGGACGTTCACCGTCGCGCCGAACGTCGCGCGGTCGCTGCGCAGCCGGTTGTCGTAGATGTCGAACTGCACCGGGCTGCCGGCGGCGAAGCCCGCCGTCTGCCCCGGCGACATCGCGAAGCCCGGGCGGAAGGTCCACGCCGACTCGAGCAGGTTCGTCCCGTTGTCCCCCATCGGGAAGCGCGTCTCCGACCGGGTGTAGGCGAAGGTCGCCGAGTAGTTCACCTTGTCGCTCGGATAGAAGGCGAAGTTCGCGCGCCCCGAGTTGCGGGAGTTGTCGCTGTTGCGCACGACGCCGTCCTCGACGCTCCGGTCGGCGGCGGTGAAGTACGAGTAGCCGGCGCCGCCGCCGCTCAACGAGAGCGTGTAGTCGCCGAGCGCGCCGCTGCGGAGGACGTCTGGCGAGTCGAGGCTGTTCGAGCTGAGGACCGTGCCCGGCGCCTTGCCGCCGCAGCCGGGCCAGGCGGCGGTGCCGTCGGGGAGCTTGGCGGCGATGCGGTCGGCCGTGCACGTCGTGTAGCTCGTGCGCCTGTCGAGCGCCCAGTCGGTGCGCCCTGTCTGGAGCTTCGCCCGCCACTGCGCCTTCTGCGCGCCCGGCTTCCCCTTCTTCGTGATGATCTGGATGACGCCGTTCGCCGCGTCGGCGCCGTAGAGCGTGGCGGCGGCGGGGCCCTTGATCACCTCGATGGACTCGATGTCCTCGGGGTTGATGGCGCTCAGCAGGCTGGCGTCCTGCCCGCCGCCGGTCTTCCGCACGCTCATCATCGGGGTCGAGGACGGGCTCTCGTACGAGTTCCGGAAGTTCCCCGCCGCGCCCGAGGAGACGCGGACCCCGTCCACATACACCACGGGGTCGGTCGCGCTGGCGAGCGAGCCGATGCCGCGGATGCGGATCGTCCCGGTCGTCCCCGGCGTGCCGCTGCTGCTCATGACCGTGACGCCCGGCGCCTTGGCCTGGAGCAGCTCGTTGACGTCGGTGACGACGCTCTTCTGCACCAAGTCGCTGGCGTCGATCGTCGAGACCGCGTTGCCGAGGGTGCGCTTCGAGGTGGCCGTCGGGACGCCGGTGACGACGACCTGGTCGAGCGTGTTCACCGACGGGTCGAGCGCGACGTCGGCGACGACGGTGCCCGACTCGCTGACGGTGACCGCCTGCCGCGCGCGGGCGTAGCCGATGCGGCGGGCGAGGAGCGTGTAGGCGCCGGCGGGCACGTTGACGATGCGGTAGCGCCCCTCGTCGTCGGCCGTGGCGCCGAAGCGCGTCCCCTCGAGGCTCACCGTGGCGTTGGCGATGCCGCCCCCGTTCACCCGGTCGGTGACCCGGCCGCTGATGGTCGCGAGCACCCGCCGCTCCGCGGGCACGACGGCCACCTGGCCGGCGGCGTTCACGAGCACGGCCCACGGCGTGCCGCGCACCGCCGCGGCGAGCGCCTCGGCGGCGGTCGCGCCGCGGAGGTCCACCGACACGACGGTCGCCGTCTGCGCCAGGTCGCCGCCGTAGGAGAGGCCGAGCCCCGCCTGGGTCGCGATCTCGAGCAGCACCTGCTGGACGAGCGCGCCGTCGGCGTGGCGCACGGTGACCTGGCGCGCGAGCGCCTTGGGCATCCGCACGCTGCCGTCGCGCACGGTCTCGAGGGGCAGGTAGGTCTTGACGGCCATTGCGTACGTCGTCGGTACGCCCTCCTGCGCGGGCGCCGCACGGGTGACGGCGGCGGCGAGCGCGACGGCGGCGAGCAGCTTCGGGACGGGGCTGCGCATGGCTCCTCTCCTCACGGGAGAACGGTGGACCGGGGGGGGAACGACGGTCGAACGCGGCGTCGCGGGGGCGACGTGATCGGTGGGGGCCGGCGGCGGCATCGCTCGGCGCTCCTCGCTCAAGGCTCGATCACCACGGTGCCGCTGGCGGCGTCGCGGCGATGGTGCAGGGCGATCGGGGTCGTGACGGCGTCGAGGATCTGGGTGAGCGAGCCCCCGGGCATCTCCACGGTGACGCGGCGCGCCGCGACCCGCGGGTCGGCGATGGTGACCGTCACGTCGAAGCGCCGCGCGAGCTCCGCGGCGACCTCGGAGAGCGGCGCGTCGTGAAAGCTCACGTGGCCCGAGAGCCAGCCGAGATATTCGGTGGTGTCGACGCCGCTCTCGACCTCGACGCGCCCGCGCGCGTCGAGGCGGCCGAGCTGCCCGCCGCCGAGCACCGCGCTCGTCGAGTCGGCGCCCGGCGCGGGGAGGCGCGGCCGCAGCGCCACCTCCCCCGAGACGACGAGGACGCGCACCGCGGCGTCGCCCGGGTAGGCGCGCACGCCGAAGACGGTGCCGAGATCCTCGGTGACGGCGTTGCCGGCGTGGACGACGAAGGGGCGCGCCGGATCGTGGACGACGTCGAACACCGCCTCCCCCTCGAGGTACATCTCGCGCCGGCCGGCCGCGGGTGCGAAGGCGGCGACGCGCAGGCGGCTCGCGTAGCCGAGCTCGACGCGCGTGCCGTCCACGAGGCGGATCGTCGCGCGCTGCCCGCGCGCGGTGGCGAACTCGCGGAGCTCGGGCGTCTTCGCGGCAGCGGCGAGCGCGCCGGCACGCGCGCTCTCCCGCGCCCGCCAGCCGGCCGCGGCGCCCGCGGCGAGCACGAGGC
>JBJMNL010000004.1:0-64691 GCA_045804285.1 Gemmatimonadaceae bacterium
GAACCTCGCCCCCGCGCTCGGCTATCCGGGTGCCCCCGCGGCCTACCGTCGGCTGGTCGAGGCGCTGCTGCGCGAGCGACCCTACGTCGCCCCGCTCCGCACGATCGTCGAGTGGCGTACGGCGCGCCGCTCGCTCCGCGTCCACACGCTGAGCGAGGATGCCCGCTCGGCGAGCTTCGTGGGGGGCGCGCCCGGGGCGGCGCTGACCCTGGAGAACGAGCGGGGGACGCTCGACCGCGATCTCGTCGTTCGCGTCGGCTGACCGGGCGGCCGCGCCGCGGCGGCCACCTACCCGCACGACGCCGAACGGGGCGCCCCGCGACGCGGGGCGCCCCGTTCGGCGTCCATGGAGCGCGGAGCCGGGCTCAGCGCACGAAATCCACCTTGCCGCCCTCGTTGGCGACTACCGCCACGCCGCCGTGGTACGTGAACGCGATGCGGCGCGGGCGTCCGCCCACGGCGATGGTGTGGATGACGTTCCGCGAATGCGTGTTCACCACCTGCACCTGACCCGCGTCCGGAAGCGAGACGTAGAGGTGCGCCTCGTCGGGGCTCAGCGCCATCCCGAACCCGCCCGCCGCCAGCGCCACGCTGGCGGCGCGCTCCCCGGTCGCCAGCGTGTAGACGTCGATCCAGCCGTCCTCGTTGGCGACGTAGAGCTCCCGGCCGTCCTTCGACACGATCAGGTCCTGCGGGCGCCCGCCCGTGGTGAACGTCCGCAGCACCTGGTCGGTCCGGAGATCGATCTCAGTCACCGTGCCGGCGACGAAGGAGCTGACGTAGAGCCGCGTCTCGTCAGGGTCGATCGCGAAGCCGTTGGGCGCGTAGCCCACCGGCACCGAGTGGGTCACGGCGCGCTGGCCCAGATCGATCACCCGCACGTAGTCCGTGTTGCTGCTCACGTACAGCTTCCGGTCGTCGGGCGACACCTTGACCACGTACGGATTGCCGCTGATGGCGACCGCCGCCACCTGCCGGCCGTTCTCGGCGTCGACGATCCCGACGCTCGAGTCGAACTGGTTGGTCACGTACGCATAGCGCCCCTGGCTGTCGAACGCCACGCCGGTGGGCACCCGGCCGACGCCCACGCTGCCGACGATCGCGCGGCTTGCCGCGTCGGCGACGGCGAGCACGTTCGCATCGAGACGCGTGTCGAGCACCGTCCCACGGCGCGACACCGCGACCCCGTACGGCCGGTCCGCGAGCGCCGTGCTCCCGATGTAGAGCCCCTCGGGGTGGCCGATGACGTCGACCGCGAGGCTGTCCTTCGCCCCGGCCGCGGAGGCGCGGAGCAGAGCGACCCCGGGACCGACGCCGCTCACCGTCCCGTCGCTCGCGACCGTGGCCGCCGAGTCGCCCGCCGAGCTGAAGGTGACGACCACCCCGGGCACCTCGTGGCCGCTCGCGTCGACGACCTTCGCGGCGACCCGCATCGAGCCCCCCTGTCTCAGCTCGAGCGCGGCACGGTCGAAGACGATGCGCGTTCCGTTCGGATTCGCGGCCGGGGGAGGAGTGGGCTGCTCCGGCCCGCCCTCCGGGGGCGCGGCGGGCGGCGCCGTACCGCCGCCGGCGCACGCGAGCGAGACGAGGATCGAACCGAGCACCGCTCCCTGCCGAGCACCCATCAGACGCATCGGATGTTCTTCTGGAACCGCACCGTGGAGTGGACTGCGGAGGACCAGCTTGGTACACTAGAGTTCGGCAGCGTCTCAAGCTGTCATTCCCGGTCCGCCGGTGCAAGGGCGCCGTCCGACGCGGACCGCGGAATCGACGGCAAGTCGATGCGGAACCACTGGTTAGCGCACACACATACGTCGGCCTTCATGGGTCCTGCCCGAAGCCCCGTGACGCATCTCGTCCCCTCCGAGGCGGCCGCCGCATCGCGAAGGGACACCCGCAGTTAGCTTGTGTGGTTTGATCGGCTGTCCGCCCCTGCCGGCAGCTCGGCAGTGGGACCGGGGGCCCGACGGCAGGCTTCGCTACTCCCACGTACCGATATGAAATCGTCTCCGGCCACACCCGCGGCGCCTCCCGCGCCGCGCTTCGCGACCGGCTGGGCCGCCCTGGTGTACGCGCTCGCCGTGCTCGCGCTGGGCTACCCGGCGCTGAGCGGGCACTTCCTGGTCAATCCCTTCAGCGACCAGTACATCGCGGGCTACGCCTTCCGTGATTTCGCGGCCCAGTCGCTGCGCGCCGGCAACGGCTTCCCGCTCTGGAATCCGTACCTGTTCGGGGGAGTACCGTTCGTCGCCGGCATGGGCGGCGACATCTTCTATCCGACGTTCCTGCTCCGGATGGTGCTGCCGACGGACGTCGCCATGACGTGGGGCTTCATCATCCACGTCTGGCTCTGCGGGCTGTTCACCTTCCTCTTTCTCCGGGCGTTCGGGCTGCGCTTCTTCGGGGCGCTCGTCGGCGGCCTCGCCTACATGATGAGCGGGCAGATCGCCTCCCTCGTCTCGCCCGGGCACGACGGGAAGCTCTACATCAGCGCACTCTTCCCGCTGACGTTGCTGCTCATCTACCGCGGGGTGCGCCAGGGTAGGGGGTGGGCGTGGGGGACGCTGGCCGTGGTCGTCGGCCTCGCGGTGCTGAGCCCGCACCCGCAGCTCCTCCAGTACTACCTGCTCGGCTGCGGCGCCTTCGCGATCTTCTGCGCCTTCGCGGAGCTCGACGGCGTGAAGCTCGAGCGCCGCGTTGCGATCCGCCGGCTCGCCTTCGCCCTGGGCGCCGTGCTGCTTGGCGGCACGATGGGAGCCGTGCAGTATCTGCCGGTGCGCGAGTACGTCGCATGGTCGCCGCGCGCCGGAGGGCTCAGCAGCTACGAGAGAGCGACCTCGTATTCGATGCCGCCCGAAGAGCTTATCAACACGTACCTCCCGCAGTTCAGCGGCATCCTCGCCTCGTACTGGGGGCGCAACGTCATCCACCTCCACAGCGAGTACCTGGGCGTCGTGGTGCTCGTCCTCGCCGGCGCCGGCCTCGGCGCCCGCCGCGAGGACCCCGCGCGGCGCAAGCTGATGTGGTTCTGGATCGCCGCCGGAGGGGTGGCGCTGCTCTGGGCGCTGGGCGGCTACACGCCCTTCTACAGGCTCGTCTACGCGCTCGTGCCCGGCACCAAGTTCTTCCGCGCGCCGAGCACCATCTTCTTCATCGTCTCGTTCGCGGTGGCCGTCCTCGCCGCGCTCGGCGCCGAGCGTGCCGTCGCGGGTCGCGTCTCCAGGCGCTACGTCCTCGGCTGGATCGTCGGCGCCGCGCTCGTCGGCGCCCTGGCGACCGTGGGCGGGCTCACCAACCTCGGCGTCGCCATGGCCGGCGAGGAGCGCTACGACCTCGTCGCCGCCAACCAGGGCGCGGTCGTCCTCGGCGCCTGGCGGTCGTTCCTCGTAGCGGCCCTCACCGCCGGCCTGCTCGCCTTCCGCGCCCGCGGCCGCATCTCCGACCGCGCGACCGGCTGGGCGCTGACGGCGCTCGTCGGCGCGGACCTCTGGTCGATCCTTCGCTTCTACTGGATGTTCTCGGCGCCGGCGGCGCAGCTCTTCGCCTCGGATCCCATCATCGAGTACCTGAGGTCGCAGCCGCAGCCCGGGCGCGTGCTCGCCGCCGAGCTCGGCCCCCCCGAGGCCATCCACGACCCGTACTTCAACGGCGACGCGCTGATGGTGCATCGGATCCGAGACGCGCGCGGGTACCACGGCAACGAGCTCGGTCGCTACGACATCCTCGGAGGGAAGGCCGAAGGGTGGCAGACGATGTACGGAAGCCCCCGCTTCTGGCAGCTCATGAACGTCCAGTACTTCCTGACGAACGTCGCCGACCTGCCCATCCAGGGCGCGACGCGCGTCGCCGGCCCCGTCCGCAACTCGGCCGGCTCGATGGAATATCTCTTCCGCCTGCCGGGCGAGCACCCGCCGGCCTGGGTCGCGCCGCTCATCGTGAAGGCGCCCGACGACCTCGTGCTCGCGACGCTCTCCGACCCGCGCTTCGACGACGTGCGGCGCGCGGCGCTGTTCGACACCTCCGCCAGGGTGGCAGCCCCGCCGGGGACGCCGGCGCTGCCACAGCCCCTGCCGATCACGGCTCGCACGACGCGCTACGAGCCGGGACACATCACCGTTCGCCTCGATGCGCCGGCGCCCGCCGGCTCGGCGCTCGTCGTCTCGGAGAACTACTATCCCGGGTGGCGGGCGACGAGCGGCGGGCGTGAGCTGCCCATCGGCCGCGCGAACTACGTCCTCACCGGCGTCCAGCTCCCGGCCGGGGCCACCGAGGTCGATCTGACCTTCCACAGCCCGACCTACGAGCGGGGCAAGATCATCACGCTCGCCGCGCTCGCGCTCGCCGCGCTGCTCGCCGCCGCTGGCCTTCTCGCCGACCGGAGACGACGTGTCTGAGCCCGCGCGAGGTGACGACCCACCGGCGCTTCCGGCCGGCGCCGGCCGGGCGATCGTCATCGTTCCCACCTACAACGAGCGGGAGAACATCGCCCGCCTGGTCGACGCCGTCCTGCACCAGGACCGGAGGATCGACGTCCTCATCGTGGACGACGCGTCGCCCGACGGCACGGGAAAGATCGCCGACACCCTCGCCACCGCCGACTCGCGGGTCCACGTGCTGCACCGCGCAGGGAAGATGGGGCTGGGGACCGCCTACATCGCCGGCTTCCGCTGGGCACTCGAGCGGGAGTACGATTTCGTCTTCGAGATGGACGCGGACTTCTCACACGACCCGGCGCACCTGCCGCAGTTCCTGAAGGCGATCGAGCACGCCGACCTGGTACTCGGCTCGCGCTACCAGAACGGGCGCGTGACGGTGGTCAACTGGCCCATGTCCCGGCTCATCCTGAGCTATTCCGCCAACATCTACGCGCGTGCCGTAACCGGGCTCCCGCTCTTCGATTCCACCGGCGGCTTCAAGTGCTTTCGCAGGTCGGTTCTGGAGTCGATCAGCCTCGACGAGGTCCGGTCCAACGGCTACGCCTTCCAGATCGAGATGAGCTTCCGGGCGTGGAAGAAGGGCTTCCGCATCGTCGAGATCCCGATCGTCTTCACCGACAGGACCGAGGGGCAGAGCAAGATGTCGCGGAAGATCGTGCGCGAGGCCGTGACCATGGTCTGGCGGCTCCGCTACTGGGCGTTGCGGGGGTGGGTGTGACCGGGGGACGGGGGGCGCAGGAAGGGCGCGGCCGGCCGTTCGTGAAGATGAGCGGCTCGGGGAACGACTTCGTCTTCTTCGACGCCCGCACCGAGCCGGCGGGCGAGCTGGCGGTGCCCGAGACGGTGCGCCGGATCTGCGCCCGCGGCACCGGCATCGGGGCGGACGGGGTCGTCTTCCTGGAGCGGTCGGAGCGCGCCGATTTCGGCATCCGCTACCTGAACTCCGACGGATCTCCGGCGTCGCTATGCGGGAACGCGTCGCTCTGCAGCACCCGCCTCGCCTCCGAGCTCGGGGCGGCCGACCCGGCGGCGATGCGCTTCGAGACGGGCTCCGGCGTACTCTCGGCCCGCCTCCGTGACGGGCTGCCGGAGATCGACCTGCAACCGGTGCGCGACGTGCGGCCGGCGGCGGCCGGCATCGAGCCCGCCGCCGGCGAGCGCCGGATCGGCTTCGCGCTGGCGGGGGTGCCGCACCTCGTGATCCTCTGTGACGACGTCGAGCGCGTGGAGCTCGCGCGTCGCGGTCCGCCGCTCCGCGCTCACGCCACGCTCCCCGAAGGGGCGAACGTGAACTGGGTCTCCCGGCGCGGCGACGGGTGGGCGATCCGGACCTTCGAGCGGGGCGTCGAGGGGGAGACGCTGGCCTGCGGCACTGGGGCCGTGGCGGCGGCCGTGCTTCTGGCGGCCTGGGGGGAAGCTCCGGCCGACGCTCCGGCCTTCAGGGCGGCGCTCGCCACGCGGTCCGGCCGAGTGCTCGAGGTGAGCCTGGCGCACGACGGTGTGGCCTGGCTGCCATCGCTCCGTGGCGAGGGGCGGCTGGTGTTCCGGGGCGAGCTGGCGGACATCTGAGGGGCGCCTGCGGGGCGCCTGCGGGACGTTCGATGGGACGCTGGCCGGGACGTTCGGCGGGACATATGGCTCGATTGGCGGCTGGACGTCCGTTGGAATTCCCGGATGGCGGTGTCGGATCCTGCATCCGCCCGGCGGTTGCGCCGTTCGCCAGAAACCCAGGTGGGGTAGTGACTTACGTGGAGAGCCGAGGCGGTTCTCCACATTTCTCCACCGGTCTTAGTTTACATAACATATCTTATACGTAGTTGCTGGCGAACATGAAAGAGGGGGCGGCCCGCGTTCTGGGCCGCCCCCTCTCGTTCCTTGTCACACCAGCCGAGCTCGTCTCGCCTCAGCTCTTGTTCTCGGTGGTCGCGCTGAGCTCGCCGAGTCGGACGCGCGCCTCCGCGGCCAGCGGGCTCTCCTCGTCCTGGGCCAGCTCGCTCCAGATCTGCTTCGCCGCCCCGGCGTTGCCCGCCTGCGCGTAGGCGCGGGCCGCGCTCGCCCGATAGGTCGCCCGGTCGACGTCGAAGGCGGCCAGCGTCGCGGCCCTGGCGTAGTGCTCGGCCGCCTCCTTGAACTTGCCCTGCTCCTCGTAGCCGGTCGCGACCAGCGCCTCGGCCGGCGCGCCCTCCGTCTTCGAGTGGGTCGCCGGCTCCACCTTGGCGATCCCGTCGCCGAACTTGCCCTGATCGTAGAGCACCTGCGCCAGGACGATGCGCGCGCGGGCCTCGGCCGGCGTCCCGCCGAAGCGGTCTACCACCCTCTGCAGGTCCGACTGCGCCAGCGGCAGGTTGCCCGATTGCACCGACCGTTGGGCCTCGAGCAGCGCCCGCTCGCCCCGCTCCGACTTCATCCCTTGCGAGCGGTCCCAGAGAGCGACCCCGCCGGCGAGCGCGGCGAGCACCGCCGCGCCCCCCAGGAGCTGACGCCAGTGGTCGTTCACCCACCCGAAGACGGACTCGCTCCGCTCCTCGAACGTCGGACGCGTTGCTGCACCCATGAGATCTCTGGTTTACAGGTTATGAGAGACGGCGCGGCGGCCGCACGGCCGACCGCGCCAGGTTGCTGACGAGTGCCCCTGGGGTGACTCGAACACCCGGCCAACGGTTTAGGAAACCGCTGCTCTATCCACCTGAGCTACAGGGGCAAGTGCTCAGTATATATGGCTTCTGCCTTGCGCCACAACATCTTACGCAGCTGCAGGGTCTGCCGGAGCTTTCCCGGCACGTCCGGTGTTTCTCGGATCTTCCCGCCTAGTTTTTGCCCCACTTTTGCCCCAGTGCCCCAGCGGGTTCCACTGGGTCTGGTGTGCGGCCGCGTCAGCTGCAGAAAATAACTGGCTCAGTGAGGCTGCGCGAGCCGGCGTCAGGATCGGCGCGTGTGCAGGCCTTGCCCGTCGCTTCTTACCCTTCCTGGCACCCGACGTTGCGCGACTTCTGGATCCCAGTCGGCCAGCGGGTGATGGTCCCCACGGCGGCGCAGCCGACGCGACGCTACGGCCTGGGTGCCGCGAACTGGCGCACCGGCGAGACCGTCGTGCTCGTACGTCGCTGAAAGCGCCGGAGGGAGATCGCCGAGCTCCTCGAGGCGCTGCTGGCGAAGCACCCGCGCGAGCGCATCTACGTTGCCTGGGACAACGCGGGAACCCATCAAGACGAAGAGGTCGAGGCGGTGGTGCGCGGCGCCGCGGGCCGTCTCGTGCTCCTCTACCTGCCGACCTACGGCCCGTGGCTCAACCCCATCGAGATGCGGCGACGCCGCAGGCTGGCGGCACTTCCGCCGGGAGGTCACCCACTGCGAGCTGTTCACGAGCATCTACGCGCTGCTCGCGGCGACGCGGGCGTTCTTCGCGCGCTACAACCGCACGCCCGAGCGGGTCCTCTCGATCCTCGGGGCGCGCGTCAGCGCTGCACCAGCGTAGCGTATTCCGCCCGACCGACGTGGGTCAGGTTTTAACGGACGAACGGGGCGAGGTCGGCCCGGACGTCTTCCTCCGCCCGCAGTTGCTCGACGGCGTCGAGCGTCACGGCGGCCGCGCGCCGCACGAAGTCGGGCCACGAGGCGACGCTCGGCGAGAAGCTCGTGCTCGCACCCTTCCTGGAGCCGCATCGCGAGCAGATCGTCGCGCACCTGAAGCCGATCGACTGACTGAGGGGAGGCGCGCGTGATGCACCCCGTCCGTCGGTATGCGCATCGCGGACGAGGAAGTCACCGAGAGCGCGCCGGGCAAGCATCGACGCGCCAGCCTGCCGATCATCGAGCCCCCGTCTCCGCCCGCGTGACGTCGGCGAGCGACCGACCACGTGGCTCGAGCTCTTCTTCGACCTGGTGTTCGCGGTCGCGGTGGACCAGGTCGCGCGTCGCCTCCAGGGCGGGCTCACGCTCTCGTCGGCGATCGGCTTCGAGGTGCTGTACGTGCCGATCTGGTACGCCTGGGTCGGCTACGTCATCTACACCGACCGCTTCGGCACAGACGACCTGAGCGATCGACTGTTCACGCTCGCGCAGATCGCCGCCATACTGGTGCTGGCGGTGCGCGCGCACGATGCGCTCGAGCGCGGCGCGCCCGGGTACGCCATCGCGTACGGCGCGTTCCGGCTGATCCTGGCGGTGCGCTACGTGCTCGCTGCCCACTTCGTCCCGCGCGTGCGCAGGCAGGCGTGGGCCGAGGCGATGGGCTTCGGGCTCGCCGGCGCGCTCTGGATCGCCTCGGCCGACGTGCCCTCCCCGACCCGGTTCATCTTGTGGGCGCTGGGCTTCCTCGTTGACTTCGGGAGTCCGTTCGTGGTCCGCGGGTTCCATCGCGACGTGCGGCCCGACGCCGAACATCTGGAGGAGCGCTTCGGCACCTTCGTGAACATCGTGCTCGGCGAGGGCTTCATCGGGCTCGTGGACGGCATGCGCGAGATCGAGTGGACGCCATCCGCCTACGTATCCGCCGCGCTCGCGCTGGTGCTCGGCTTCGCGATCTGGTGGGTGTACTTCGAGACGCTGGACGCGGCGCCGGCCCGCCTGGTGGAGAGGAAGGGGCGGACGCTCCGCTACAAGCTCTGGCTGTTCTCGCACCTGCCGATCGCCGCGGGCATCGCCGCCGCTGGGATCGGCGTCGGGATCGCCGTCAATCACGCCACCGAGCGTGCCCTCCCCGACCGGCATCGCTGGCTGATCGCGGGCGCGATCGCGCTCTGCTATGCGGCGCTCGCGGTGCTGCACGGGACGTACGCGATGGCTGGAGGGGGCCGCTACAGCCGCGCCCTGGCGGTACGCAAGGCGGTGACGTCCCTCGGCGCGCTGGTGATCGCCGTGGTCGGCCGCGGGCTGTCGTCCGCGGAGGTCATCGCGGCCCTCGCGCTGCTGAGCGTCAGCCTGGTCGCGCTCGACCTGTGGGACCGCGCACACGCGACCTGATCGCGCCGAGCGCGCGACGGAGCATGTCGACGATCGCGCGCAGGAGGATCGGCAGAAGGCGTACTGGCTCCGCGACCCTCGCTGGCGGCGGCTCGGCGGGGGGGACGACGATGCACCGTCGAGCTCGCCAGCGGGGCCCGGGGCGGGTGACGTCACAGCCTGTCGTGAACCGTGTCCAGTTACCGGTTGCCAGTGGCCGGTGGCACCGGGAACCGGGAACTGGCCACTGGTCACGGCTCACGTCGGACAGCCGCCGCGTTCCCGCCGGGGCGCGCTCGCCGACGGGCGGAGTGTCAGGTCGCGCCGTGTGGGGTCGGGTCGCCGGTGGCGGTCGCCCGCGACGAAGCTTCGGCCGTCCGCGGGACGCCACGTGGATGTCGTTGGCCGCGAAGCGCGGCGTGCGCCGACCGGCGCCACCTCCGGCCGGGCACGCGGCGCCTCGGCGTGCGCTGTCCGATGCGGAGGTCGCCGAACCGGAGGAGCAGGCCGAGTGTGAGAACGAACGCGGCGAGCACGAGGAGCTGGGTGGACGGAATCTCCACGACGCCGAGGAGCGTGATCTCGCGCAGCGCGCTGACGATCGTCGCCTCGACCATCACGTCCACCGAGACGTGGTGGTCGCGGAGGTAGATGATCAGGAGGCGCTGCAGCTCCACGAGCACGAGCATGAAGAGCACCTCGCTCAGCACGGTGCGCACGGGCACCCGCGGCAAGACGGCGTGCCCGCTGACGGTGACGAGCGTCCGGATCATCAGGGCGAACAGCACGAGCCCGAGGATGACGACGAGCACGTCCTGCGCCGGTTCGAGGAACCGCCGGGCGAGGCCGTGTACCGCCGTGTGGGGGACGCCACTCGTGGCGCGCCCCTCCCACTCCACGCCTGCGGCAGCCCTGCGGTCGCCGCCGTCAGTCGACCGGCCGGCGCCCGTCGGCCCTGAGTCGGCGGCTGTGCCCATTGCTCGCCTCTCGGTCGGGCGGTGTCTCGCGGCCGTCGTGGCGGCCACGCGTCGTTGCCGTGTCGACGGCCGTGAAGGCCGCATTAACGGTACGTAACTTACGGTCCCCCTTCGGGCGGGCCGAAAGCCAGCCCCGGGGCCCCCATCCGGTCGCGACGCACCGCCCGGAGACGCGAATCGGGACGACCGTCCCTCCGTCGAGGCTCAGCGCCTCGAGCACCGCGCGCGCTGCCACCGCTCCCGCTCCGGCGCCCGAGTTCTCGGCCGCGCCCGTCCCGACCGCGCGGTGCACCGCCTCGACCAGCACGTCGAGCGGCCGCTCGGCGCCCGACGCGGCGCCGTCGCCGGAGGCGGCGAGCAGGGCGCGCAGCCTCGCCTCGAGCTCGGCGCCCCGCGCGCCGTCGACGGGGCGGACCTCGAACAGGGTGGGAAGGTGCTCGTCGTCGGACAGGTAGAGGGCGAAGCAGTCGGTCGTCTCGGGGACGAGGAGGTGGGCGACCTCGGCGATCGCGGCCGCGGGATCGCGCGTCGACGCGAGCGCCTTGCCGGCCTCGGCGAGCAGCCACCAGCGGCGGCCGATCGTGGCCGACTCCCACAGCGCCGCCTCGAGCCGGTGCAGGAGACGCTCGCGCTCGCGCACCGTCATTCCACGATCAACCGCTTCGCTCATCCACCGCCTTACGCCTCGCCAGCTTCTCGAATCCCTCTCCTCTCGACCGCACCAGGTCTCCACGCCGCCGCCGCGCCGCACCCGAGTGACGCGCGCTCCCCGTAGCGAGCACCTCCCGCCGCACTTTGCGAGCCCGGACGTCGCGCACCCTCTGGCCCGCGAGAAAATGAGACTCCGACCGGGCCCTCGCGGCGCGCGGCGGCCGCCGAGCTCGCGCGACCGGCGGCGCGCCGGGACCCCGACTTCCCACTTCCCGGTTGCCCGACAGCGATGGCTGCGGTCGGAGGCATTATCCAGTCTGGTGCCTGACCGGCGCGAGCCCGGCGTGGTGCCCCGGCGGCCAGGTATCACCGCGGCACGAGGAAGCGACTATGCGAGCTCAAGTAGGGGAAGCGGCCACCCTGTCCAGGAACTGGTGGACCGTGCTGCTCCGCGGCCGCGTTTCGGAGCGGGTGGCTAGCGTTCCGATGCGCCGAGGGCCGGGCGCTTCGGCGCCTCGCGCCGATCCCGGCCGACTGGCTCGCGGCCTCGGACGCACGCTTCACGCGGTAATGCCAAGTCGCCCTCCCGGCCGGGCTGCCGCGCGCCTGATCCGCGCCTGACCCATGCAACCACCCCGAGCAACCGCTCGGGCCGGGCGTCGAGCGCCTTCACCTGCTGCCCGGCAGTAGGGCCCTAGGCTCTGTGTGACAGGGGTCGTTCGAGCCGCCGCACGAAGGCGTGCACCGGCGGCACCGATGAGTTTCGCCGTCGGGCGCCGTCAAAGGGGGGAGTGCGCACGCCGCGCGCACGCCGCGCGCACGCCGCGCGCACGCCCCACCCCCGACAGGAGACTTTGATGCGAAAGCTCGTGACTGCCGCCTTCTTGAGCCTCGACGGCATCATGCAGGCCCCGGGCGGGCCCGAGGAGGACCCGTCCGGTGACTTCCGCTACGGCGGCTGGGTCGTTCCGTACGCGGACGCCGCCTTCGGCCGGGGGACGGCAGAGAACTTCGGCCGGCCCTTCGACCTGCTGCTCGGCCGCAAGACCTACGACATCTTCGCCGGCTACTGGCCGGACTTCGACGTCGATCCCAGTTCGAGTACCTTCGCGGCCGGGGCGGCGGAGATCGCGAACACCTTCAACCACGCCACGAAGTACGTCGCCTCCCGCTCCCGGTCGGAGTTCGCCTGGCAGAACAGCCAGTGGCTCGGGCGCGACGCGGCGGCCGCGGTGCGCGAGCTGAAGCAGGGCGACGGGCCGGACCTGCTGACCCAGGGCTCGGGCGACTTCGTGCAGACGCTGCTCGCGGCGGACCTGGTGGACGAGCTCCGGCTGCTGATCTTCCCGGTGGCGCTTGGCACCGGGAAGCGGCTGTTCGGCACGGGCACCCGGCCCGCGGCGTTCCGGCTGACCCGCTCCGTGGTGGCGTCGAGCGGGGTGATCCTCGCGACCTACGAGCGGGACGGGGACGTCCGGACCGGCTCGTTCGCGTGAGACCTACGGAGCCCCGTCGAACCGCACCTTCCTGTCCCCACGTGACGAGCCTCGGCCAGCCGAACACGGGACGCCGTCACCAGCACGTACGAGCTGAACCCTGGCGGGCCGCGCCGGTACCCCTATCACACGGAGCCTAGTGGTTCGCGCCCGAAGTGCGGCGACACTTTGCCGGTCGCGGGTGGCGATGGTGGACGCGGCAGAGGTCGTGGTGGTGCGGCGATGCTCAACGGCGCGTTCACAGCGCGTCTCACGGTGAACGGCAAGCAGTACACGCAGACGTTCAATGTGAAGCCGGATCCGCGCCGGCGCGTGTCGTAAACGCGACGGGCGAGTAGTGACGGACGACGGGTGGAAACCACGTCATCCCGAGGAGCAACGCAACAGGGCTCTTCTCTCGGGGTCGAGACGCATCCAACTCGACCGGTAGAGGAGATCCCTCGTCGTTTCACTCCTCGGGTTGTCTCTAAGTTCTTTGAACCCGACAGTTTACGACTTTCTCGAAGCTCGTGTCGATTTTGACCGGCCTCGTTCGACGTGTTAGTGAGGCCGCGAAGGGCGCGGCAACCGACAACGAACCGAATTCAGGAGAGGACAATGCGTTTCATGGTCATGGGCATGGCGACGAAGGAATCGGAAGCGGCCGTTCCGCCGACGGCCGAACAGTTTGCCGCGATGCAGAAGTACAACGAGGAGCTCGCGAAGGCAGGTATCCTCCTCGGCGCCGAGGGGCTCGCCCCGACCTCGAAGGGTGCGCGCGTGAAGTTCACCGGCGACAAGCGCACCGTCATCGACGGTCCGTTCGCCGAGGCGAAAGAGGTCGTTGCGGGCTTCACGATCATTCAGGTGAAGTCGCTGGAAGAAGCCATCGAGTGGGTGAAGCGCGCTCCGAACATCTTTCCGAACGGCGAGGCGGTGATCGAGATCCGCAAGTTGATGGACGTCGAGGATTTCGGTGACGGGTTCACGCCGAACGAGGAAATCGCGAAAGTGAAGTACTAGCCCAACGCGCGCGGCGAGGAGAATGTGCTCCGGCACGACATCGCGAACCGATAACGACCGGAGAGACAGCGGTCGAGCCCTGTCCGTCCGGATGGCGCTCGCTGCGCGCGCTTCTATTTCACTCGCACGCCGTCGACGGATTACGGCAACCCGCAGGTATGGCTCTGTCGACCCGACCGGCCCGGCGCATGCGAGGTGGATCTTTCCACCACGGTGCTGGGTCGAGACGGGCGCTCGACCGTTGAGCGCGCGCGGCTGGATCCCAAGGCGCCGGTGGATTGCTTCTACGTCTATCCCACGGTGTCGACGGATACGACGACGGTCAGTGATCTCGTACCCGACGCCGCCGAGCGCAACGTAGTGCGACTGTAGTTGGCGCGGTTTGGCACAAAGTGTCGACTCTTCGCACACACCTCCGGGCGGTGATCCCTCGCCGGCGCGACCAGCGGCCCGCCGACCGCCGGTACGCGCCGTTCGACCGCGCGGCTGAGGCTTTCATCCGCCTCGACTTCCGTGGGCGTGGGCACCGCTGACCGACCCCCGGCGCGACGGAGCAATCCCACTACCCGCCACGCGTGTCCCGATCCGATTTCGGTCTCTGCACTGGATTGTCGCCCTTGGGCGGGTGCTCGGAGAGCCAACGCACGAGCGGCCAGAGCGCCCCCGGCATGTCGGCATCGGACGCCACCACCGTGTCCTCGCGGGTGCCGTCGTCGATCGTCAGCCGATAGTGAAACGCGTCCGGCGACGCCCGCGGCATACTGTCGACCGGTCGCGCAGCGAGGCCAGGCACGTCCGCGGCACTCACGAGCGCTCGTAGCTGCTCTGCCTGCTCGGTTGGCAAGGCATCGAGGTCGACCGTCCAGCGCTGCCGCATCGCCGGCGCGGCGAAGCCGCCGGCTCGCTCGAAGTGTACGCGCATGGCCATCGTTGAGAACCCTCCCGGTACCCGCCAATGAAGTCCCGCGCGATCGGCTCGAACGCTCGATCCCCCAGCACCGAGCGGGCCGACTCCCGCAGCGGCTGCTGGCGCGCACTCGAGAGCGATGTCCCGGGCTGCGAGGGCACCCGCCCCGGACTAGGCCAACGCGTCGATGGTCTTGCGAAGCTCGGAGCTCAATGTTTCGAGCTGCCTCCTCAACCGCGCTCCATTCCGCTCGACCGCCACCCCACCGTCCCTTCCTACCCGCCGGACTTTGGCGCGCACGGGGACCATCCTGACTCCCACCTCATCCCAGGCCGACTGGACCGCCTGCTGCTGGCTGCTGCCGTGACCGTACAGGGTGCCCGCGACCTCGATGGTGACGTTGGCGCAGTCCTGGAACTCCGCCGTGGGCCAGAGCTGGAGCAGGGCGCTGTACCAGATGGAGCCGGCCGCCTCCCACGCATTTCCCGCGATCTTCGTTGCCGCCAGATAGAACGCGTGGTTGGGGATGCCCGAGTAGATGTGTACGCCGCCCCAATCGTTCCATTCGTCGTCCGGCAGCTCCTCGAAGTCGCGCATGTGCTTTGGCTGTGGGTCCTTCCCCCCCAACCGGGCATCGTCGTATGCAGTACCAGGGGCCTTCATGGAGCGGAGTGCCTCGCCTTGTACGCCGGCGGCCAGGATGTCGGCGCCGATGAGCCAGTCGGCGGACTCGGCGTCCTGCTTCCGGGTGTACTGCTTGACGAGCGAGCCGAAGACGTCGGACATCGACTCGTTCAGTGCGCCTGACTGATTGTGGTACGCGAGGCTCGCGGTGTGCTCGGTCACCCCGTGCGTCAACTCGTGCCCGATGACGTCCAGCGACTTGGTGAAGCCCGTGAAGATGGTGCCATCGCCGTCGCCGAAGACCATCTGCTGCCCGTTCCAGAAGGCGTTGTTGAAGGCGTTCCCGAAGTGGACGGTCGCGACCAGTCGCATTCCGCGGTCGTCGATCGAGTTCCGCGCGAAGACCTGCTCGTACATGTCGTACGTGTTGCCCAACCCGTCGTAGGCTTGATCGGTGGCGTCGTCACCGGAAGCCGGCTTCCCCTCCTCGCGCTCGAGCTCGCCGGGCAGCTCGAACTGGCTCAGCGCCTTGTTGTGGGCGTCGTGAATGGAGCGAAACTTCCTGCCCGGCGCGGTTCCGGGCACGGCCGCCCGCAACGACCCGAGAACCTCGCGCTGGGCGCGAATGGTCGTCGACGTCAGCAGCGTGCGCGTCGCCGCCTCACGAAGCCTCCGGTCGTCGCTCGCCGCGAGCGCTCTCAGCATGTGCGGCGGGATGATGCAATGATGTGGGTTCCGACGCTCGTACATGGCGATCCTCCTGGTGGCCGTCCTTGCCACCGGTCGAGAGCTGCCCGCTCAGGCGGGGACACGCGGCGTCAGCACGGCCTGCATCCCCGCCGCCAGCGCGCCGAGCACTTCCGCCAGATCCTCTCCGACATAGAGGCAACGGCTCGGCGCCACGCCGGCCCGTCGCGCCGCGAACCGGTAGATCGCGGCACTCGGCTTCGCCGCGCCGGCGCCGTGGTCCGAGACGAACCCCTTCGGATCCAGGAACGCTGCGAGCCCGGCCTCGTCCAGCAGCGCGAGCGCGTCGGCGTCGGTCAACGTGGGTCCGAGCGTGGTGATGATGCCGATCCGGAGGCCCACCGATCTGCGTACGTCGTCGAGCAGCTTCGCGCTCGTCTCGTAGGGCGTCAGCCGGCCCGTCGCCGGATCCCGCTCGCCGAGCGTTCCGCCGATGTCGAAGAAGACCATCTCGACCGCTTCGGCCTCGTGCACGTGCACCGTCGGCAACCTTCCGCGGGGATGATGGCCCCCGGTCACCGGGGCCAGCCAGCGCATCACCGTGCTGGTCCGTCCATCGGCCACGCTAACGTCAGCATCGGGATACCCGCAATCCGGGCGGGACGCTCTGTCCCAATTTGCGAGAGCGGGTACGTACGATCGGCCCGAGCAGCTCGTGCGACGCCAGGCGGTCATGAGCTTCCGGCAGCCCGGGGCCGCGCATGATGGGTCCTGGTCAGCGTGGTCTGCTCCCCTCCCTCGCAGCTCCGCCCAGCATCGGAGCCGGTTCAGCCGACCTGTCGTCCCACCAACGCACAGGCGCGCCAGCCCTCGAGGGTCAACGCCTCGAGCCACGCCGCCATAGTGTACGAAGCGCGCCCGCGAGCCCGCGATGACTCGCGGCGAGGAGGGCAAGGACGCCAACGACTATCGCGACCGGCATGGCCTGGCGGGACGAGGCGTAGCCGACGACGAGGACGTGGCCCGCGAGGAGGGCAAGCCCGGTCACCAGCAGCACCCAGCGGCGTGCGCGGCCGCGGCCCGGTGGTCTCGATATGGCGGCCCCGTGTTTTCGCCGAATCATCGTCAGCTCTGGCTCGGCGTCGCCGCGAGGGCGAACTGCAGGTCCCTCACGCCCACTGCCCCGCTCTCCACGACGCGCAGCCCCGCCTCGTCCAGCAGCGCCAGGATGTCCGGGAGCGCGACGTGGCCGTGGCGGTGGATGCGGTCGAGGAGGCCCCGTCGCTCGCGGGCCGGTGTCGCGAAGTCCACCGCCAGCAGCCGCCCCCCGGGCCGCAGCACCCGGCGAACCTCGCGCACGCACTGCTGACGGGCCGGCCGGGGAAGGTGGTGCAGCATGAGCGTGCTCAGGACGACGTCGAAGCGGGCATCCGGAAAGGGGAGCGACTCCGCGACCCCGGTCTCGAAGATGACGTCGACGCCAGCCTTCGCGGCCTTCCGCCGCGCCCGGGCGATCATCTCCGGCGAGGCGTCGATGCCCTGCACCACCCCTCCCGAACCGACCCGACGCTTCGCGGCGATCGCGAGGGTCCCCGTCCCGCAACCGACGTCGAGCACCGCCTCGCCGGGCTCGATGCGCGCCAGCCCGACCAGGCGCTCGCGGAACGCTCGCTCGCGGCCGAGCGTCAGCAGCCCGGCCAGGATATCGTAGTAGCGGGTCGTGGAGTGCAGGACCAGGCCCCTGGTAACCGATGTCGTCCTTCCATCCTTCGTCGTCACGTCGTACCCTCCAGAGACGGGAGCAGTCGGTGCGCCGGCGTCGACCTCGGTCGTTTCGAAAGGGACGGCCGCGGGTGGCTGCGCGCGATGAATGCCTGCGCCGTACAGTAGGCGCGGCGGGCACCGCGTACAGGCCGTCGCGTGCCGCGGTGTTCAGTAGTGGACAAACACGCACGGTGTGTCCCGTATCTCGCACGACGCTCGGACCGAGGAGGCACTCTGCCGACCGACCGCGGTAAGGATCGTCGGGTTCAGAAGACCCAGGCTCTGCTACACGAAGCGCTCGCCTCGTTGATCCACGAGAAGTCCTACGACGCGATCGTGGTGAAGGAGATCCTCGCGCGCGCCAACGTCGGGCGATCGACGTTCTACTCGCACTTCCGCGACAAGGACGAGCTGCTCGTCAACGGGATCCGCCACATGGTCGGCACGGGCGGGACCGGCTTCCCGGCGCCATCGACCGGTCGCGCGGACAGGCTGCTACGGTTCAGCCTACCCATCCTGCAGCACATCGAGCGCGCCCGAGTAACGACCGCGTCCGCGATGGGCGTCCGACGGCAGGACGTGGTACACGAGCACCTGCAGCGGATGCTGGTGGAGCTGATCGTCCACGACCTGAGGGGCACCGGTCATCGCCGGCACGAGCGCGCGCAGGTGGTGCCGTCGGAGCTCCTGGCCCGCCACATGGCCTCCACGTTCGTGCTCGTCCTGAACTGGTGGGTGGAGAGTGGAAACGACCTCTCTGCGCGAGAGGTGAATGAGCGGTTTCGGGCGCTGATTCTGCCGACCCTGTCCCATATCCTCGACTGACCGACGGTCGCTCCCCGTGGAGCTCGCCCAATGAGCTGGGCGCACCGCTGGCCTGATTCCTGACCAAGCGTCCCTCACCATCAAATGTGCGTCCCCGGAGTCGGGCTCAGCCGAGATGGCGAGCGTTCGCTGCGTGACCGAGGCCGGCGCCGGGCGCTCCCCGACCCGCTCGTCAGGGATCGCCGCCTGGTGCGAGCGGCAGCACTGCGACTAGCTTTTCGTCGTGCAGCGCCTTCGCCGCGTGACCGGGCTCCTCGTCCACCTGCTTCTGCTCCACCTGATCGTGGTGGGGTCCGGTGACGCGTGCGTCCTGCCGGCCGTCGCCAGCGCCGCGCACCGCGCGGCATCGACGGCGCAGTCGCCCGCCTCGAGAGCCGCGGCGGTCGACCAGCCCGGGGAGCCGGCCGGCGGCATGGGCGACATGAACATGGGCGAGGCTGCGGGCACGAGCACCGGCGGCGCCCCCTGCGGCGCGCCGGCCGGCCAGCGCCACGCGCCGCAGCCCACGCCCGGTTGTCAGTCGATGGCGCCGTGCGCGCCCGCCGCGCTGACGTCGGCGCCGCAGACCATCGAGCGCGCGGCGACGCCCGTCGCGATGCGCGTCGCGGGCCCGCTCGTCCTCCGGCCGCACTCCCGCGTCACTGCACCGGAGCCCCCGCCTCCCAAGGCGTAAGCCCACCGCACGATCTTGGCGAGCGGCCGTCCGTGCCGCCGCCCGCGCCCTGCCGACCGGCTCTGCGCCCGACGGCCGGGGCCACCCGCGCGCGCACGTGCGGCCGCTCCGCGGTCCGACCGTCGCGCCCACGTGGACTTACAGCCGGAATCTCTCATGCGTGCCCTCCCCGGACCGCGGCCCTCCGCGCGTCCGTTCCATAGCCGGCGTCGCGCCCTACGCGCGCCCGCCGTCGCACGACTGATTACCGCGATTGCCAGCGTCGCCGTTTCCGCTACCGCGCGAACCGGTGCGGCACAGGTCCCGTCACGAGACAGTGCGTCGACCGCCCCGCCGACGCCGGCCGTCACCCGAACGACGGCGCGGAGCTCCGCGCTCGACTCGCTCGTCAGCGAAGCTCTGGCTGCGAACCCCGAAGTGCGCGCCGCCCGCGCGCGCGTCGACGCGGCCCGAGCGCGAGTGGCCCCAGCCGGGACGCGCCCCGACCCGACGCTCATGGCAGGGCTCATCAACGTCCCGATCAGCCAGCCGAGCCTCCGCGACGACGAGATGACGATGACGATGGTCGGCGTCGGCCAGCAGCTCCCCTTTCCCGGCAAGCTCGGGCTGCGCCGCCGCGCGGCGGAGCGTGAAGCGGACGCCGCCGCCGCCGGGCTCGAGCGCGTCCAGCGCGACGTCGCCCGCCGCACGCAGGACGCCTACTGCGAGCTCGCCTACCTCGACCGCGCGCTCGCGCTCGCCGAGCGGCAGCGCGCGATCCTCGCCGAGTTGATCCGCGCCGCGGAGCTGCGCTTCGCGAGCGGGGGCGCCGCCCAGCAGGACGTGCTCGCCGCGCGTGTCGAGGCGGCGCGCCTCGGCGACGAGGCGAGCGGGCTCGCCGAGGCGCGCCGCGCCGCGGCCGCCGAGCTCGGGGCGCTCCTCGGCGAGCCCGACCCCGCCGCCATCGGCGAGGCCGCCGTCCCCGAGCGGATCGCCCGCGCGGCCGTCGCCGACTCGGCGGCGGCGATCCGCTTCGCCGCGGCGACGCTCGGCGCCCGGGTGGCCGACTCGCCCCTGCCGCCGCTCGCGGAGCTCCAGGCCGCGGCCGTGCGCACGAGCCCCGCGCTCCGCGAGCACGAGGCGATGATCGCCGCGCAGGCGGCGCGCGTCGATCTCGCGCGGCGCGAGACGCGCCCCGACGTGAACGTCTCGCTGCAGTACGGCCAGCGCGTCGGGCGCCCGGACATGGTCACCGCCGAGGTCTCGCTCCCCCTCCCCGTGCAGCGGCGGCGCCGGCAGGACCAGGAGGTGGCTGGGGCAGACGCCGAGCTCCGCGCGCTCGAGGCCGAGCACCACGCGCAGGTGAACCAACTGCGCGCGGAGGTCGCACGACTCGTGAGCGACGCCGAGCGGGCGCGGACGCAGCTCGCCCTGTCGAAGAAGGCGGTGCTCCCGCAGGGGCAGGCGGCGCTTGCCGCCGCGACCGCCGCCTACCAGGCGGGGCGCACGGACCTCCGGCCGGTGCTGGAGGCCCGCAGCACGCTGTTCGGGTACGAGACGGCCTACTACCGCGCGCTCAGCGACTTCGCCAAGGCGATCGCAGCGCTCGAGGCGGCGGTCGGTTCGGAGGTGGTGCGATGAGCGCGACAGGACGATCGCCTCGACGTTCGCCGTGGTGGACGCGCGCCGCGGCGCTCGCGACCGCCGTGACCGTGGGAGCAGTCGTTACCGGCTGCGGGGAGCGCCCGC
The DNA here is from genome assembly GCA_045804285.1 of Gemmatimonadaceae bacterium. Classification (GTDB taxonomy): domain Bacteria; phylum Gemmatimonadota; class Gemmatimonadetes; order Gemmatimonadales; family Gemmatimonadaceae; genus DATMHT01. The sequence continues at coordinate 20,712 of JBJMNL010000004.1, forward strand.
CGGCCGCCGCGCGCGCGGGGACGGCGAGCAAGACGACGACAGGACAGATGGAGAACATGCCCGGGATGCAGCTGGCGGGCGGAGGCGGGACGGCGCGGCTCTCGGCCGACCAGATCCGGCAGTTCGGGGTCACCTTCGACACGGCCGGCGTGCGCACGCTCGCGAGCACCGTCCGCGCGGCCGGAGTCGTGGCGGTGGACGAGGCGCGTGTGGCGCAGGTGGCGCCCAAGGTGGGCGGAGTCGCCGAGCGCCTCTACGTGGCCGTCACCGGCCAGCCGGTGCGCCGCGGGCAGCCGCTGCTCGAGCTCTACTCGCCCGAGCTTCTCGCCGCGCAGGAGGAGTTGCTCGTCGCGCGGCGGCTCGACCAGACCGTTGGCGAGGCGAGCGTGCCGGGCGTGCCCGCCGCCACGACCGACCTGCTCGGCGCCGCGCGGCGCCGGCTCAGACTCCTCGACGTGTCGGACGCGCAGATCGCCGAGGTGCTCCGCACCGGGCGCGCGCGGCGCACGGTGACGATCTACGCCCCCGCGTCGGGAGTCGTGACGGAGAAGGGCGTCGTGCGCGGGCAGGCCGTGCAACCCGGGCAGTCGCTCTACACCGTCGCCGACCTCTCGCGCGTCTGGGTCGAGGCCGCGCTCCGCGAGGCGGACGCCGCGTCGGTGCGCCCCGGCACCGCGGCGGAGATCGAGCTCGCCGCCGCACCCGGGCACCCGCTCACGGGGCGCGTGTCGTACATCTACCCGGTGCTCGACTCAACAGCGCGGGCGGTGCGCGCCCGCATCGAGGTGGCGAACCCGCGAGAGCTCCTCAAGCCCGGTATGTACGGGACCGTCCGCCTCACGACGCCGTCGCGCACCGCGCTCACCGTCCCCGCGTCCGCGGTCGTCCACACGGGCGAGCGCGACCTCGTCTTCGTGGACATGGGGGGCGGCGAGCTGATGGTCCACGAAGTCGTGGTTGGCACGACGGCGGGCGACTACACGGAGGTGCTCTCGGGCCTCGAGCGCGGACAGCGCGTCGTGACCTCCGCGCAGTTCCTGCTCGACGCGGAGTCGAACCTGGCCGAGGTGGTGAAGAGCATGATGGGCCAGATGGGCGCGTCGGACACGCAGGGCATGCAGGACATGCCGGGAATGAACGACAAGGGCGCGGACATGCGGGGCATGCCGGGCATGACGCCGCCGGCCGCGACCTCGCCAGCGCCGCGGAGGTGAGCGTCATGTCGGAGACTCCCTCCCCCGGCCTGCTCGCCCGCGTGATCGCGTGGTCGGTTCGCCATACCCGCGCGGTACTCGGCGCCGCCGTGGTCGCCGCCGCCGCAGGCACGTGGGCGATGCTCCGCACCCCCGTGGACGCGATCCCCGACCTCTCGGACGTGCAGGTCATCGTGATGACCGAGTGGCCCGGGCAGGCGCCGCAGCTCGTCGAGGACCAGGTCACCTACCCGCTCTCGACCGAGCTGCTCAAGGTGCCGCACGCGAAGGTCGTGCGCGGCATGAGCCAGTTCGGCCTCTCGGCCGTGTACGTCGTCTTCGAGGACGGCACCGACCTCTACTGGGCGCGGAGCCGCGTGCTCGAGTACCTGAACGGGGTCCGCGGGCGGCTCCCCGAGGGCGCCGCGCCGATGCTCGGCCCCGACGCCACCGGCGTCGGCTGGGTCATGCAGTACGTCCTCGCCGACACGTCCGGCCGCCGGATGCTCGCCGACCTGCGCGCGCTGCAGGACTTCACCGTGCGGCCGGCACTCACCGCCGTGCCGGGCGTCGCGGAGATCGCCTCGCTCGGCGGCTTCGAGAAGCAGTACCAGGTCGAGGTCGACCCGGTGAAGCTCGCGGCGTACGGCGTCCCGCTCGCGAAGGTGGTCGACGCCGTGCGCGCGTCGAACGCGGACGTCGGCGGGCGCGCGCTCGAGCTCGGCGGGACCGAGTACGTCGTGCGCGGGCGTGGGCGCGTCGCGTCGCTCGCCGACCTCCGCGCGACGTCCGTCGGCGTCGGCGCGGGCGGCGCGCCGGTCACGGTCGGCGACGTCGCGACCGTGCAGCTCGGCCCCGAGCTCCGGCGCGGCATCGCGGAGCTCGACGGCCGGGGCGAGGTAGTGACGGGGTGGGTGGTCATGCGCTACGGCGAGAACCCGCGCGACGTGATCGACCGGGTAAAGGCGCGGATGCGGGAGATCGCCCCCGCCCTCCCGGCCGGCGTCGTCTTCGTCGACGGCTACGACCGCTCGGGGCTCATCGCCCACGCTGTCGCCACGCTCCGCGAGAAGCTGGTCGAGGAGTCGGTGATCGTCGCGCTCGTGACCGTGCTCTTCCTCCTCCACGCCTCGAGCGCGCTCGTCGCCATCGTCACGCTCCCCCTCGGCGTGCTCATGGCCTTCCTCGCCATGCGCGTCCTCGGCCTGTCGGCGAACATCATGTCGCTCGGCGGCATCGCCATCGCCATCGGTGCCATGATCGACGCGGCCATCGTCATGGTCGAGAACCTCCACAAGCACATCGAGCGCAACGCGCGGGAGGCGAGTCCGCGCTCTCACGCCGCACTCGTCGTCGAGGCGGCCGCCGAGGTCGGGCCGGCGCTCTTCGTCTCGCTGCTCATCGTCACGCTCTCCTTCGTGCCGGTGTTCGCGCTCGAAGCCCAGGAAGGGCGACTCTTCCACCCGCTCGCCTGGACCAAATCGCTGTCCATGGCGGCGGCCGCGCTCCTCTCCGTCACGCTCGTGCCGGCGCTGATGGCGCTCTTCGTCCGGCGCGGCGTGCGCCCCGAGGCGGCGAACCCGGTGAGCCGCGCCCTGGTGCGGGCGTACCGCCCGGTGATCGCGGCCGTCCTGCGCCACCGGTGGGCGACCGTCGGCGGCGCGGCGGCCGTGCTCGCGCTGACGCTGCTGCCGTGGTCGCGCCTCGGGAGTGAGTTCATGCCGCCCTTGAACGAGGGCTCGATCATGGACATGCCGTCGCTCTTCCCCGGCGTCGGGCCCGCGCAGGCCAAAGAGATCCTCCAGCAGCGCGACGCGGCGCTCGCGCGGATTCCCGAGGTCGAGACGGTGCTCGGCAAGATCGGCCGCGCCGAGACGGCGACCGACATGGCGCCGCTGTCGATGATCGAGACCATCGCCGTCCTCAAGGACCGGAGGGCCTGGCGCCGCGGCGTGACGTATGACTCCATCGTCGCCGAGGCCAACGCGCGCGTGCGGACGCCGGGCGTGGCGAACATGTGGTCGATGCCGATCAAGAACCGGCTCGACATGCTCGCCACCGGCATCAAGACCCCGGTCGGGATCAAGCTGTTCGGCCCGAGCCTCGACACGCTCGACGTGCTCGGCCGCCAGATCGAGGGGTTGCTGCCGGCGGTGCCGGGCACGAACTCCGTATTCGCCGAGCGCGCCGTCGGCGGGCGCTACCTCGACGTCGCGGTGGACCGGGCGGCCGCGGCCCGCTTCGGGATGACGAGCGGCGACGTGCTCGCGGCGATGGCCGCGGCCGTGGGCGGGGCCGAGGCCGGACAGGTGATCGCCGGGCGCGAGCGCTACTCGGTGCTCGTGCGCTACCCGCGCGAGCTGCGCGACGCGCCCGAGCGCCTGCGCGACGTCCTCGTGACCACGCGGTCGGGCGCGCAGGTCGCGCTCGGCCAGCTCGCGCGCATCGACGTGGCGCGGGGCGCGACGCTCATCAAGTCGGAGAACGCCGCGCTCAACACGGTGGTCTACGTCGACGTGCGCGGCCGCGACGTCGGCGGCTACGTGGCCGACGCGAGGCGGATGCTCGAGCGGCGGCTCCGGCTCCCGCCCGGGTACCGGCTCGAGTGGTCGGGACAGTTCGAGGCGATGGAGCGCGCCGGGCGGCGCCTTCGCGTGGTGGTCCCGCTCACGCTCGCCGTCATCGTCCTGCTCCTCTACGCCAACTTCCGCAGCGCGGCCGAGACGGCGCTCGTGCTGCTCTCGCTGCCGTTCGCGCTCGTCGGCGGCGTGTGGTTCATGTGGCTGCTCGGGTACAACCAGAGCGTGGCGACGGCGGTGGGCTTCATCGCCCTCGCCGGCGTGGCCGCGGAGACGGGCGTGGTCATGCTCCTCTACCTCGACCACGCGTACCGGGACCGGCGCGCGGCGGGCGCGCTTCGGTCGCGCGCGGATGTGGATGCGGCGGTGGCGCACGGGGCGGTCGAGCGCGTGCGGCCGAAGATGATGACGGTCACGGCGATCACGGCGGGGCTCGTGCCGATCCTCTGGAGCCAGGGCGCCGGGGCGGACGTGATGAAGCGGATCGCGGCGCCGATGGTGGGCGGGATGGTGACGTCGACGATCCTGACGCTCGTCGTCATCCCCGCCGTCTACTCGCTGTGGAGGGAGCGCGAGGTCGCGGGCGCCCGCATCGCGGCCCGCCCCGCGCCGGCCGCGCCTCGTGAGCCCCCGTTCACACGGGCGGCCACGGAGGCTGCAGACGACCGGTGAGACAATCGATGGCAGCGATCGTTGTCAGTACTACAAATGACAACGATCGCTGCCATCAATGATTGCGGCAACGATTCCTATGCGTCAGCGGTTCAGCCCGCTAGCTATCCGCGATTGCGTCCACGCCCGCCGGAGCCGCGCACGGTCACCAGCCTAGCCTCGGGGTCGAACAGCAGCGCGGCGGCGACGAACGCCACCGCTGCCGCCAGCGCCAGGACGGCGACGTCCACGCCCGCGGCGAGCTCGCCGGGCAGCCCCATGGACTGGCGCAGCAGGTCGACCTCGTAGGTGACGGGGTTGGCGCGCGCGAGCGCGCGGAGCGGCGCCGGCAGCCCCCCGACCGGGTAGAGCGCCCCGCTGGCGAACAGCAGCGGGAACAGCACGGTGTTGATCACGCCCGCGAAGTTCTCCACCGACCGGAGGGGCGCGGCGACGGCGAGGCCTAGGAGCGCGTTCACGAGCGAGCACCCCAGGAGCGCCGCCGCCGCCGCGAGCAGGTGAGACCCGCCGCTTCCGGGGCCGATGAGCAGCGGCGCGAGCGCCAGCACCGCCGCGCCCTGCGCCGCGCCGATGAGCGTCGCCCCGGCCGCGCGGCCGGCGAGCAGGCTCGGCACTCCCGCCGGACTGGCCAGCATCGCGCGCAGCATTCCGAGCTCGCGGTCGTACACGGTGCCGATCGCCGTGAGCATCGCGCCGAACAGCGACGCCATGATCACCACTCCCGGGAGCGCGAACGCGCGGTACGACGACACCCCGTCGACGCGCGCGATGGTATCGAGGCCGGTGGCCACCAGCGCGAGCCAGAGTAGCGGGCGCGCGATTCCGCCCAGCAGCCGCCCGCGCTGCCGGGCGGCGCGCTTGAGATCCCGGACCATCACGCCGTAGGCCGCCGTCGCGCCGCTCATCGCGTCGCCGCTCATCGCGTCGCCGCTCATCGGAGCGCCTCGTCGGCGGGCGGCGGCGACGCCGCTCGAGGGCCCTGCTCCGCCATGGCGCTCCTGAAGTAGACGTCCTCGAGCGTCGCCGCGCGGCCGGCCGCGGCCCGCAGCGCCTGCGGGCTGTCGTCGGCCACCACGCGGCCCCGGGACAACATCACGACGCGGTCCGCCCGCTCGGCTTCCCCGAGATAGTGCGTCGAGAAGAGCACGGTCACGCCGCGTGTCCGCCGCTCCCGATCGAGGAGCTCCCACGTCGCGCGGCGATGCTCGGGATCGAGCCCCACGGTCGGCTCGTCGAGGAGCAGCAGGTCGGGGGCGTGGAGCGTGGACCGGGCGACGTCGGCGAGCCGGCGGAGGCCGCCGGAGAGCGCGCGCGCCGGCTGGCGCGCCCGCGGCGCGAGGCCGCTGCGATCGAGCGCGCGGGACACGGCCGCCCTTCGCGCCGCGCCGCGCAGGCCGGCCAGCCGTGCGGCGAACTCGAGGTTCTCCTCGACGGTGAGCAGGCCGTCAATGGTGGTCTCCTGGAACAGGAGGCCGAGCCGGCGCCGGATCTCACGCCCCCCGCGGCGCAGGTCGTGGCCGAGCACGCGCGCGTGCCCGCGCGTGGGCGTGAGGAGCGTCGCGAGGAGGAGCATCGCCGTCGTCTTCCCCGCCCCGTTGGGGCCGACGAGAGCGACCAGGCTTCCTCCCGCGACGGCGATCGTCAGGGCGTCGAGCGCCCGGGTCTCCCCGTAGTCGCGGCCGAGCCCCTCCGTCTCGATCGCCCAGGGGGCCGAGCTCACACCGGGTCGGCCGCGGTCGGGGTCGGGATCGATGACGCGTCGCTGCCCGCCGGGAGGGTCGCCGCGCGCACGCGCGCCGGATCCACGTGTCGGTAGCGCACCGTCAGCGGTCCGCTCGCACGATCGAGCGCCTCGTCCACGATCGAGCGGTCGGGGCTCAGCGTGCACACGGGGTCGGTGCGGGCCGCGTCGCCGGTGAGCATGAAGGCCTGGCACCGGCACCCGCCGAAATCGAGCGTCCGCCGCGGGCAGCTCCGGCAGGGCTCCCGCATCCACTCCTCGCCCCGGAAGGCGTTGAAGGCGGGCGACTCCTCCCAGATCCAGCGGAGCGCCCGCTCGCGCACGTTCTGCCACTCCAGCGTTGTGATCTGCGCGGCCGCGTGGCACGGCAGCACGCGCCCGTCGGGAACGACGACGATGTACTGCGCGCCCCACCCGCCGTAGCACGGCTTCGGGAACTGGCCGTGGTAGTCGGGGAGCACGTAGAGCATCTGCATGCGCCCCCGGTAGCGCTCGCGCGCGCGGTCGAAGACGTCGGTCGCGCGCTCCACCTGCGCGCGCGTCGGCAGCAGCGCGTCGCGGTTCAGCGCGGCCCAGCCGTAGTACTGCGTGTTCGCCAGCTCGAGCCGGTCGGCGCCGAGCGCCTCGGCCATCTCGACGATCGCCTCGAGCTGGTCGATGTTGGCGCGGTGGAGGACGACGTTGACGGTGAACGCGACGCCGAGCGCTCGCACGACCGCGGCCGCCTCGTGCTTGGCATCCCAGGAGCGCGTTCCGGCGATCGCGTCGGCGCTCTCGCGTCGCGCCCCCTGGAAGGAGATCTGCACGTGGTCGATCCCCGCCTCCGCGAGCGCGCGCCCACGCTCGGGCGTCAGGCCGAGCCCGGAGGTGACGAGCGTCGAGTAGAGACCGAGCGCGCGCGCGTGCGCGACGAGCTCCTCGAGGTCGCGACGCACGAGGGGCTCTCCCCCCGAGAGGCCGAGCTGCAGCACGCCGAGCGCGCGCGCCTCGGCGAGCACTCGCTTCCACTCGTCCGTCGAGAGCTCGGCGTCCGCTCGCGTCATCTCGAGCGGGTTCGAGCAGTACGGACAGTGCAGCGGGCACCGGTACGTCAGCTCGGCGAGGAGCGTCGTCGGGCTGCGCGGCATTTGATGTCCGAGGGACGATGTCCCCGAGTCGGCGGGGCGGAGCGAGCGCGGCGGAACGCGCCCGGCCGGCGCCCGCCCCACCCCGGAAGGGGCCGGGACGCGCGAGCGCGCGCCCCGGCGGACCGTCTCAACGGCGAGCTACGTACGCGGTCACTTCCATCGTGACGTCGACGAGCTCGATCTCCGGTTTCGTCCAGGTCATGGCTCACGCCTCCTGCGAGCGCGGTGATGATGCGGCGGGCGAGTGCCCGCCACATCTCGTTCGAAGCAAGCGGCGTACCCCGTGGCGGCGCCCGCGAGCGCCCCGGAAACCGCTGCCGCGACACAACTTACAAACAGTCTCGCGAGACTCGGCGTGTCTCGCGTGTCTCACCTCCGTCTCGGCGCACGTCTCGTCTCGCCGCGCGGCCGTTCCGAACACACGTCATGACGGACGCTCCGCGCGCTGCTCCTCCGCGGCCGCGCGCGTCGGCAGGTCACCGAGTCCGGTATCGTGCCACCACCGGTAGAACGTCGCGCGCCCCACCCCGAGCGCGCGCGCCGCGTCCGTCCGGCTGCCATGATGCTCGGCGAGCGCGCGCACGAGCAGCGCGCGCCGCTCGGCGACGCTCGGGCCGTGCTCGCTGAGCGACGGCGCGGTCACGGGCACACGCGTCTCCGGGCCGAGCAGCTCCGGCGTGAGCGGGCCGGCGGGACGGAGCGTCGCCGCGGAGCGGACGACGTTCTCCAGCTCACGCACGTTGCCCGGCCAGGGCGCGCGCTCGAGGCGCGACATCGCGGCGGGGGTGACCTCGCAGCCGGGCTGCGCGTAGCGCTCGAGGAAGTGCCGCACGAGCAGCGGGATGTCGGAGCGGCGCTCCCGCAGCGGCGGCACCACCAGGCGCACGACGTTGAGCCGGTAGTAGAGGTCGGCGCGGAAGCGGCCGGCCCGCACCTCCTCTTCGAGCGGCTGGTTGGAGGCGGCGATCACGCGCACGTCCACGCAGCGGCTCCGCATCTCGCCGACGCGCTCGATCTCGCCGCTCTGCAGCACCCGCAGCAGCTTGACCTGCGTGGCGGGCGGGATCTCGCTCACCTCGTCGAGGAAGATCGTGCCGCCGTGCGCGCGCTCGAACCGGCCGAGCACCGTCGCGACGGCGCCGGTGAAGGCACCGCGCACGTGGCCGAACAGCTCCGACTCGACGAGACCGGGGGCGAGGCCGGCGCAATGCACGACGATGAGCGGCTTCTCGGCTCTCGCGCTGCGCGCGTGCAGCAGCTGCGCGACAAGCTCCTTCCCGACACCGGTCTCTCCCTCGACGACGACCGGCACGTCGCTCGGCGCCACGACCTCGATGAGGTCGTACAGCTCGCGCATCCGCGGGTGCGCCCCGACGAGACTTCCGTACCCCGTGCGCCCCGTCGCGGCCCGGCGCTGGCGGCAGAGGATGGCGAGGTCGCGGATGAGCACCAGGATCCCGCGCCGCCCCTCGGCGTCGAGCCAGGGAGCGCAGAGGATCTCGGCGGAGCGCTGGTTCCCCTGCGCGCAGATGACATCCGCGACCGCGTGCGTCTCCCGGCCGGTGTTCCGCACCTGCCACAGCTCCTCCGCGACACACGGGTCCAGCCGCAGCACCTCGCGCCACGGGCGCGCGACCGCGGCCTCGGGCGGCAGCCCGGTCACGCGGCTGGCGGCCGAGCTGTGTAGCACGACCGCGCCGGCGGCGTCGACGGCGATCACGCCGTCGTCGGTGGCGGAGAGCCACGCGTCGAGGATACCCGCGCCCCACTCACGCACGGGGACGCGCCTCGGGAGCCTCGGACGTCGCCGGAGTCGCCGAGACGTCGCGCACGAGCTCCCGCTCGGCGAGGATGGAGAGGCACTCGGCGACGTCCTGCGCGACGTCCGTCTGGTACCTGGCGCCCAGCTCGGCCGCGATCTCGGCCACGGTGCGGGCGCCGTCGCAGAGCGCGAGGATCTCGGCCGCGGTGGCGTTGAGCAGCAGCGCGCCCTCGGGATACAGGAGCACGGGACGCTCCCGGACCTCGTCGTAGCGCAACCGGGCCAGGCGCCAGAGCGCCGGCCTCGCGTCGGCGGAGAGCGGCATGCGTTACTCCGCGACCGGCTCGCGATAGGCGTTGTGGATCGTGTCGATCATCACCCAGAGCATCTCGAGCTTGAAGGCCAGCGCCTCGAAGGCGCGCCGCTGCGTGTCCGGCGTCCGGCAGTGCGCCGTGACGATCGCGAGCCCCTGCTCGCTGTCGCGCGGCGCCTGCACGAGACGCGTCTGGAAGTACTCGAGCCCGCGGGCGTCCACCCACGGGTAGTGCGCGTGGAACGCGCCGAGCCGCGTGCGCATGAGCGACGGCGCGAAGAGCTCCGTGAGCGAGGACGCGACGGCCTCCACCCACGAGTGCGTCCTGCAGAAGGTGACGTACCCCTCGCAGGCGAAGCGGACGCCGGGCAGCACGTAGCGCTCATCCTCCATCTCCTCGCGCGGCACGCCGAGCGCCTCGCCGAGCCGGAGCCAGAGCTCGATCCCGCCCTCACCCGCGGCGGCGCCGTCGTGATCGACGATTCGCTGGATCCACCCGCGCCGCACCTCCTGGTCGGGGCAGTTCGAGAGGATCGCCGCGTCCTTGAGCGGTATTACCCGCTGGTACGCGAGCCGGTTCACCACCCATCCCTGGAGCTGCCGTCGGCTGAGCTTCCCCTCGTGCATCAGTTGGTGAAAGGGATGCTCGGCGTAATACGAGCGGCTGAAGGCGCGCAGCGCGTCCACGAGCTCGTCAGGCGGAAGCGCGCGGCCCGGCGGCGGAAAGGGGGGCGGCGGGGGCGCCGCAAGGGTGAGCACCGGACTGATGAGCGTCGACATGTGGTCCTCGTGCTCGGCGTGGCGGAGCACTGTTCCTCCTGGCGGCCCGGTCACAGCTCGAAGCGGACGCCGTCGACGCCGATCTCGCACCCGGCGCGGATCACCTCGATACGTTCGGCGGAGCCCTCGACGAGGACGGGGTTCGTGTTGTTGACGTGCGTGTAGATCTTCCGGCGGCTCGGCAGCGTGGCGAGGGTGAGGAGACTGCCGCCGTCCCCCGACATCGGAGCGTGGCCGAGCTCGACGGCGCGGCGGGTCCCCACGCCGAGCGTGATCAGCTCGTCGTCGCTCCAGAAGGTCCCGTCGAAGAGGAGGACGTCGGCGCCGGCGACGCGCTCGACCACGGAGGGGTCGAGGGCGCCGCAGCCCGGGACGTAGGCGCACGTCCCGCCGGTGGCCGTGTCGCGGATGAGGAGGCCGACGGTGTGTCCGGCCATGCTCTCGCTCGCGAAGCGCGGCGGGTCGCCGGGAACGGCGAAGGCGAGGAGCTCGAGCCCGCTCGGTGACTCGTCCCGATAGCGCAACGGGGCCGGCTCGTCGAGCGACAGCTCGGTGACGCTCACCTCGGCGAAGGCGCGGGTGGTCGGGAGGAGCCGCGAGTCGCGCTCGAGCGTGCGAGCCACCGCGCACGTCGCAGTCAGCCGCAACCGCCCCGCCTCGCGCAGCAGCACGATGCCGAGCGAGTGATCGAGCTCGGCGTCGGTCAGCACGACGCCTTCGATCGGAGAGCGGCGCAGCGCGCCGTCGTCGCCCCGAGGGAGACGCGCGATCTGCTCCCTCACGTCCGGTGAGGCGTTGCAGAGGAACCAGCGCTGCCCGTCCGCGCTCACCGCGAGCGACGACTGGGTGCGCGGCACGACGCGGCGCGGCGACTCACGCGCCGCGTGGCACACGGGGCACCAGCAGTTCCATTGCGGGACGCCGCCGCCGGCGGCGGAGCCCAGCAGGATCGATTGCATCGCGCCACGACACCCTGAAGCGGGCGAGAAGCGGGCGCGGCTCTCGTGGTCCGCGCCGACGCCCACTATGCGGCGGGGCCCCCCTCGCCGCAAGAGCGCCGCGAGGGCGCGAGCCCCGTCAGCGCGAGCCCCGTCAGTAAGTGACGAGCGTCGCCAGCCGCCGGCCGGTCAGGGCCCGGTCGCCGCCGAGGAACGACAGCGCGATCAGGAACGTGCAGCCGACGACGACGCCGCCGAGACGCTCGACGAGCCGGCAGGTGGCGGCCGCGGTCCCGCCGGTGGCCAGCACGTCGTCGACGATCAGCGCGCGGGCGCCGGGCTCGAAGGCGTCGGCGTGCATCTCGAGCACGTCCACCCCGTACTCGAGCGAGTACTCCACGGACTCGGTGCGCGACGGGAGCTTCCCACGCTTGCGCACCGGAACGAAGCCGGCGCCGAGACGCTGGGCGACCGGTCCGCCGAAGATGAAGCCCCGGCTCTCGACCGCCACGACGTGCGTGACCCCCTCGGCGACGAACGGGGCGGCCATCGCGGCCGTCGCCGCCGCGAACAGCTCCGCGTCGGCCAGCACCGGCGTGATGTCCTTGAACACGATCCCGGAGCGCGGGAAGTCGGCCACGTCGCGCACGCGATCGCGCACGGCCGCCGCCACCTCGCCGAGCGTCGCGGGCGGGGCTCCGGCGCGCGCTGCCGCGGCGCGCGCCCGCGACTCTCCGGCGGACTCGCTCACCGGAGCATCACGAACGGGTGCGGCAGCTCGCCCGCGTCGGCGGCGTCGAGCGTCACGATCTCGTCGACGCGTGCGCCCTCCGGCCCCGCGGCAACCGCCCGGCGAAGCCGCTCGATGCACTCCCCGTCGCCGGCGGCGTGCAGCTCGACACTGCCGTCGGGGTTGTTGCGCACCCAACCGGCCAGGTCGCCGCGGCGGGCGTGCTCGCGGACGAACCAGCGGAACCCGACGCGCTGGACGCGGCCGACGACCCGGACATGCAGCACCTTGCGGACCTCGCTCACCCCTCGACCCCCATCACGGACGCGAGCGCCGCCGCCAGCGCCGCGGCGTCGCCGCCGCGTGGATCGAAGCGCGGCGCGCGCAGCTCGCCGAAGCGGACGCGGCGCGCCACCCCCTCGAGGGCGACGGCGAGGCGATCAGCGGCGAGGACGTCGGCGGCGCTCCCATCGTCGGGAGTCTCTCGCGCCCACGGCTCGCCGCCCGTCGCGCGTCGCTCCTCGACGACATCTTCCACGTCATTGCGGAGATCGGCGCTCTCCGCGTGATCGAGGAGCTCGGCGCTTTCCGCGTGATCGCGGACGTCGGCGCTCGCGGCCTCGGTCCCCGGCACCTCGGCCGGCGGGCCGAGCTGCGTGTCATCCTGGCGCGAGTGCGCGCCGAAGGGACTGATCTCGTCGGGAGCCTGGATGGTGTACGAGCTCACGCCGTCCCAGACGTCCTCCTCCAGCGCCTCCGGCCGCTCGGGACCGCGATCGCTCGGCGCCTCGTCGAGCACGTCCCCGGGCGCCTCGGGCGCGAGGTCGAGCGGCGGCTCGAGCAGCGGCGCCACCTCGAGCGATGCTTCACGTGAAGGCGGGGACTGCCCGATGGAATCGAGCGAAGCGCTCGCGACCTCATCTTCCACCTCACCGGCCGGCGACGGTTCGGCGACGGCCGCGACGGCGAGGTCCTGCGTCTCGCCACGGAGCGGCGTCGGCGGCTCGGCGGCGAGGGGCTGAGCGGGGGTGGGCGCGCCGGTGGGCGCGGTTCGGGCGACGCGCGGCGCCATGAAGGGCGGCAGCGTCGCCCGAGGGGGGGATGCCGGGCGCAGGGCGGGATTCGCGCCTGCGGGGGCCGAGCCCGGTCCGCGGAAGGGGGGCACGGCGGGGCGCGCCGGGCGGAGGGTCTGGTCGTCTCTGCTCTCAGCCATGCGCCGTCGGACGGAGTGAGGGCCGTCGAGTACCGGTCTACATTCGGGTCAGGACGGCCAGCCGTATTTTCCCACCAACGGGACGAATCGCACCGGACCGATGTCACGCCGCTGGAGCTCGGCGCCGCGCTTCGTCAGGACCGCCAGCGTCTGCTCCTCGCGATCGCCGAGCGGGATGAGCAGCCGCCCCCCCTCCGCGAGCTGGTCGGCGAGCGGCTGCGGCACCTGCGGGGCCGCGGCGCTGACGAGGATCGCGTCGTACGGCCCGTAGCCGCTCCACCCCAGCGTGCCGTCCCCGAGCAGCAGCGAGACGTTCCGCGCCGCGAGCCGCTGGATGATCTCGCGCGACCGGTCGATCAGCGCTCCCACGCGCTCGATCGAGAACACCTGCTCGACGAGCCGGCTGAGCAGCACCGTCTGGTAGCCGGAGCCGGTGCCGATCTCGAGCACGCGCTCGCGCCCCGTGAGTCGCAGCTCCTGCAAGTAGCGCGCATGCACTGACGGCTGCGAGATCGTCTGCCCGTTCCCGATCGGGAGGGCCGAGTCCTCGTAGGATCGGTGGCGGACGCCGGAGGGCACGAAGAGGTGCCTCGGTACCTCGTCGAAGGCGCGGAGGACGGCGAGGTCGCTGATGCCGTTGGACTGCAGGGTCTCGATGAGCCGGCGGCGCGGGCCGCGGAACTCGGGCTCTACAGCTCTTTCCACCAGGAGCCTGCCGAGGCGAGCATGTCGAAGTGCGTGAGGTCGAGGTGCAGCGGGGTGACCGAAATGTAGCCGTCGCGGATGGCCTGGAAGTCGGAGTCCCCCTCCCCGTGCCAGGACGCCGAGCCGCCGCCGATCCAGAAGATCTCGCGCCCCCAGGGGTCCTTCATGGGAGTCAACGAGTTCGAGTAGACGCGCCGCCCGAGTCGGGTGAGACGGACGCCGCGGATCCGCTCGCCCGGCAGCGGCGGGATGTTGACGTTCAGCAGCGTGTCCCGGGGAAAGCGCTCGAGCGAGGTGAGGTGCTGCAGCAGCCGGCCGAGCGGCTCGATGGCCTGGAGCAGTCCCGAGGGATCGGCGCGCAGGTCGCCGCCGGCGTACGACACGGCGATCGACGGGATGCCGAGCATGAGCCCCTCCATGGCCGCGGCCACCGTCCCCGAGTAGAGAACGTCCTCGCCCATGTTGGAGCCGTGATTGATCCCGCTCAGCACGAAGTCCGGGCGCTCCGGCATCAGTCCCTCCACTGCCAGCATGACGCAGTCGGTGGGGGTCCCGTCCACCTGCCACCGGTGCTCCGAGTGCTTGATCGGCCGCACGGGGTGGTGGAGCGTGAGCGAGTGGCTGGTCGCGCTCTGCTCCCGGTCGGGCGCCACGACGGTGATCTCGCCCAGCGGCTCCGCCGCGCGCACGAGGCACTCGAGGCCGACGGCGAGGATGCCGTCGTCGTTGGTGCAGAGGAGCCGCATCAGGCGCTCCCCCCCTGCCCCGCGGCCGGCCATGGCGCGGCGCCGGCCGCGCGCGCGGCAGCGCGCCGCTGGAGGGCGCCGTCGCGGTGACGCCAGATCGTCTGCATCACGAGCAGTGCATCCTGAAGGAGTCGGAAGTGGCTGGGCGCGCCGTAGATGGTCGCCACCGGGACGCCCACGACGCGGAAGCCGCCGCGCGCGGCGCGGATGAGGAAGTCGGACTCGTACTCGTAGCGGTCGCCGACGGCCACCACCGACTCGAGCACGGCGCGCCGGAGGGCGCGGAAGCCGGACTGCGCGTCGGGGAGGGGCACGCCGGCGCAGGCGCTCATGGCGCGCGAGGCGAGGGCGTTGCTGAGGCGGCGGGCGGGGGGCATCGCGCCGCCGGCCCGCGCGCGCACGCCGAGGGCGACGTCGGCCGTGTCGAGGGCGGCGAGCAGCGCGGGGGACGACGCCGGGTCGTGCTGTCCGTCCGCGTCCACCGTGAGCACGGCACGCGCGCCGCCGGCGAGCGCGGCGGCGAGGCCCGCGCGGAGCGCCGCCCCTTTGCCCCGGTTCGAGGGCAGCACGAGCACCTGGTCGCAGCAGGCGCGGGCGACGTCCGCCGTGGCGTCTCGCGAGCCGTCGTCCACGGCGATCAGCGTCGCGCCCGGCAGCGAGGCGCGCAGCCCGCCGGCCACCGCGCCGAGCGTGGCCGCGGCCTGGTAGGCGGGGATCACGCAGGCGACGGGGGAGATCACGGCGAGGCCGCTCGCCCCTCGAGCGCGCCGAGGATCTCGCGCAGCTCGGCCTCCAGCGACTCGAGCGTTTCGAGCCCCAGGGCCTGCCGCGCCTCGCGCTTCAGCTCTCCCGTCTTGCGGTGCTCGTCGAGCCGCTGCCGCGCCCCCTCGATGGTGTACTTCTCGGTGTAGAGCAGGTGCTTGACGAGCATGATCAGCTCGATCTCGCGCCGCTGGTAGACGCGGTTCCCGGAGCGGTTCTTGGCCGGGTTCAGGAAGCGGAACTGGCTCTCCCAGTAGCGCAGGACGTGCGGCTTGAGCTCGGTGAGCGCGCAGACGTCGCCGATGGAGAAGAACTCCTGGACGGGCTCCCCCGTGGCGGCCATCAGTCCTGCTCCGACCGCAGCTCGCGCGACATGAGCTCGCCGATCGCGATGCGCGCCGGGCGCCCCTCGAAGAGGATGCGGTGCACGGCCGCGACGATGGGCATCTCGACGCCCTGGCGCGCCGCGAGGTCGTGGGCGCTGCGCGTGTTGAGGACGCCCTCGGCGACGGTCTCCTTCCCGGCGAGCACCTCGTCGAGCGTCAGCCCCTTCCCGATCTCGACGCCGACGGCGCGGTTGCGGCTCAGCGCGCCGGTGCAGGTGAGCACGAGGTCGCCGATCCCGGCGAGGCCGGCGAAGGTCGCGGGCCGCGCGCCGAGCGCGGTGCCGAGACGCGTCATCTCGGCGAGCCCGCGGGTGATGAGCGCGGCGCGCGAGTTGAAGCCCAGCCCGAGCCCCTCGACCATGCCGGTGGCGACGGCCATCACGTTCTTGAGCGCCCCCGCGAGCTCGACGCCGGCGACGTCGTCGTGGGTGTAGACGCGGAACTCCGCCGAGCTGTAGCTCCGCTGCGCGAGCTCCGCCGCGCCGACGTCGGACGAGGCGGCGACGACGGCGGTCGGCTGGCGGGCCGCGACCTCGGCGGCGAAGCTCGGGCCCGAGACGGCGACCACGGGACGCCCCGGCAGCTCGGCCTCGATGACGTCGGTCATGAGGGCGAAGGTGTCGCGCTCGATCCCCTTGCTCGCCACCGCGAGCGTGGCGTCCGGCGAGACCGCGGGGGCGCTCTGGCGCGCCACGGCGCGCAGCACGTGCGACGGCGCCGCGTAGGTGATGAACCGGGCGCCCTGCACGGCGTCGCACAGGTGCTCGGTGGCGCGCAGCGACGGGTCGAGCGCCACGCCGCCGAGAAAGCGGGCGTTCTCGTGACGCGTGTTGACCGACTCGGCGACGTCGGGCTCGCGGGCCCAGAGCAGCACGTCGTGACCGTTGCGGGCGAGGAGGTCGGCGAGCGCCGTCCCCCACGCGCCCGCGCCGACGACAGCGCAGCGCATCAAACGGCGTCCTCGTGATTGGGGTTGGGAGTGGGCGTGGGCGCCACGCCCCTGGCCTTGCGCCCGAAGCGGTGCTCCTCGCCCCGCCGCAGCCGCCCGATGTTGGCGCGGTGAGACCAGAAGACGAACGTGGCGACGAGCGCGCCGACCCAGAACAGGGGCAACGCCGGCCCCGCGGTCACGAGCAGCGTGAGCGCGAGGACGACGGCCCCCGCCAGCGAGCCGAGCGAGACGTAGCCCGAGGCGTACACGACCGCGCAGAACGTGACGAAGGCGAGCAGCGACGGGATCGGGGCGAGCGCGAAGAAGACGCCCGTCGCCGTCGCGACCCCCTTCCCGCCCGCCTTCCCGAGCAGGAACAGCGGGCGAACGTGGCCGAGGATTGCGGCGAGGCCGTAGGCATAGGCCCAGTACTCCACGTGCGACGCGGCCGTGACGCGCGGGAGGAGGAGCACCGGGAGCGCTCCCTTGAGGACGTCGACGAGGAAGACGACCGCGGCGATCTTCGCGCCGAGGACGCGGTAGACGTTGGTCGCCCCGAGGTTGCCGGAGCCGTGGCGGCGGAGGTCGATCCCCTTGAGCTTGCCCGCGAGATAGGCGGACGGGATGGAGCCGAGGACGTAGGAGAGGGCGAGGCCGACGAGCGGCGACATGACGGGCGTCACCCGTTCTTGCGGCGGAGGAGGATGCGCAGCGGATTCCCCGCGTAGCCGTACGCCTCGCGGAAGCCGTTGTGCAGGTATCGCACGTAGTGCTCCTGGAGCGCGTCGGGATTGTTCCCGAAGACGGCGATCGCCGGCGGCGCGGTCTCCACCTGCGTCGCGTAGATCAGCTTGATCTCACGCCCCGCCGCCTGCGGCGGCTGCCGGCGCGCGATGAGCTCCTGCAGCGTGTCGTTGATCTGCGACGTCGAGATGCGCTTGAGACGCTCCTCGGCGACCTCCTGGATGACGTCGAGCACCCGTGTCACGCGCTGGCCGGTGAGCGCCGAGGTGAAGAGGAAGGGCACCCACTTGAGGAAGGGCGCCTTCTCCCCGGCCTCCTTCTGGAACTTGTGCGCGCTCTTGTCGTCCTTGTCTTCCTTGATGTCCCACTTGTTGACGACGACGATGAGCCCGCGCCCCGCCTCCCAGGCGAGGGCGGCGATCTTGAGGTCCTGGTTCTCGAGGCCCTGCGTCGCGTCGAGCATCAGGATGGTGATGTCGGAGCGCTCGATCGCTCGGCGGGTGCGGAGCGACGAGTAGAACTCGATCCCGTCGTCGATCTTCGACTGCCGCCGGAGGCCGGCGGTGTCGACGAAGACGTAGTCGCGGCCGTGATAGCGGAACGGCGTGTCGATGGCGTCGCGCGTGGTGCCGGCGACCTCGGAGACGACGAGGCGGTTCTCGCCGAGGAGCCGGTTCACGAACGACGACTTGCCGACGTTCGGCCGCCCGACGACCGCGACGCGCAGCACGTCGGAGTCCTCCGGCTCGGCGGCGGGGATGGCGCCCACGACCGCGTCGAGAAGGTCCCCGGACTGCTTGCCGTTATTGGCGGAGACGGGGAGCGGGTCGCCGGCGCCGAGGCGGTAGAACTCGTAGAAGTCGGTGCTCCGCGGATCGTCCACCTTGTTGGCGACGAGGAGCCACGGCTTCCGCGAGTCGCGCAGCAGGTCGACGACGCGCGCGTCGCTCGGGTGGACGCCGATCTTCGCGTCCACGATGAGCAGGAGCAGGTCCGCCTCGCCGATCGCCTCCAGGACCTGGTTGCGGATCTCGACGTCCATCGGCACGGCCGAGTCCTCCACGATGCCGCCCGTGTCGACGAGCCAGAAGGCGCGGCCGCCCCACTCGGCGCGGCCGAAGTGGCGGTCGCGCGTGGTGCCGGCCTCCTCGCTGACGATCGCCGCGTCGTCGCCGACGAGGCGGTTGAAGAGAGCGGACTTTCCGACGTTCGGCCGGCCGACGAGGGCGACGACCGGGATTCCAGTGCTGGCCATGTGTCGCGCGCTCAGGCGGCGCGCTGCTGCTGAAGTGAATCGCCGCCGACCGGCTCGCCCTCGGGCTCGAGCGCGTCGATGAAGTCGTACGACGGGAAGACGGGCATGGGGAGCTCCTCGCGCACGGCGACGAAGCGCGCGTCGTCGAGAAAGAGCCCGTCCTCGTTGATCGACTCGGCGGGGATGAGCGCGAGATCGAGGTCGTGGCGGCCGGCGAGCGCGCGACGGATGTCCTCGCCCACGAGCAGGCCGGCGACGGTCGTCGTCGGGCCGAAGAGCGAGTTCTCGGCGACGATCAGCTCGAAGCGGGCGCCGGTGGCGGCGGCGAGCTGTTCGAGGATGGGGGGCATGAGCGTGCCCATCGAGGTGCCGGTGACGACGCCGATGCGGCGGCCGTCGAGCCGCGGGAGGCGCGGGATCCCCTCGCGCACCCGCTCGCGGAGCGTCGTCACGGCGCCGATCCCGTTCTCGATCTGCGCGAAGTCGCCGTAGTGCTCGGCGGCCGGAAACTCACGGCCGGCCAGGAGATAGAGCTCGTCCGAGCCGTACACCCACGTCTCGCCGCGCTCCGCGCGCGCCCGCGCGCCCCACCGCTCGACGTGCTCGAGGAGCCGCAGGGCGGTCTCCCGGTCCATCGTCTTCCCGGTGTAGAGGTGCGAGAACTGGGTCAGGCCGACGGGGACGACCGCGGCCGAGAGCACCGCGTCCCCCATGTTCCAGAGGTCGGTGAGCGACTGCTCGAGGACGTCGCCGTCGTTGAGACCGGGGACGATGACCATCTGGGCGTGGAACTGGATGCCCCCCGCCGCGAGCGTGGCGAGCTGCTCGAGGATGTTCGGCACCCGCGGATTGTTGAGGAGCTTCTTCCGCGCCTCCCACGGCGTCGCGTGCACGGAGACGTAGAGCGGCGAGAGGCGGTACTCGAGGATCCGCTTGACGTCGCGCTCCTTCACGTTCGAGAGCGTCGCGAAGTTGCCGTAGGCGAAGGAGAGGCGGTAGTCGTCGTCGCGGATGTAGAGGTTCTTGCGCAGGCGCGCCTTCGGGAGCCCCTCGACGAAGCAGAACTCGCAGCGGTTCGCGCAGCGGCGCACGGTGGGCGGCTCGAGCTCGATCCCCATCGGCTCGCCCTCGGGGCGCTCGACCTCGTAGACGACGTCCTCGCCGTCCGGGAGGCGGGCTTCGATGACCAGCTCGTCGTCGGCTGTGAGGAACTCCCAGTCCAGGAAGTCGTCGAGCTCGCGCCCGTTCACCGTGCGCAGCTCGGTGCCGGGCACGACCCCCAACTCCGCGGCGATGCTTTCCGGAAGAACCCGCGCGACACGAACCATCAGCCCCCACCATTGCAACGGGGGAAGGACGCGTGACGCGGTCTTCCCCCTGGAAACGCCTCGAATGCACCCCGCGCGACCCCGCGTGGCGCGTTGCGGCCAAGCTCACGCAACTTAGGAGGGTCGATGGCGGAAATCAAGGCAAATACAGCAGTTAATCGTCGTGCCCGAAAGCCTCCCGCGATGCACGAGAGGCCCGCCCCGAGCCGGGGCGGGCCTCTCGCGACACGGCCGGCGGCGCCTAACGCGAGCCGCCGCCGCTCGTTAGCGCGGCGTCAGGGCAGCGGCGCGTAGCGGTAGGCGACGATGCCGCTCTGCTCGGCTGAGACGGTGAACGGCTTCGACTCCTTCGGCGCGACCGGGCCGACGGTGGCCGTCTGCGTGGCGACCACGCTGCCGCTCTTGTCGAGGAAATCGACCTTGAGCGCGTAGCTGCTGGGCGCCGCGCCGAGGTTCTGGATGGCCCCGCTGAGCACCTGCTTCCCCTCGGCGCGCCCGAAGCCCGTGAAGGTCACGCGGACCGGCATCGTCTGCGCCTTCCGCATGGCGACGAGCAGCGAGTCGCTGGCCGCCTTCTTCACCTTCGCGTCCTTGGCGCTCGCGGCGGCCGCCTCGTACGACGAGGCGAGCAGGCTCCAGTTGTCGGGGTTGTTCGGGTCGATGTCGACGAGGCGCCGGGCATAGGCGCCGACCTTGTCGCCCGCGCCCAGGTTGTGGTGCGTCGTCGCGAGGTCGAAGAGCGCCTCGCGGTTGTAGGGATTCTGCGCGAGCACCGTCTCGAACAGCTTGATGCCGTCGGCCGACCGGCCGCCGTTGACGAAGACGACGCCCGCCTCGACGACCTGCTGCTCGCTGAACTTCGACGGGTCGGCCAGCACATCGCTGTAGGCGGCGACGACGGCGGCGGTGTCCCCCGACGCGACGAGGGCGCGCTTCAGGGAGGCCTTGGCGTTCGCGTCGTCCGGCGTCTCCTTCAGGAGCTCGCGCCAGAGGCCGGCGGCCTCCTTGTTCAGCTCGACCTTCCTGGCGGCGTCGCTGGCGCTCTCGGCGGAGTTCTGGACGAGGATCGCGGCGTTCTGGAGCGCGGCCGTGCGCATGGCGCGGACGTCCTTGGTCGTGTCGCCGGCGGAGACGGTCGCGACCTGCCTGAAGTAGCCCGCGGCGGCGGCCTCGTCCTTCTTCGAGTGGGCGACGACGCCGAGGATGTTGTACGAGTAGGCCAGCTTGGGCTCGATGAGCAGCGCCCGGTTGGCGAAGACGGCGGCGGAGTCGAGCTTGCCGGCGTTCGCCGCCTCGTTCGCGGCGTTGATGAGCGGAACCCACGCCTGGCGGCGGTACCAGGTCACCGAGTCCGCGCACTGCGGCGCGTTCTGGGCCACGTAGGTGAGCGCCGTGTCGGCCGCGGCGAGGAGGTTGATCGACGCGCCGGCGTCGGTCGTGAAGCCGGCGGCCTTCCGCGTCATGACGCCGTCGGCGCCCGCGGGGACGGTCGTCCAGAGGACGAGGGTCTTGCCGAGGAGCCAGTTGTGGGCGAGCTGATTGCTCCCCTTGTCCTTCTCGATGGCCGCGACCGCGCTGCGGAGCGGGGCCGCGCGGTTGGCCGCCGTGACCGAGAGCGCCCGACTGAGGGACTGCCTGGCGACCGTGAAGTTCGGGTTGGCGCCGGTGGCGAGGTCGCACTTCTTCGCGGCCGCCGCGGTGCCCTGGGCGCCGGCGGTGGCGGCGGTGGAAACGACACCGATCGCGATGGACGCGAAGGCGTGCCTACGGAAAGCCGTCATCAAGCGTCTCCTGGGGAGTGACATGTAAAGACCTGGCCCACCGGCGAGCTCTGCCGGGGGGTGGGGCGGCTCCTACACGATCTCGACGGGGGACGTTCCGCCGCCCGCGCCCAGCGGGCTGATCCGTCAGCCGCGCTCCGCCTCGCGGGCGGCGAGAGCAAATATATCCGAGGCCGGTCGCGAAGTCGCCTCCGCGACCCGCCGGACGTCCTCGAACTCCGGCTTGACGCGCCGCGCCCCGCTCGGGAGGGTGACGACCTTCACCGCGACGCGGTGCCCGAGCACCTCGACCTCGCGCGCCTCGCGGGGGAGTGCGCGCCGGGTGACCGACGCGCGGCGCACGCCGATCGTCGTCGTCGCCGTGAGCAGCATCGTCTCCAGAGCCAGGGCCTGCTCCGGGCGGGCCAGCACCTCGAGACGCGTGCCCGGCCGCCCCTTCTTCATCGTCGTCGGGAGAAGCACGACGTCGAGCGCGCCGGCCGCCCGCAGCGCGTCGGCGGCCGCCGCCAGATACTCGCCCGACATGTCGTCGACGTCGGCGGCGAGCACGGTGAGCGTCTCGACGTCGCCCCCGTCGTTCCCGACTGCCGCGTCGCCGGGCGCAGGCTCGGCGAGGACGATGCGCAGCGCGTTGGCGCGCCCCCGGAAGTCCTTGGTGCCCGCGCCGAAGCCGCTGCGCACGGGGACGTACGACGCCGGCACCGGGCCGCTCGAGAGCACGCGCACGAGCGCGGCGCCCGTCGGCGTCACGAGCTCGCCGCTCCCCTCGGGTCCGGGACGGACCGGGTGCCCCTCGAGCAGCTTGAGGGTGGCCGGCGCCGGCACCGGCAGCAGGCCATGCGCGGCGCGGACCGTGCCGTCGCCGAGCGCGATCGCTCCGCAGTACACGCGCTCGACGCCGAGCAGCTCGAAGCCCCAGACCGAGCCCACCACGTCGAGGATCGCGTCCACCGCGCCGACTTCGTGCAGGTGCACCGCCTCGGGCGACGTGCCGTGGATCGCCCCCTCCGCCGAGGCGATCGCGGTGAACGCCGCGTCGGCGCGCTCGCGCACCCGGTCGGGGACCCCCGCCCGCTCGACGAGCGCGCGGATCTCGCGGATGTGGCGCCCATGCGGCTGCGGCGGGATGTCGAAGTCGACCTTCTTGCACGCCAGCTCGCCGCGCAGCACGTCCTGCACCCGCACCGTGACGCCGTCGAGGCCGAGCCGGGCCGGCAGCGCCTGCAGCCACGCCGGGTCGAGCCCGACGTCGATCAGCGCTCCGAGCGTCATGTCGCCCGAGATGCCGCTGAAGGGATCGAGGATGGCGATCGTCATGCGCGAATAATAGTCGGGAGGGCGGGCGCGGGTGCGGGCGGAGGGCCATTGCCGTGTGGCGGTCGGCAGTTGGCAGTTTGCAGTTTGCAGTGCGCGATGGTGAGCGTCTGGCGAACACTGACAACTGATAACTCAGAACTGACGACCGCCAACTGCCCCGCCCCGCTTTCCTACATCCGATAACTCCCCCCACTCCCCGTATTGAACACCACCACCTCCGCGTCGCGCGCCACGCGGCCGGCGGCGAGCAGAGCGCGGAGGACGGCGAGCGCGCAGCCGCCCTCGGGGGCGGCGTCCACGCCAGTCGCCCGCGCGAGGGACGCGGTGTCGGCGCGGATCTCCGACTCGCTCGCGGCTGCGGCGTCGCCGCCGCTCTCGCGGAGGGCGCGCAGGATGAGGCGGTCGCCGAGCGGCGCCGGGACGCGGAGGCCGGCGGCGTGCGTCTCGGGGTCGGCCCAGGGCTCGCCGCGGTCGGCGCCGGCGTGGAAGGCGCGCACCATCGGCGCGCAGCCGGCGGCCTGCGCGACGATCATGCGCGGCAGCGGCGCCGCCGGGTCGAGCCACCCCGCGCCGCGCATCTCACCGAACACCTTCCACATCCCGATGAGGCCCGTCCCGCCGCCGGTCGGATACACGACGACGTCCGGGAGGCGCCAGCCGAGCTGCTCGGCGAGCTCGAGTCCCATCGTCTTCTTCCCCTCGATGCGGTACGGCTCGCGGAGCGTCGACACGTCCACGAAGCCGCTCTCGGCGGCGAAGGCGCGCGCCGCCCGGCCGGCGTCGCCGATGTGGCCGGGCACGAGCTCGAGCGAAGCGCCGAGGGCGACGATCGTCCGCGTGATCGCGGCCGGCGTCGACTCGGGGGCGTAGACGCGCACCGGCAGTCCGGCGGCGGCGCCGTAGGCCGCGAGCGCGGCGCCCGCGTTCCCCGCCGTCGGCACGACGAGGCCCGGCGCGCCGAGGGCGCGGGCGCGGGTGACGGCGGCGCTCATGCCGCGCGCCTTGAACGAGCCGGTCGGGTTGAGCGCCTCGTCCTTCACCAGGACGCGGCGGACGCCCAGCTCGGCGGCGAGGGCGGGCGCGTCGAGCAGCGGCGTCCCCCCTTCCCCGAGCGACACCGGGCACTCGCCCTCGAGGAGCGGCAGCACGGCGCGGTAGCGCCAGAGGTCCCAGCGAGCGGCGTCCACCGCCGGCCGTGGGGGGAACGCGTCGTAGCGCACGAGCAGCGGTTGCCCGCAGCGCGGGCAGACGGAGGCGGCGTCGGTGCCCGGCTGCGCGTAGTCGCACGCCGAGCAGGAGAGCGTCCAGGTGGGCACGGAGGCGGGGAGAGGGCGGGAACGAGCGCGCCGGCCGCGGTGCACCGGGCCGGCGGTCCGAGGTGCGGCGGTGAATTCTACTGCTGCGCCGCCCCCGATGCGGCGGGAGGGGGTGGCGCGTCGTCGGCGCGCTCCGCCCCGGCACCGCCCCCGTCGCCCTCGGCGACGCTGGGTGGCGCCGTCGGCGAGCTCCTGGCGAGCGCGCCGAGGAGCTTGCGCGCGCTCCCCGGGGTGAAGCCCGGGAGCTTGGCCACCTCCTCCTCGCCCGCGTCGCGGATCCCCTGCACGCTGCCGAACGCCTGCAGGAGCTGGCGGCGCTTCACCGGGCCGATGCCGGGGATCGAGAGCAGCTCCGACGTCACCGTACGCATCGAGCGCCGCTTCCGCTGGAAGGTGACGGCGAAGCGGTGCGCCTCGTCGCGCGCCTGCTGCAGCAGCCGCAGCGCCGGGGAGCGGCGCGAGAGGCGGATCGACTCGCTGCGCCCCGGCACGAACAGCTCCTCGTCCCGCTTGGCGAGCGAGATGAGGGGGAGCTCGGCGAGCCCGAGCTGCTCGAGCGCGGCGCGGGCGGCGCCGAGCTGCCCCTTGCCGCCGTCGATCACGACGAGGTCGGGGAGCGGCCGCTGCTCGTCGACGCGGCGCTTGAAGTAGCGCCCCACCACCTCGTTCATCGACGCGAAGTCGTCGATCCCGGCGACCGTCTCGACCTTGAACTTGCGGTACTCGGCGCGCTTCGGCCGCCCGTTCTCGAACCACACCATCGAGGCGACCGTGTCCGTCCCCTGCGCGTGCGAGATGTCGAAGCAGACGAGCGCCCGCGGCACCTTCTGCAGCCCGAGCTCGCGCTGGAGCTGGTACACGGGGTCGGCCGCGCGCTCGTCGGACTCGGACGAGGCGAGCTTGAGCTCCTCGAGGAGGTGCCGCGCGTTCTGCTCGGCGAGGTCGATCAGCTCGCGCTTCGGCCCGCGCTGCGGCACGAGGACGCGGCTCCCGTGGCGCGTCATGGCGAGCGATTCCTCGAGCACCGGGCGGTCCTCGAAGTCGAACGGGACGAGCAGCTCCGCGGCGCGCTCCTCGGCCGCCACGTAGGTGCGCGCCAGGTACGCCGAGAGGACGTCGGCGTCGGTGTCGCCGTCGATGTTGTCGAGAAAGTGGTGCTCGCGGGCGAGCAGCTTGCCCGACCGGATGCGCATGATCGCGACGCAGGCGTCGTCGCCGTCGCGCGCGTAGCCGACGACGTCGCGGTCCCCCCCCTCGACCTCGAGCACGACCGTCGGCTCCTCGAGCCGCTCGAGCTTGGTGAGCGCGTCGCGCAGCTCGGCGGCGCGCTCGAAGTCGAGGCCCTCGGCCGCCGCCTCCATCCGCTGGCGCACGCGGCGGATCACCTCGTCCGTCTTGCCGTCGAGGAAGTGCTCGACCTCGTCGATCATCGCGCGGTAGTCCTCGCGCGACTGGAGGCCGACGCAGGGCGCCTTGCACCGCCCGATATGGTGGTCGAGGCAGGCGCGCTCGGGAAGCTCGCGCGGCATGTCGTAGCTGCACGAGCGCACGGTGAAGATGCGCTTGACGACGTTCAGCGCCCGGCGCATCGCGCCGACGTCGGTGTAGGGGCCGAAGTAGCGCGCCCCGTCGCTCTGCAGCCGGCGCGTGACGATGACCCGCGGGTAGGGCTCCTGGACGGTGACCTTGATGTACGGGTACGACTTGTCGTCCTTGAGCGCGATGTTGAACCGCGGGCGGTGCTCCTTGATGAGGTTCGCCTCGAGGATCAGCGCGTGGGCCTCGGTGGGGACGACGATCGTGTCGAGGTCGGCGATCCGCCGGACGAGGTGGCGCGTCTTCGGGCTCGCGAGGTGGTCGCTGGCGAAGTAGCTACGCACGCGGGCGCGGAGCCGCTTCGCCTTGCCGACGTACAACACCTCCCCGGCGTCGTCCTTCCAGAGATAGACTCCGGGCGACTCCGGGAGGTGCGGCAGCTTGGCGGCGACGGCGTCCGGCGGGGCGATCATCGGGGTGTAATACAGCGCGTCCGGCGAATCGTTCTGGCTCATCGCGCGCCCCCCGCCCCTCGGCTCGCGTCGGGGCGGCTGGCGGAGCGCGGGCGGCCAGCCTGCGGTGCGACGATCGTGCCGGTCGCGCCGGCCACGAGCGCCCCGCGCGTCACCGGCCGCCGAGGCCGAGGCGCCGCGCCACGCGGCCGACGAGCGCCACCCCCTCGCCGATGCCGAGCGCGCCGGTGAGGGCGATGTACGCGGCGCCGTAGAGCCCGAGCGCGCAGACGGCGAGCGGGATCGGGTGCTGCATGCCGAGCGCGAGCTTCACCGCCCAGGCCAGCCCCGCGCCCACGGCTGCCGCCGCCCAGAGGCGGGCGACGTAGCCCGCCGCGAGCCCCGTCCCCGCCCGGAGCCGCGCGTTCAGCGCGCGGCGCAACAGCGCGAACTCCACCCACCCCGCGAGCCCGGCCGAGGCCGTCAGCCCGGCGACCCCCCATCGCGGGTCGACCCCCAGCGCGCGCGGGAGCGGGAGGGCGAACAGGTAGCCGAGCACGAGGGTGAGCAGCACGCGCACCACGGCGAAGCGCAGCGGGGTCCGCGTGTCGCGCAGGGCGTAGAAGGTGGAGGCGTAGAGCCGGCCGAGCGTGGACGCCAGGAGCCCGACCGAGGAGCCGGCGAGCGTCGCCCAGACCCAGACCACGTCCTGCTGCGTGAAGCGCCCGGTGCGGAAGAGCGGCGCCGCCACCACGTCGCCGAGCGCCAGGAAGGCGATCGCCGAGGGCACGATGAAATACGCGATCCGGCGCAGGCCGGCTTCGAGTCGCGCTCTCAGGTGCGCCGCGACCTCGTCCGCCGCCCCGCTCAGGCTCGACATCGCCGGCAGCTCCGCCGCCGACACGGCCATCCCGAAGAGGCTGCCGGGGAGCAGATAGAGCGACTGCGCGTAGCTGAAGAGCGAGACCGCCCCCTGGCCGATCAGGCTCGCCAGGCTCGAGTCGATGTAGCCGCTCACCTGCACCACGCCGCGCCCGAGGAACACCGGGCCGAAGCTGCGCACCACCTGCCGCACGTGCGGCGAGCCGGTGGCGAGCGACGGGCGGACGCCCGGCGCGAGGCGCAGCACGGTCGGCAGCTGCACGAGAAACTGGAGCGCGCTCCCCACCACGGCGGCCCAGGCGAGGAGCACGGCGAGCCGCACCTCGCTCACCCCGCGCCCGCCCCACCACCACATCGTGCCGATCATCACGACGTTCCAGACCACCGGCGCGACGTACGAGAGCAGGAACTTGCGGTGACTGTTGAGGATCCCCAGGCACCACGCCGAGCAGACGAGCAGCCCGATGCCCGGGAACATGATCCGCACGAGGCGGATCGTCAGCTCGCGCTTCTCCCCCGTGAACCCCATGGCCACGGTGGAGACGAGGAACGGGGTGAACGCGACGCCGAGCAGGACGACGATCGCCGTCGCGAGCGCCAGCAGCGCGCCGACCACGCCGGCGACGCGATCCGCCTCCTCGCGCTCCCCCCGCGCGAGCAGCGCCGAGTACACGGGGATGAAGGACGCCGAGAGCACCCCTTCGCCGAACAGGTTCTGCAGGACGTTCGGGATGCGCGACGCGGCGTTGAAGGCGTCGGCCGCGTCGCCCGTGCCGAAGTAGTGGCCGAAGACGCGCTGCCGGACGAGCCCGAACAGGCGCGAGAGGAGGATGCCGAGCGCGATCAACGCCGCGAAGCGCCCGGTACGCTCCGCGCGCCGCGGTGGGGGAGGCGGCGGGGGCGGCGCCGACGGCGGCTCGTCGGCCGCGAGCGGCTCAGCCGGCCGCGACGCCAAGCTCGGCCTCCCGGGTGCGCGCGGCCGCCGGCCCGCCGGCCACGAGCGACGCGGCGTGCTCGGCGGCGCGCGCCGCCATCGCGTCGACGAGGGAGGGACCGTGGCGCGCGAGCATGGGGAGCAGGTTCAGGGCGCGCTCCTGGCGCTTGCCGCCGGGAAAGAGGGCGCCGCGCGCGGTGGCGACGTCGCGCATGAGCTCCCGCTCCTGGCGCTTCACCCCGGCGAGGGCGCGCCTCTCGAGCCGGCCGACGCGGTGCTCCAGCGCCCGCGCCGCGCCCTCGAGCACCGCGTCCGGCAGCAGGGGATCGTCGGCCCCCTCCCTCGTGCGCGCCGCGTCGCGCGCGGAGTCGCGCGCCGCGCGCAAATCGACGACGCCGTCCCGGAGCGACTCGCGGAGCGCTCGCAGGGCGTCCCCGACCGGCGCCGGCAGGGCGCGGCGCGCCAGGCGCGACTCCGCGGCGTGCGGCGCCTCCAGCTCCGCGATCTCGAGCCCGTGCCGCGCGAGCAGTCGCGCGACGTGCGGCTCGAGGATGGTACACGACCAGCGCGGCACCGCGAGCGGCGCCGCGGCGCCCAGCGCTTGGGCGACGGCGCCGACCTGCGCGAAGTACGAGAGCTCGCCCGGGCCGGCGACGTACGCGGCGCTGGGCAGGATGGCGCGCTCCACGACGGGGCGCAGCAGCACGTTGGGCCCGAGCGAGCCCGGCGCCGCCGCCTCGGCGAGCGCGGCGGCCTCGTCGAGCCGCGCGCGGCGCTTGGCGCCGGCGTCGTCCACGAACGCCAGCGCGAGGCCGGCGACGGGGGGCACCTGCACGGCGTAGCCCCGCGCCTCGATCTCGGCCGAGCGCCGGGCAAGCGCCTGGTCCACCGCGGACGCGCGGCGCAGCGCCGCGCGGAGGGTGGCGTCGGCGGCCGCGCGCGTCGCGGGATGCGAGGCGTCGAGCACCGCGACGCCGAGCGGCTCGAGGAGCGCCCGCAGCAGCCGCACGTACGCGCCGCCGACGGTGACGCCGGGCGCGTAGGCGTCGCGCACCACGGACCAGTAGAGCCCGCCGAACGCCGCGGACCCGGCGCCGCCATGGAGCCGCTCGAACGCGGCCACCACGTCGTCACCGAGCGGGACCGCCGACATCGGCGTCGCCTCGGGCGCCGTGGGGGCGATGCGCAGCTCCTCGGCGCCGCCGGGCACCGCGACGGACGTCACGCTCGCCTCGGCGAAGTCGGCATCGTCCGTCGCGGCCCAGAAGACCGGCGCCACCGGCACGCCCGTCGCCCGCTCGAGCTCGTCGGCGAGGGCGCGCGCGGCCAGCGCCTTCGACCACGTGTACACCGGCCCCCCGAACAGACCCGGCTGCTGTCCCGTGGTCACCACCACCCCCGACGCCGCGGCGCGAGCCAGCCGCGCGCCAGCCGCGCCGGCGGCCACGCTCTCGCCGAGCGCGGGGCGCAGCGCGTCGAGCCACGTCGCGCTGCCCATGCCGGCGCGCACCCCTTCCAGGTGCGTGCGCCACGCCGCGGGCGACGCGGGGCGCCGCCCGTACCACTCGTCGAGCAGGCCCGCGGCCGCGTCGCGCGCCAGCCGCGAGCCGCCCAGCGGCTCCGTGATCACCGTGGGTACGCCGCTCACCGCGGTCGCCCGGGCATGAACGTTCTCGTCACGTCGTGGGGGGATGAAGTCGAGCGTGCAGGGTGGAGACGCGCGGAGGCTGGGTGGCGGGTTCGGGGACCGCCGGTCGGGCCGTCTCCGGCCCCGCTCCCGCCCCCTCTGCACGTCCGTCTCCACCCCAGCCCCTGAACCCTACACCCTCTCCTCTCACTTGTGGTAGGGCTCGCCCCGGACGAGCGTGCCCGCACGGTAGAGCTGCTCGGCCAGCACCAGGCGCGCGAGCTCGTGCGGCAGCGTCCACGGCGCCAGGGAGAGTCGCGAGGACGCACGCGCGCGTAGCTCCTCGGAGAGCCCGTACGCCCCGCCGATGACGAACGCGACGTCGCGCCCGCGCTCGCGTTCGCCCTGCAGCCAGGCCGAGAACCGCTCCGAGGACATGCGCGCCCCCTCCACGTCGCACGCCACGACGTGCGCGCCCGCCGGGAGGCGCGCCGCGAGCCGCTCCCCCTCGCGCCCCTTCACCACCTCGGCGCTCGCCGAGCGCGCCGGCTCCTCGCGCACCTCCACCGCCTCGAGCGGCCAGTAGCGAGCCGCGCGCGCCTCGTAGTCCTCGATCGCCGCCGCGAGCGCGGCGTTCTTCGGCTTCCCGACGGCCAGGACGAGGAGCTTCATCGGGGCACCAGGGACCGGGCGCCAGGAGCGAGGGACCGGGGGCGGGGACCAGGCGCGGGCGACCTCCGGCTGTCCCGGCGTGCGCTCCGTCCCTGGTCCCCGCCCCCGCGTCCCCGTCCCTCGTTAGGCGTAGATCCCGCGCAGGCGGTGCACTGTGGCGACGCGGCTGATGGACAGCATGTACGCCGCGGTGCGCATGTTCACCTTGTGCTGGCGCGACAGGTCGAGCACCGCGGCGAAGCTGTTCGTCATGATGTCCTCGAGGCGGCTGTTGACCGTCTCCTCGGTCCAGAAGTAGCCGCCGCGGTCCTGGACCCACTCGAAGTAGGAGACCGTGACGCCGCCCGCGTTGGCGAGGATGTCGGGGATGACGAAGATCCCCTTCTCGTCGAGGATCGAGTCGGCGCCCGCCGTCGTCGGGCCGTTCGCGCCCTCGCAGATCACCTTGGCCTGGACCTTCCCGGCGTTCTTGGACGTGATCACGTTCTCGAGCGCCGCCGGCAGGAGCACGTCGACGGGGAGGGTGAGCAGCTCGTCGTTCGTGACCTGGTCGCCGCCCCGGAAGCCCTCGAGCGTCTTGTGCTGCTTGACGTGGGCGATCGCCGCCGGGATGTCGAGCCCGCCCTTGTTGTAGAAGCCGCCCGTGCGGTCGCTGATCGCGACGATGCGGCACCCCTGCTTGGCGAGCAGGTCGGCGGCCACGGAGCCGACGTTGCCGAAGCCCTGCACGGCCACGGTGGCGCCGGAGATCGGCATCCCGAGGTGGCGGAGCGCCTCGCGCGTCACGAACATGCAGCCACGCCCCGTCGCCTCGCGGCGGCCGAGCGAGCCTCCCATCTCCACAGGCTTCCCGGTCACCACGGCGGTGACCGTGTGGCGCTGGTGCATGGAGTAGGTGTCCATGATCCACGCCATCACGCGCTCGTTCGTGTTCACGTCCGGCGCGGGGACGTCGGAGTCGGGACCGAGCGTCTGGATGATCCCCGCCGTGTAGCGGCGCGTGAGCCGCTCCAGCTCCCCGACGCTCATCTTGAGCGGGTCGCAGATCACCCCGCCCTTGGAGCCGCCGAAGGGGAGGTTCACGACGGCGCACTTCCACGTCATCCACGCGGCGAGCGCCTTCACCTCGTCCTGCGTGACCTGCAGGTCGAAGCGGATCCCTCCCTTGGCGGGGCCGCGCGACGTGTTGTAGAGCACGCGATAGCCGGTGAAGACCTCCACCTCGCCGCTGTCCATCATGACCGGGATGGAGATCGTGATCTCCTTCTCGGCGTGGCGCAGGACCTTGTAGATCCCCGGCTCGAGGTCGAGCAGCTCGGCGGCGCGGTCGAACCGCGACATCATCGCCTCGAACGGGTTCTCCTCGTTGAGAAAGCGGTCCTTGTCGGGGCGAATGATCTTGCTGGTGGGCAGGCGAAGGTCAGTCGGCATCTGGGAGGTCTGTGGGCCGGCGGGCGCCGGCTGTCTTGGGGGAGAAGGCGTCGTGCGCCGGGGAGACCGCGCGGTCGCGGGCGGCCAGGACCGTCTCGAGCAGACGATCCACGGCCTCGCGCCCACGCTCGAGCACGACGCGCTGAGAAACATACCACAGGGGCGGTCCGGCGCGAGGCCAGCGCGGGGCGAGCTTGACGGCGTCCTTGAGCGTACAGACGACGATCTCGGCCCGCTCCGCGTCCCGCGCGAGGCGCGCCACCTCGGCGTCGGTGAACGCGTGGTGGTCGGGGTACGCGGCGGGCGGCGGCTCCAGCCGCGCGCCGGCGGCCACGAGCTGCGCGTGGAACGCCCCCCCGTCGCCGATCGCCGAGATCGCGAGGACGCGCGCGCCGTCGATCGAGGCGAGTGGGCGCGGGGCGGGACGCTCGCCGGCATCGCCGCCCGCCACGGGTGCCGGCACGAGGTCGCCCGGAGCGAGGAGGGCGACGCCGCCGTGGACGCCCGGTGCCGCGGCGGTGGCCGCCGCGAGCACCGCCTCGGCGTGGGCGAGCGTCACGGCCTTCCGCGTCACGAGGGCGAGCGACGCACGGCGAAGCGCGGCGAGCGGCTCCCGCCACGGGCCGGCCGGGAGGAGGTGTCGCCGCCGCGGCGTCCACCGGTCGGCGCTCAGCAGCACGACGTCGGCCACGCGCCGGGCGCGCCGGTGCTGGAACGCGTCGTCGAGCACGACGACGTCGGCGCCGAGCACGCGCGCGCGCCCGGCGCCGAGCACGCGGTCGGCGGCGACCACCACAGGGACGTCGGGGTTGAGGGTCTCGTGCACCAGCGGCTCGTCGGCGCCGTAGCCACGCAGGACGATCGCGGGCCGCGCGCCCCGCGCCCGCAGCTCCGCCGCGAGCCAGGCCGCAACCGGCGTCTTCCCCGTCCCGCCGACGGTGAGGTTGCCGACGGCGAGCGCCGGCACCGCCGTCTCCGACGCCCGCAGCAGCCCGGCGTCGTAGAGCGCGCCGCGCGCCGCGGAGACGCCGGCGTAGAGCGCCTCGAGCGGCAGCAGCGCGAGGCGCGCGGCCCGCTCCCCGGCGCCGGCGCCATACCAGACGCGCTCGACCACGCGCTCCTCGGACCGGGCGTCGCTCATCGCGCCGCTACGCCGCCGCCGCGCGGGCGACCGCCTCGGCGATCAGCGCCTCGAAGCGCGCGGCCTCCTCGGTCGCCTCCCGCGCCGTCGTCGCCGCGACCCGCGTCGGCGGGCCGTAGGCGACCGTCACGCGCGCGAACGGCTTCGGCACGAGAAAGCGATCCCAGCTCCGCAGCCGCCAGGCGCGGTCCGCCGTCGCGGCCACCGGCACGATGTGCGCGTTCGCCCGCTGCGCGGCGATCAGGGCGCCGGGCGCGAAGCGCTCCGCCGGCCCGCGCGGCCCGTCCGGGGTCACCGCCACCTCCCCGCCCCGCTCCAGCTCGCGCACGAGCCCGAGCAGCGCGCGCCCGCCGCCGCGCGACGTCGAGCCGCGGACGGTGCGGAAGCCGAAGCGGTGCGCGATACGCGCGATGATCTCGCCGTCGCGATGCGAGCTGATGAGGATCGCCACTCCCTCGTCGCGGTGATGGAAGAGGAGCGGCAGCATCTGACCGTGCCAGAACGCGAACACCACCGGCTCTCGCTCGGCGCGCAGCGCGTCTACCGGCTCGTGGTGCACCACGCGCACGCGCCAGGTGGACGCGAGGGCGCGGATGCCCCGGTAGCCGAGGCGGGTGAGCCAGCGGAGGCGCCGCTCGTCGCGCGCCGAGGCGCCGGCCTCGCGCTCCGCGGCCGCCGACGACGACTCGGCCGCGGGCGAGGGCGTCGCGCCGTGGGGCGTGTCGGCGGCGCTCACGTCGCCAGCTCGCTCGCCATCGCCGCGACGCGCGCCGCCGCGCCCGGCGTCCCCAACCGGCCGCGCACCTCGGCGAGCCCGACGAGCGCCCGCGCGCGCTCCGGGCGCCCGTGGTCGAGCAGCGGCGCGAGCGCGTCGGCGACCACCGCCGGCTCGAGCGCCTCCTGCACGAACTCGCGCGCCACCTCGCGCCCCGCGACCACGTTCACGAGGCCGATGTGAGGGATCTTGACCACGCGGCGCGCGATCGCGTAGGTGAGCGCGTTCGTCCGGTAGGCGACGACCAGCGGACAGCCCGCGACCGCCGCCTCGAGCGTCGTCGTCCCGCTCTTGCAGAGCGCCGCGTCAGCGGCGCGGAGCACGGCGAAGGAGGCCGAGTGCGCCATCGGATAGGGACAGCGCGCCGGGTCGAGCCGCACCGTCGGCGCGACGCTCACCAGCACCTGGAGGCCCGGCGTGCGCCGCTCCAGCTCGCGCGCCGTGGCCACGAACGCGTCGAGGTGACGCTCGATCTCCTGCGCCCGGCTCCCCGGAAAGAGCGCGAGCAGCGGCCGGTCGGGGGCGACGCCGAGCTGGCGGCGCGCTTCCTCGCGCCCCGGCATCTGCTCGGCGCGGTCGAGCAGCGGGTGCCCGACGAACGTCGCGTTCACCCCGTGGGCGCGGAGGAGCTCCTCCTCGAACGGGAGGATGACGGCCGCCTTGGTCACCGTCGTCGCGAGCTTGCTCAGGCGGTCGGCGCCCCACGCCCACACCTGGGGAGTGATGTAATACAGCACCGGCACGCCGGCGTCGTGCGCCGCCCGCGCGAGCTTCATGTTGAAGCCGGGGTAGTCGATCAGCACGAGGAGCGCGACCTTGCCGCTGCGCAGCCGCGCGCGGAGCTCGCGCAGCAGCGCCCAGTGCTTGGGCACGTGGCGGAGCACCTCGACGAACCCCATGACGGCGAGCTTCTCGGCGTGCTCCACGAGCTGCACCCCCTCGCGCTCCATCGCCCCGCCGCCGATCCCGGCGAGCGCCAGGTCCGGGCGGAGCCGGCGCAGCTCGCGCGCGACGCCCGCGGCGTGCAGGTCGCCGGAGGCCTCGCCGGCCACGAAGAGGATCTCACGCACCGCGCGCCGTCCCCTCGGCGAGCGTCCCGCCGGAGCCGCCTGCCCCCGCGAGCGCGGGGAGCGTGCGCTCGATCTCGCGCACGATGCGGAGCGCGACGGCGAGCGCCTCGCGCCCGTCCTCGCCGGTCACCACCACCGGCGACTCGCCCCGTACCGCGGCCACGAAGCTCTCGAATTCGAGCCGCAGCGGCTCCCCCTCCGGCGCCTCGAGCGGAATGCGCTCGACGAACGCCGCGAGCTGCAGCGGCGCCTTCGCCAGCTCCGCCAGGTCGAGCTCCCCGCGCAGCCGCAGGAACTCCCCCGTGCCGGCGCCGAGGTCGAGCGAGAAGTAGCCGCTCTTCTGGAAGATGCGCACCTTGCGCATCCGCTCGCGCGAGACCCGGCTCGACGTGATGTTGGCGACCGCGCCGGAGGCGAACGCGAGGCGCGCGTTGGCGATGTCCACGAAGGGCGTGAGCACCGGCACGCCCACCGCGGCCACCTCGTTCACCGGCGCGCCGACCAGCGTGCACACCAGGTCGATGTCGTGGATCATGAGGTCGAGCACGACCGCCACGTCGGAGCCGCGCGGGTTGAACGGCGCCAGGCGGTCACTGTCGATGAAGCGCGGCGCGTCGACGAACGGCAGCGCCGCGCGCACCGCGCGGTTGAACCGCTCCACGTGCCCCGTCTGCACCAGCACCCCCGTGCGCCGAGCGATCGCGAGCAGCTCGTCCGCCTCGTCGAGCGTGGCGGCGAGCGGCTTCTCGATCATGACGTGCTTCCCGCGCTCGAGCGCGGCCCGCGCCACCCGGTAGTGCGCGGGGGTCGGGACGACGATCGTCAGCGCGTCCACCTCGTCGAGCAGCGCGTCGAGCGAGTCGTAGGCGCGCACGCCGAGCTCCGACGCGACCTGCGCCGCGCGCTCGGCGCGCTCCTCGTGGAAGCCGACGAGCGTCGCCCCTTCCACGTCGCGCAGGATGCGCACGTGGTGATAGCCCAGGCCGCCCGCCCCGACGACCCCCATCCGCACCGGCCCGCGCCGGCCGCCGACTCCCCCCGTGGCGCTCAGAACCCCACCCCGCGCTGGCTCTCCTCGATGAAGCGGAGGAAGTGCTCCACGTCGGGGATCGGCGACACCTCGCTCCGCGCCCGCTCGAGCCCCTGCGACACGTTGAAGTCGGAGCGGAAGACGAGCCGGTAGGCGCGCTTGAGTTCCCGCACCACCTCGTCGGGGAAGCCGCTCCGCTGCAGGCCGACGCTGTTCAGGCCGTAGAGCTTCACCGGGTTGCCTACCGCCTTGAGGAAGGGGGGCACGTCCTTCGACACCCGCGAGCAGCCGCCGATGAAGCTGTGCTTGCCGATCTTCACGAACTGGTGCACCGCCGAGAGCCCCGACAGGATCGCCTTGTCCTCGACGGTGACGTGGCCGGCGAGCTGCGTGCCGTTCGAGATGATCACCGAGTCGCCGACGTGGCAGTCGTGCGCCAGGTGCACGTACGACATGATGAAGCAGTTCCGCCCGACGGTCGTCCGCTCGCTCTGCGCCGTGCCGCGGTTGATCGTCGCGTACTCGCGGATCGTCGTGCCGTCGCCGATCTCGACGGTCGTGAACTCGCCGCGGAACTTGAGGTCCTGCGGGTCGCCGCCGAGCACGGAGCCGACGCCGACCTTCACGTTGGCGCCGAGGCGCACGTTCCGCTCGAGCGTCGCCCGGGCGCCGATCGCGCTCCCGTCGCCGATCTCGCAGTTCTCGCCGACGATGGCGAACGCCCCGATCTCGACGCCGGCGCCGATCCGCGCGTCGGGGGCGACGACGGCGGTCGGGTGGATGGTCGCGGTGGCGGTCATCGGTCGCGCACCATCGCCGCCATGTCCGCCTCCGCGACGACCTCGCCGTCCACCTTGGCGATGCCGCGCATCTTGCACACCATCCCGCGCACCTGGGTCAGCTCCAGCTCGAAGCGCAGCTGGTCGCCCGGCTTCACCGGGCGCCGCCACTTCACGTTGTCGAGCGACATGAAGTAGACGACCTTCTGGTCAGGGTTCGCCATGGAGCCGAGCAGCAGCATCCCGCCGACCTGCGCCATCGCCTCGATGATCAGCACCCCGGGCATGATCGGGTGCCCCGGGAAGTGCCCCTGGAAGAATGGCTCGTTGATCGTGACGTTCTTCAGCCCGACCACGCGCTTGCCGTCCTCGAGCTCGAGGATCCGGTCCACGAGGAGGAACGGGTAGCGGTGCGGGAGCACCTTCATGATGTCTTCGATTCCTAACACTGTCGGCTCCTGGCGCCGCGCTGGGCGGGCGTGCTTGGTCATTTCTCGGACGAGCGTCACGGTCCCGCGGTGACTCGGCTTGAAGGCCACGATGCGCGCCCGGACGCGTCGGCCGGCCAGGGCGAGGTCGCCGACGCAGTCCATCGCCTTGTGGCGCACGAACTCGTCGGGCCAGCGCAGCGCGTTGTCCACCACGCCGCACTCGTCGAGCACCACCGCGTTGTCGGTCGACGCGCCCCGGATCAGCCCCTTCGCGCGCAGCATCTCCACCTCGCGGACGAACCCGAACGTCCGCGCGCGCGCGAGGTCGCGCGCGAAGCTCTCGCGCGTCACCTCGTAGCGCCCCGCCTGCCGCCCGATGAGCGGGTGCGGGAAGTCGATGGTCACCTCGACGCTGAGCGCGTCCGCCGGGAACGCCTCGTACACCGACTCGCCGTCGATCACGCGTACCGGCTCGCTCAGCTCGAGATACTCCGCCGCGCCGCCGCTCGGCGCGAGCCCGGCGCCCGCGATGGCGTCGAAGAAGGGCGCGGCGCTGCCATCCATGATCGGCGGCTCGGGCCCGTCCATCTCGATCACCAGGTCGTCGACGCCGGCCGCGGCGACGGCGGCGAGCACGTGCTCCAC
The DNA here is from genome assembly GCA_045804285.1 of Gemmatimonadaceae bacterium. Lineage (GTDB taxonomy): Bacteria > Gemmatimonadota > Gemmatimonadetes > Gemmatimonadales > Gemmatimonadaceae > DATMHT01. Next base: position 58,436 of record JBJMNL010000004.1, read on the forward strand.
CGTGTGCAGTGCCCGCTCCCCCTCCCCGAGCTGCGTCCGCCGCTCGCTCAGCGTCGCGCGCTCGACGAGCGCCGGCACCCGCTCCGCGCCCGGATGGTCGGTGCGGAGGAAGCTGATCCCCGCCCCCCCCGCGGCCGGCGCGAAAGTCAGCCGGCAGGGGACGCCGAGGTGCAGCCCGACACCGTCGAGCGTGACGCGACGCGCGATCGTCTGGCGCGGCTCGGCGCGGCCCCCGTTCGCCACGGCGCTCATGCGCCGCGCTCCGGCGCCGCACTCCGCGGAGCCGCCCCGCGCTCGGCGACGAGCCGCTCGAGCTCGCGGATCAGCGACGGCAGCTTGAACAGCACGGCCTGCGCGCGGAGCGCCTCACGGTGTGGGCGCGCCGGGTAGCCCGACCACGTCTCCCCCGCCGGGATGTCGCCGAATACGCCGGCCTGCGCGGCGAGGCGCGCGCCCCGGCCGATCGTGTGGTGCCCGGCGATCCCCACCTGCCCCGCGAGGATGCACCCGTCCTCGACCCGCACCGAGCCGGCGATCCCGACCTGCGCCATCACGAGGCAGAGCCGGCCGATTCGGACGTTGTGCGCCACGTGCACGAGGTTGTCGATCTTCGTGCCGGCGCCGATCACGGTGTCATCCACACTGCCGCGGTCGAGGGTCGAGTTCGCGCCCACCTCGACGTCGTCCTCGAGCACGCAGCGGCCGACGTGCGGCAGCTTCTGGTGGGCGTCGTCGCGAAAGACGTAGCCGAAGCCGTCGCTCGCCACCCGCACCCCCGAGTGCAGGATCACCCGGCGGCCGACGACCGCCCCTGCGTAGAGCGTCACCCCGGGGTGGAGCCGCGCGTCCTCCCCCACCGTGACGCCCTCGCCGACCACGCAGTGCGCGTCGACCCACGCCCGGTCGCCGAGCACCGCGCCGTCGCCGATGATCGCGTAGGGCCCGACGGTGACGTCGGCGCCGAGCCGCGCACCGCGCCCCACGATCGCCGTCGGGTGCACGCCCGGCACCCGCGGCGCCGGCCGGAAGAGCGCGGGGAGGAGCGCGAGCAGCGCCTCGTACGGGTTCGCGACCACGACGCGCGCCGGCACCTGCGCCGCCGACTCGGCGAGCTCGCGGCTCACGAGCACGACGCCGGCCCGCGAGCCGGCGAGCAGCGGCACATACTTGGCCGCGGCCAGGAAGCTGACGTCGCGCTCCGTCGCCCGATCGAGCGGGGCGACGCCGGAGACCTCGCGCGCGGCGTCCCCCGCGAGCTCGCCCCCGACCAGACGGGCGACGTCCCCGGCGGTCAGGGCGCGCGCGCCCTGACCGCCGGGGACGTCCGTCCCGGAACGTTCCGCCGCGGTCACTGCGTCGGCGGCGTCTTCGGACGAGTCACGCCAGCGGGCGCCGAGAGCGGCGCGCCGGCGGCGTTCGGGGTCTGCACCGCCGGCGCCGGCGCGGCGTTCACCGCGGTCGCCTTCACCCCCATCCGCTCGAGCACCTTGCCGGTGATGTTGAGCGTCGTGTCGGCGGCCACGAGGGCGCCCGCGCTCGAGCCGGCGTCGAAGATCATCGAGTAGCCGTCTTCGCGCCGGATGTCGGCGATCACCTTCTGGATCTTCTCCATGATCGGCTGCACGAGCTCGACCTGGCGCTGCTGCGCCTTCTGCTCGAGCTCCTGCGTCCGCTTCTGGAAGGCGTCCTCACGGGCGCGGATGGTCTGCTGACGCGTCTGCTTGGCCGCCGGGCTCAGCGAGACCTCCTGCTTGTTGTAGTCGGCGATCATCGTCTGGAGCGAATCGCCCATGCGCTGCACCTGCTGCCGGTACCCCCCCATCTCCCGCTCGAACTGCGACTCGGCCTCGGCGCGGCCGGGCGCGTTCTGCAGGATCACCTGCGAGTTGAGATACGCGATCTTGATCGGGCCCTGCTGCTGAGCCTGCGCTGGCCGGGACGCGGCCGCGGCGGCGATGGCGAGCGCCAGCGGCGCCGCGCGGAAGAACGAACGCATGTTGATGACTCCGAAGAGAGAGCGTGGCTGCGGTGGGAGTGCTGCGGGGGACAGGATTCGGACGCGGCGCCCGCCGGCCGCGTCGCGGGAGCGGCGCCGCGGCGGCGCCGAGCGGCCGGCCGTGGCGCCGCGGGAGCGGACTAGAAGAGCTGGCCGAGCTTGAAGTGGAGCTGCCACTTCGGGGCCAGACGCGTCGCGTTCGGATCCCCCGGACGGGGCGCCGCCTCGCGGCGGTCGAAGCCGTACGCCCAGTCGAGGCCGAGCGGACCCAGGGGCGAGATCACCGACAGTCCGATGCCGGCGCCACGGAAGAGGCGCGACGGGTCGAAGTCCTGCGGCCGCCGCCAGATGTTGCCCGCGTCATAGAAGGCGTTGACGTAGAACATCTGGTTGAAGCGCATCCCGACCTCGGCCGTCGAGGTGAAGAACGCGCTCCCGAACGACTGGACGCTCGCATTGAAGGAGCTCGCGTTCGGCAGCACCCCGTTCGGCGTGATCGAGAACTCCTCGTAGCCGCGGAGCTGCTCGCCGTACTGCACGCCGCCGAGCGAGAACTGCTGCGTCGAGAAGAAGGCCCCCGGGTTGCCGAACAGCGCGCCGGCGCGCCCCGTCAGCCCGAAGACGAACTTGATCGGCTGCGACCCCGGCCTCGAGCCGCCGAGCTGCCCGAGCGGCGCGTACGTCCGGATCTCGGTCGTGTACCGCTGGAAGTTCACCGTCCCGCCGAGCGGGCCGCCGTTGAACTGCGCCGTCGCCGTCTGCAGCGAGCCGGCGGTCGCGAACGGAAGGTCGATGCGCGTGTCGCGCGTCGCCGTCAGCCCCAGCGTCGAGCGGAAGCTGTTGGGGAACTGCGCCCGCACGTCGCCGAGGAAGCCGCCGCTGCCGTAGTGGATCGACTCGCCTCCGTACGACAGGAAGAGGCGCGTGAACGGCGACTGCGGCACCGGGAAGCCGAGCTGGATCGAGCCACCCGACACCGTCTGCTGCCCGAGGTCGCCGACGCGGTAGCGCGCCCGCGACCGGTAGGCGGTCGTCGTCGCCGAGATGCGCGACTGCCGCACCGCCGGGTCGGTGTAGCTGACGTTGAAGTTGTTGATGTTCGCGCCGTACTGCCACTGCGCCGAGATGCGCTTGCACTGCCCGAACACGTTCGGCTGGTCGACGCCGAAGAACCCGCCGAGCCCCGTCCCCTGCCCCGCCGACGCGCCGAAGTTGATGTTCCCCGTGCGCTTCTCCTTCACGCGGAAGACGACGTCCACGTCCTTCCCGTTCTCCGTCGGCTTCACGTCGGGCTGCGGCATCGGCGTCTCGAAGAAGTTCAGGTTGCCGATGTTCTGATAGCTGCGGATCAGCCGGTCCTGGTTGAAGACGTCGCCCGGCAGGATCACCAGCTGGTCGCGGATGCACGCCTCCGACGTGTAGTCGTTGCCGGCGATGTCCACGCGGTTGATGATCGCCGGCGTGTCCTCGTTGACCTCCCAGCGCAGGTTCACGACGTGCTGCGAGTCGGGACCGACGACCTGGCGCTCGACCACGGGGTTGACGCGGGCGTAGATGTAGCCCTCGTTCGCGTACGCCGTCCGCACGTGCTGCGTCGCGTCGTCCCACTTCGCGCGGTCGAAGACGCCGGCCGGCGTCTTCGACCCCGGCCGGATCAGCCCGCTCACGCGGTCGGTCAGCGTGCGCCCCTGATCCTGGAAGGGGTAGAAGCGGCCGATCTCCTCGCTGTTGAAGCGGCGCGTCCCGGTGACCTCGAAGCTGCCGACCTTGTAGCGCGGTCCCTCGTCGACCGTGAGGTCGATGAGCGCCTTTCCACGCTCGCGATCGACGATCATCGTGTCCTTCACGACGTGGAAGTCGATGAACCCCTGGCTCGCGTACAGCGACGGGATGCGCTCGGCGAGGTCGCCGGCGTACTTGTCGTCGTCGAACTCTCCCTTGCGGAACCACCAGAAGCCCTCGGGCTTCGACTGCATCGCGCCGACGATCCGCTTGCCGGAGAGCGCGCGGTTGCCGTGGATGCGCACGCCGGAGATCGCCAGGCGGCGCCCCTCGTCGACCCGGAAGGTGAGCTTCATCTGGCCGTTGACGAGCGTCGTCTCCGGACGGACGCGCGCCAGGTAATAGCCCTGGGCCTGGTACAGGGAGTCGATGCGCGTCTTCGCGCGCACGACGAGCGCCGGGTCCACCGGACGGCCGGGCGCGAGCTCGATGCGGTCGCGGACGCTCTTCGCCGACACGCGGTCGGGGCCGACGACGCTCACGTCGCTCAGCACCGGGCGCTCGGCCACGGTGATGACGAGCGCGGTGCGGCCGGGCCCGCCGTCGCGGCAGGCGATCCGCACGTCGTCGAACTGCCCGGTGGCGAACAGGTCACGGATCGCGCGCTGCAGCGTGCGGAAGTTGAGCTGGGTGCCGGGCGCGAGGCCGGCGTCGGCGCGGATGGTCGCGGCGCCGACGCGGCTGTTCCCGACGACGTCGATCGAGTCGGGGGTCGCGCACCGCCCCGCGCTCGCGGCGCCGGCGGATGTCGAGTCCTGCGCGCGCACGACGGCGGGGGACGCCAGCGCGCACATGCCGAGGAGGAGGGCGGCGAGGGGGAGGGGCGGTCGTGGCATGGCGGTAATATACACACAAGCCGGCCGGGCGGGTCCACGGGGGACCGCCCGGCCGCTACGGCGTTCGCCGCTCGCAACCCCCGCCGCGGGAGCGCCTTCCGGCGCCCGCGCGGCGGGGGTCCCGGGGGCTACGCCTGGGTGGTCGTGCTCATGACGCGGAAGTCGAGCTTCTGACCGTCCGGCGCCACGTCCACCTCGATCTCGTCGCCCTTCGAGAACTCGGCGAGCAGGATCTTCTCCGAGAGCGGGTCCTCGATGTAGCGCTGGATCGCGCGCTTCAGCGGGCGGGCCCCGAAGTTCTCATCGTAGCCGTGCTTCACGAGGAAGTCCGACGCGCCGTCGGTGAGCCGGAGCGAGAGCTCCTCCTCGCCGAGCCGCTTCTGCACCTCCTTCAGCATCACGCCGACGATCTGCGCGATGTGCTCCTTGGCGAGCGGGTGGAAGACGATCACGTCGTCGAGCCGGTTCAAGAACTCCGGGTTGAAGACGTGCGACATCTCCTCCTTCACCTTCTCGGCGATGCGCTCGAAGTTGCCGCGCGCGTCCTGCGCCGTGAAGCCCAGCCCCTTCCCCTTGGTGATGTCCTTGGCGCCGACGTTCGACGTCATGATCACCACGGTGTTCTTGAAGTCGATCACCCGGCCGTAGTTGTCGGTCAGGTGGCCCTCGTCGAGCACCTGGAGCAGGATGTTGAACACGTCGGGGTGCGCCTTCTCGATCTCGTCGAGCAGGATCACGCTGTACGGCTTCCGCCGCACCGCCTTCGTCAGCGTCCCCGAGTCCTCGTAGCCGACGTAGCCCGGGGGGGCGCCGATGAGGCGCGACACGGAGAACTTCTCCATGTACTCGCTCATGTCCACCCGGATCAGCGCCGAGGCGTCGGCGAAGAGGAACTTCGCGAGCTGGCGCGCCACCTCCGTCTTCCCGACGCCCGTGGGGCCGGAGAAGATGAAGGAGCCGATCGGGCGGTTCGGGTCCTTGAGCCCCGCGCGGCTGCGGCGGATCGAGCGGGCGAGCGCCTTGATCGCCTCGTCCTGCGCGATGACGCTCGAGTGCAGCTCGTCCTCCATCCGGAGCAGGCGCGCCGTCTCCGCCTCCTGGAGCCGCGTCACCGGGATCCCGGTCCAGCGGCTGACGATGAAGGAGATCTCCTCCTCGCCGAGCACGGGGCGGTACGACTGGCGGCGCTTCTCCCACTCCTCCTGCTGCTTGCGGATCTCCCCCTGGAGCTCGCGCTCGCGGTCGCGGAGCGAGGCCGCCTTCTCGAAGTTCTGGTCGCGGACCGCGGCCTCCTTCTCCGAGTTGACCTGCTCGAGCTGCGCCTTGAGCTCCGCCACCTCCGGCGGCGGCACCTGGGTGGCGAGACGGGCGCGCGCGCCGGCCTCGTCGATCACGTCGATCGCCTTGTCCGGGAGGAAGCGGTCGGTGATGTAGCGCTCCGAGAGCTTCGACGCCGAGACCAGCGTCGAATCGGGGATCGTCACGCGGTGGTGGTCCTCGTACTTCTTGCGCAGCCCCTTGAGGATCTCGACCGTCTCGTCGATCGACGGCGGATCCACGATGACCGTCTGGAAGCGGCGCTCGAGCGCGCCGTCCTTCTCGATGTACTTCCGGTACTCGTTGAGCGTCGACGCGCCCACGC
>JBJMNL010000005.1:0-2216 GCA_045804285.1 Gemmatimonadaceae bacterium
ACGCTGTCGCGGGATCCGCGCTTCCACTCCTGTGCACGCGGGTCGGCGACCGCCCCGTGCTCGCGGTGATCGAGGGTCAGCCGGAAGCCGAGGCGAGCGAGGACCTCGCCCGCGCGATCCAGCTGCGCCGGAGCGACCAGCAGGTCGGCGTCGCCATACGAGCGCTCCAGGTCCAGGGCGCGGCAGAGCGCGGGACCCTTGAGCAGGATCGGGCTGACCCCGTCGGCCTCGAGCGCGCGGACGACCTCGGCCGTGGTGGCGTCCACCGTCAGCCGGCCCACCGCCGCGAGCACGCGCGCGGAGGGGATGCCGCTCACGTGGGCGAGCCCTGACCGGCCAGCGCCAGCGCCTCCGCCAGGTACGGGTCCGCCGCGGCCACCTCGCCGGGCGGTCCGATCGCGACGAGGCGGCCGTCGCGCAGCACCGCCACGCGGTCGCACGCGCGGATCGTCGATAGCCGGTGCGCGATCACGACGGCCGTGGCGCGGCCGCGCAGCGACTCGAGCGTGGCGCGGACGGCGGCCTCGGCGTGGGCGTCGAGGGCGCTCGTGGGCTCGTCCAGCACCACCAGCGCGGGATCGCCGGCGAGCGCGCGAGCGAGCGCGACGCGCTGGCGCTGGCCGCCGGACAGCGCGCCGCCGGCGGGCCCGCAGTCGCGGTCGAGACCTTCGTCCCAGGCGGCGAGATCCGCCGCCAGCGCGGCCTCGTCCGCCGCGCGCTCGATCGCGCCGTCGTCCACGTCCGGCCGCAGGAAGCGGATGTTCTCGCGCACGCTGCCGGTGAGCAGGCGCGGCTCCTGGCCGACCCACGCGGTCTGGCGGTGCCAGTCGGCCGGGTCGAGCTCCCCGAGCGGGACGCCGTCGACCAGCACGCGGCCGGAGTCCGGGGGGAGCAGCCCGAGGAGGATCGACGCGAGCGTGGATTTGCCGGCGCCCGTCGGTCCGACGATGCCGAGCTGCTCGCCGGGCTCGAGCCGCAGGCTCACGCCGTGGAGGGCGTGGCGCTCGTCGGGCCGGTGGGCGAACGTGACGCCATCCAGCTCGACCACGCCGATGCGCACGCAGCGCCGCGTCCCGGCGACGGCACGCGGGCGCCACGCCTCGACGTGCTCGGTCACGCGCTCGATGTTCGCGGCGCGCTCGGTCATCCGGTGCATCGCGCTCGCGAGCGCCTGTGCGTGCGCGAGCGCGCGAAACAGGAGGAGGACGGTCGCGCCGAGCACCGCCAGCGGCACGCTGGTCGCCGCGACCAGCACCGCCATGCCGACGACGGTGACCGCAACGGTCGCGTCGCGGGTCAGGGTCGGGGTGGCGCCGAGCGCCAACTGCATCGCCTCCATCAGCCGCGAAGCGAGGTCGAGCCGGCCGGAGAGCCGTTCGCGCGCCTTGCCTGTCCTGCCGAACACGCGCAGCTCCGCGGCGAGCGCTGTCGTCTCGGTGATCTCGGCCCCGAGCGACGCCGTCGACCTCACGCTGGCCTGGGCATCGCGACGCACGCGCGCGTGGAGCGGACGGCTGATCAGGATCGCGACCGCGACGGCCGCGAGCAGCGCGACCGTCGCCCGGACGTCGACGGCGACCGCCGCGATCACGACGATCGCGAGGTTCGCGGCTGTCGCGATCGCCCGCGCCGCGTCGGCGCTTCCCATCGCGATCAGCGGCGTGACGCCGGTGACGAGGTTCTGCAGCTCCCCGGCCCGAACCTCGCGCTGGACGGCGTAGGGAGCGGCGAGGAAGGCGTCGACGATGATGCCCTGCACCGTGCGAAGCGTGTCCGCGGAGGCGCGCGCGGCCGTCCACGCGGCGGCCAGGTGCGTGGCGGCGAGCACCGCGACCGCGCCGAGCGTGAGAGCGGCGAGCATCCAGGTGTCGCCGTGGGGCACGAAGCCGGGCAGCCGGTGCAAGCTGCCGCCCGAGGCGAGCGCGACCAGAAGCAGCACGACCAGCGCCTCGCCGACGCCGGTCACGCTCCCGAACAGGGCGAGTGCCGCGATCCGCCGGCGCGGGTGGCGCGCGCCGAACGTGGCGACGCGCCAGCGGTCTGCGACGGCGCGCCGGATCATGCGGCGCCGGCTGGCTCGAGAGCGTGCACTCCCCGGAGTATCCGCGGACGCCGCTCGTCGCGCCAGCCCGCCACTTCGCGGCGCCGTAACCTAAGCGCATGATCGAGCGGTCCGCGGTGCTCCGCCGCAGCGAGAACCACGTAAGCGCTTCCCT
>JBJMNL010000006.1:0-15936 GCA_045804285.1 Gemmatimonadaceae bacterium
AAACTCTATCACAACAAGACCCTAATCAAATCTAACGACGAGTGCCGGGCTTCAGCGAAGATACGACCGAGCGGCGGATTGGAAACGCGCCGCGGTTTCCGTGATCCACGTCACGCGCCGCGAGTGCCGTCCGGCGCCGTCAGGCGCCGCGCCCGCTCGGCGTGACGGGGTGCGCCAGCCGGCAGTAGTGCTCGAGCCGCTCGGGCGACTCGTCCGCCCACCCGTCCGGAATCGGGACGAGCCGGCGCTTGACGTGCGCGCACTGGAAGGCGAGCCAGCCGCCGCGCATCTTGGGGGCGACATGGACGACGCGCCGCTCGGGGCCGGTGCGCCGCTCCACGTCGGCGGGAGCGCTCGTGCCCTCCGCGCGGCGGTCGGGGCCTGACCGCCGTTCGGGGACGTCGTGCGCGACGCCGCGCGGGATCACGTCCCACACTTCCCACTCGGTGCCGCGGGAGTCGGTGAAGATGCGGTGAGACATCGAGCGGGGATCGGGAGGCGGGGGTCGCCGCGGCGGTCGGCAGTCCTTGACGAGTCGTCGGGTGGTAGTCGGTCGCGGGCGGTCGGCGGCGACGCGCCGCCGACCGGGAACGAGCGACCGAGCACTGCCCACCGCCGTGCACTCCCCTCCCGACGTCCCACTCCCGCACCGCGTAACCGCGTCCGCGTCCTACCCCCCCTGGCTCTGCGCCGCATGGCGCCAGGCGCCGATGCTGATCTCGGTCGCGCGCTCGATGAGGCGGCCGAGCACGGCGAGGCCGTCGGCGACGTCGGCCGCCCTGCCCGGCAGCCGCTCGCGCACGGCGCGCTCGACCTCCTCGCCCAGCAGCGCGAAGTCGCGCCGCACCCCCTCCTCGCTCCACCGCTGCGCGAAGCGGCGCGCGCCGTGGTGCTCGGCGATGGTGCGCTGGATCGCGCTCCCGTCGCGGAGCAGCGCCGCCGCCTCCCCTCCCGCCTCCTCGATGATGACGAGGGACTGCGCGAGGTCGTCGAGGAGGCTGCCCTGGTGGTCGACGAGCTGCGCCGCACGCATCTCCCTGGCGAGCGGGGCGTCGGGCTCGACGCGCAGCCGCTCGACCCACGCCGCGAGCACCCGGTCGGCCTCCTCGCGAAGCACGGCGCCGACGACGCCGAGGCCGCGCAGCCGGTCGGTGGGCGTGGCCGCGGGCGTCGACGGCGGCGTCGCGGGGCGCACCGCGGTCGGCGCGCCGCCCGCCGCGCGGTCGACGACGTTGATGCGCCGCTCCTCCGCGCCCTCGCTGCCGGCCGGCGGCGCGGGGAGCCAGAGCGTGAAGGTCGAGCCGGCGCCCGGCTTGCTCGTGGCGCTCAGCTCGCCCCCCATGAGGCGGGCGAGGCGGCGGCTGATGGCGAGGCCGAGGCCCGTGCCGCCGTGCGTGCGCGTGTGTCCGCCCTCCGCCTGCACGAACGGCTCGAAGACGGCGTGGAGGCGCTCGGGGGCGATCCCGATCCCGGTATCGGCCACCGAGATCGACGTCCACGGGCCGGGGCCGGCGAGCGTCGCCTCGGGCCCAGGTTGCTCGCCGGCGGCACACCGCATCGTCACCCGCCCGCCGGGCTCCGTGAACTTGACGGCGTTGGAGAGGAGGTTGACGAGGATCTGCCGCACCCGGTACTCGTCGCCGACGTACGCGACGCCGCCGCGGCGCCCGGCGACTTCCCCCGCCGCCGCGCCGTCCAGGAGTCCGCCGACGGCGCCGAGCGCGACGCCGCGCTCGAGCGCCTGCGGACGCACGAGAGCGAGCGCCGAGTCCATCACCTCCGCCGCCGGCGCGCGCTCGCTGCGCACCATCATGCGCCCGGCCTCGACCTTCGCGAGGTCGAGCACTTCGTTGACGAGGCCGAGGAGGTGCGTGGCGCTGGCGCGGATCCGCCCGATGTGGTGCCGCTGGTCGGCGGTGAGCGGCCCGGAGAGGCCCAGCTCCAGCAGCTCGCCGTAGCCGAGCACCGCGTTGATCGGCGTGCGGATCTCGTGGCTCATCGTCGCCAGGAACTCGCTCTTGGCGCGGTTGGCCTCGTCGGCCCGCGCGCGCGCCTCCTCGGCGCGCCGGCGGAGGTGGTCCGCCTCGCGACGCGCCCGCTCGGCCTCATCGCGCGCCGCGTCCGCCCCCGCCTGCGCGATCGTGCGCGCCGTGACGTCCTGCATCGCGCCGATCATGCGCAGTGGGCGGCCGGTGGCGTCGCGGGCGACGTAGCCACGGTCGAGGAACGAGCGGTAGCTGCCGTCGCCGAGCCGGAAGCGGTACTCCGCCGACCAGGCGTGCCCGTCGCCGCTCTGGATCACGGCGTGGATGCCGTCGATGATCCGCTGTCGGTCCTCGGGGTGCACGCGCGCCGCCCACCAGGCGAAGTCCCCCGTCAGCTCGGCGTGGGAGACGCCGAAGACGCGGGCCGCGAGCTCGTTCCAGCGCAGCGTGTTGGCGGCGAGGTCCCAGTCCCAGATGACGTCGTTCGTCGCCTTCTGCACGAGGCGGAAGCGCTCGTCGCTCTCGCGGACGGCGGCGTCGGCGATGAGGCGGCGCTGGTGCCAGGCGAGCTCCTCCCGGTGCTGGTGGAGCTGCACGAAGGCGGCGACCTTGGCACGCAGGACGTCGGGGTCGACCGGCTTGAACATGTAATCGACGGCCCCCGACTCGTAGCCGAGTGTCGCGCGGCGCGGGTCGCGGTCGAGGGCCGTCAGGAAAATGATCGGCGTCGTCCGCGACCGCTCGCGCGCCTTGATCAGCCGCGCGGTCTCGATCCCGTCGGTCCCCGGCATCTGCACGTCGAGGAGGATGACGGCGAAGTCCTCGGCGAGCACGCGGCGCAGCGCGTCCTCCCCGGACGCCGCGCGCACGACGCGGAGCTCGAGTGGCTCCAGCAGGGCCTCGAGCGCGAGGAGGTTCTCGGGACGGTCGTCCACGAGGAGGATGCTCGGCGGCGGGATCTCCGGCCGCTCGCCGTGCGACGCCTCCCACCACTGGCCCGCCCGCGACTGGTCCGACCTGGGCGCGGCGGCCGGCGCCGACCCCGTTCCACCGGCGCGGCGGCCGGCGTCGCCGGCCGCCGGAGTGGGGGTACGCGAGGGGGCGGCGGTGGGGGGGGAGTCGCGGGTCGGCATGACGGATTCGGGTCACCGGAGCGGGTGCCATGCGAGCCACCCGGCCCGGGAATCTACCTAACGGGCGCGACGCATGCCGCACTGCAAGTCGTGGGCGCGCGGCGTCGGCCGCCGGGGAGGCGCCGGTCCACGTCCGTCCGGCGGCCGCCGCCGGCGGCGTAATGCTTGCGGCGGAGGAGCGGGCATTAATTTGTTCATCTGTCCCCTCCCGGTCCCGGCGGGGCGACACGCGGGGCGCTGCCGTCCGGAGGCGCCCGTTCTCTCTCGTTTGGCATCCTCGAACCCGCGCCCGGCCGCCTCGCGGTGCGCCAGCCGCACCGCTGCATGCCTCACCCGGTGAGCTCGCCCGCATGACCGACCTTCCGACGCCCGCGTCCGCCGCCACGGCGGGCGCCTCGTTCTTCGACGTCACCGCCGGAGTGACCGCCGAGCTGCGCGAGGCCGAGGTCCGGCTGATGGCCGAGGTGATGCCGCAGCTGGTCTGGACGGCGACGCCGGAGGGGGAGCACGACTACTTCAACGCCCGCTGGTACGAGTACACGGGGATGTCGCGCGCCGTGGCGGGTGCGCCGGAGTGGCGCTGGACGGGCTTCCTCCACCCGGACGACCGCGAGCGCGCGGAGCGGGCGTGGCGGCACTCGCTGGAGACGGGGGAGCCGTTCGAGGTCGAGCACCGCATCCGCCGCGCCGCCGACGGGACGCACCGGTGGTTCGTCGGTCGCGCCGTCGCGCTGCGCGACGCGGCGGGGCGGGTCGTGCGCTGGTTCGGCACGTTCACCGACATCGACGACGCGAAGCACGCCGAGGGGCGCGCCCGCGTGCTCGCCGAGGCCGCGGCCGCGCTCGTCCGGACACTCGACGCCGACGCGGAGCTGGGCGCGGTGGCGCGCGTCGCCGTCCCCCGACTCGCCGACTGGTGCGCCGTGGACCTGCTCGATCCCGCCGGCGGCGCCCTCCGGCGCGTGGCGGTCCATCACGCGGACCCGGCGAAGGTGGCGCTGGCGCGCAGGCTCGCCGAGCGCTGGCCCGAGCCGCCCGACGCCGGGCCCGGCGCGTGGCGCGCCGTCCGCACGGGGGCGACGGAGCTGCTGCCCGAGATTCCCGCCGAGCTCCTCGAGCGCGCGAGCGCGGACCGCGAGCAGCTCGCCATCCTGCGCGAGCTCGGCCTCCGCTCGGCGATCGTCGTCCCCATCCGCCAGGTGGGCGAGCGTGGCGGCGACGACGTGCGCGTGCTCGGTGCGCTCACCCTCGTCTCGGCGGAGGCCGGGCGGCGCTTCGGGCCCGGGGACGTCGAGACGGCCGAGGAGATGGCGCGCCACATCGGCGCGGCGATCGAGCGCACGCGGCTCTACGCGGACGCGGTGACGGCGCGCAAGCAGATCGCGGCCGACGCCGAGCGCCTCGCGCAGCAGGCGGCCGAGCTGGAGGTGCAGAACGAGCAGCTCCAGGAGCAGGCCGCCGAGCTGGAGGCGCAGGCGGCGCAGCTCGCCGAGCAGGCCGCCGAGGCCGAAGCGGCGCGGGCGCGGGCGGAGGAGGCGAACGCCGCCAAGGGGCACTTCCTGGCGACGATGTCGCACGAGCTGCGCACCCCGCTCAACGCGGTCAACGGCTACGCCGACCTGCTGGCGCTCGGCGTGCGCGGCCCCGTGAACGAGGCGCAGCGCGACGACCTGGAGCGGATCAAGCGCAGCGGGCAGCACCTGCTCACAGTGATCAACGACATCCTGCACTTCGCGAAGCTCGAGGCCGGCCAGATCGAGTTCGACGTCGGCGACGTCCACCTCGAGGGTGCGCTGGCCGAGGTCGAGGCGCTGATCGCGCCGCAGCTCGCGGCGAAGGGACTCGTCTACTCGTTCGGCGGATGCGGCGCCGAGGGGGCGCGGCCGGCGGTGGTGGCGCACGCCGACCGCGAGCGCTGCCAGCAGATCGTGCTCAACCTGCTCACGAACGCGGTGAAATTCACGCCGCCGGGGGGGCGCGTCACGGTGAGCTGCGGCGTGGAGGGGGAGCGCGTCTTCGTGCGGGTGAGCGACACGGGGATCGGGATCCCGCCCGACAAGCTGGCGACGGTGTTCCACCCGTTCGTCCAGGTCTCGCGAAAGCTGAATCGCCCGAGCGAGGGCGTCGGCCTGGGGCTGGCGATCAGCCGCGACCTCGCGCGCGGGATGAGGGGGGACCTCACCGTCGAGAGCACGCCGGGCCAGGGCTCGACGTTCACGCTCACGCTGCCGCGGGCGAAGGCGTAGGCGGCCGGCGCGCGAGCCCCGCCGCCGCGCCGTGGCAAAGCAATTGTAAGAGGTGAGGCGCGCGCTTGCGGCGCGTTTGTTTGTATACAAATATCCGGCTTCGGACTCTGCCGTTCGCCCCTCCCCCGAAGTCCCGATGCGGCTCCCCCGTCTCCTCCTCCCGCTGGCCGCCGCCGCGTCCGTCGCGGCCTGTGCCTCCCACGCCACGCCGGCGCCCGCGTCGGCCCCCGCTCCCGCGCCCGCCTCCGCGGCCCCGGCGCCGGCCGCCGACGCGGCGGCCGCGGCGCGCGTCGACTCCCTCGCCGACGCGTATCTCGCGGCGCTGTTCGAGCGCCAGCCGGAGCTGGCGACCTTCTACGGCGTGCCCGGCGCCCGGCACGACCGGCTCACCGACAACTCGCTCGCCGCTGTCCGCGCCTGGGAGCGGCGCGAGGACGCGCTCTACGCCGAGCTGCTCGCGGTGAACGCCGAGGCGCTCGGCGCCGGCGCCGAGTGGGTCACGTACGGCACGCTGCGCGAGCTCCTCGAGTCGTCGCGCCAGGCGCGCGTCTGCCGCGGCGAGCTGTGGGGAGTGACGCAGATGTTCGGCTGGCAGGTGAGCTACCCGCAGCTCGCGCAGCTCCAGCCCGTGGGGAGCGAGGAGCTGCGGCGCCAGGCGCTGGCGCGCTTCCGCATGCTCCCCCACTTCGTGGACACGGAGATCGCCAACCTGCGCGAGGGGCTCCGGCTGGGCTACTCGGCGCCCCGCGGCAGCGTGCGCCGCGTGATGGCGCAGCTCGACGGACTGCTCGCGGTGCCTGCGGCGGAGTCGCCCTTCGCCGCGATGGCGCGCAACGACTCCACCCCCGAGTTCCGCGCCGCCGTCGAGCGTCTCGTCGCCGATTCGATCGATCCCGCGCTCCGCCGCTACCGCGACTTCCTCGAGCGGACGTACCTGCCGGCGGCGCGCGCGGCGGTCGCCGTCTCCGCCAACCCCGACGGCGCCGCCTGCTACCGCGCCTCGGTGCGCTCCTACACGACGCTCGACCTCGACCCCGCGCAGATCCACGAGAGCGGCCGGCGCGAGATGGCGCGCATCCGCGGCGAGATGCGCCGCATCGCCGGGCGGAGCTTCCACACGTCCGACGTGCCGGCGCTCCTCGAGCGCTTCCGGAGCGACACCCAGTACACGTTCCACACGCGCGAGGAGATGGTCGCCTACGCGCAGGCCGCCACCGACCGGGCGACGCGGGCGATGCCGAAGGCGTTCGGCATCCTCCCCGGGGCCGGCGTGCGGATCGAGCCCTACCCGGCGTTCCAGGAGGCGTCGGCGCCGGGCGGCGAGTACCTGTCGCCGGCGGCGGACGGGAGCCGGCCAGGCATCTACCGCATCAACACGCGCGAGCCGCGCCGGCAGAGCAGGGTGGGGCTCGAGTCGACGGCGTTCCACGAGACCGTGCCCGGCCACCATCTGCAGGGGACGATCGCGCTCGAGCGCACCACGGGGCACCCGCTCATGCGCTACGTCTACAACTCCGGCTACGCGGAAGGGTGGGGGCTGTACGCCGAGCGGCTCGCCGACGAGATGGGGCTCTTCTCCTCGGACCTCGACCGCATGGGGCTCCTCTCCAACGAGGCGCTGCGCGCCGCGCGCCTCGTGGTGGACCCGGGGCTGCACGTGCTCGGCTGGACGCGCGAGCAGGCGATCGCCTACATGCTCGCCAACACCGCCGAGTCGCCCGACGGCGTGGCGACCGAGGTGGACCGCTACATCGCGATGCCCGGCCAGGCGACGGCGTACATGACCGGCTCGCTCGAGATCCTGCGGCTGCGCGCCGCCGCGCGGCGGCGGCTCGGGCGGCGCTTCGACGTCCGGCGGTTCCACGACCGGGTGCTGGAGGACGGCAGCCTCACGCTGCCGATGCTCCGCGAGAAGGTCGAGCGCTGGGTGGCCGCGGGAGGCGGCGGCGCGCCGGCCGCGGTGCGCGCGGCGGACGGGTCGGCGGCCGGAGGGCCGGCGGCGCGGGGCGCGGGCGCTCCGGCGGGAGCGGAGAAGGCGCCGTGATCGCGAGGACGATCCCCGGCGCGGCGCTGCTCGTCGCCCACGTCGCGGGCGGCGGGACCCCGGGCACGACGTACAGCGGCGTGAAGCGCGAGACCGAGGTGCGCCCTCCGCGCGTCGAGGGGGCGGCCGCGGTGACGGTGGACGGCCGGCTCGACGAGCGGGAGTGGGCGGGCGCCGCGGTGCTCACCGGCTTCTCCCAGTACGCGCCCACCGACGGCGTGGCCGCGGCGGACTCCACCCAGGTGCTCGTCTGGTACACGGCGACGGCGATCCACTTCGGGGTCCGCGCGTTCGAGGCGCACGCCGGGGCCGGGGGGCGGCCGGCGGTGCACGCGACGCTCGCCGACCGCGACCGCATCGCGGCCGACGACAACGTGCAGCTCCTGCTCGGCACCTTCAACGACGGCCGCCAGGCGACCGTGCTCGCCGTCAACCCGCTCGGGGTGCAGGCCGACGGCGCGCTCGTGGAGACGGGGCAGCTGCGCTCCCAGAGCTCGTTCAGCGCGGCGACCGTGGTGCGCGAGGAGCCCGACCTGAGCCCCGACTTCGTGTACGAGAGCAAGGGGCGGGTCACCGACTGGGGCTACGAGGTCGAGATCCGAGTCCCCTTCAAGAGCCTGCGCTTCCAGCCGGCGCGCGAGCAGAGCTGGCGGCTCAACGTCGTCCGGCGAGTGCAGCACTCGGGGGCGGAGGACAGCTGGGCGCCGGCGCGCCGGTCGAGCGCGTCGTTTCTCGCGCAGTCGGGCACGCTCGGCGGGCTCACCGACCTGCGGCGGGGGCGCGTGCTCGACCTGACGCCGGAGCTCACCCAGCGCACCACGGGCGCGCCGGCGCCGGGCGGCGGGTGGCGCTACGACGCGGCGCGGCCGGAGCTCGGCGGCACCGTGCGCTGGGGGGTGACGAACAACCTCACCCTCAACGGCACCGTCAACCCCGACTTCTCGCAGGTCGAGGCCGACGCCGGCCAGTTCTCCGCCGACCCGCGCGTCGCGCTCTCGGTGCAGGAGAAGCGCCCCTTCTTCCTCGACGGGAGCGAGCAGTTCGCGGTCCCGTCGTCGCTGATCTACACGCGGCGCATCGTGCAGCCGGCCGCGGCGGCGAAGCTCACCGGCAAGCTGTCGGGCATGGACGTCGCCCTCCTCTCGGCGGTGGACGACCGCGCCGCCTCGCGCTCGGGGAGCGAGCACCCGGTGTACAACGTCGTCCGCGTGCAGCGCGACGTCGGGGGGCGCTCGCGCGTCGGCGTGGCGTACACCGACCGCGTCGAGGGGGGCGACTACAACCGCGTCGCCGACGTCGACGGCCGCTTCCTGTTCGGCGACATCTACAGCGCGCAGTTCCAGCTCGCCGGCAGCATGACGCGGCGCGCCTCCCAGAGGGGCGCGGCGCGCGCCGCGCCCCTCTGGGAGGCGCGCTTCGCGCGCAACGGGCGCACGCTCGGCGTCCGCTACCGCCTGACCGGGATCGACCCCGACTTCGAGGCGCAGAGCGGCTTCGTCGCGCGCCCCGGCATCGCGCGCGCGAACCTCGTGCACAGCCTCACGCACAACGCGCGCGCCCCCGAGGCGGCGCTCCAGAGCGTGACGGGCGACGTGACGCTCGACGGCACCTGGCAGTACGACCGCTTCGCGCGGCGCGACGACGCGCAGGACAAGAAGCTGCACCTCAACGGCAACGCGACGCTGCGCGGCGGCTGGCGCACCGGCGCGTCGCTGCTGCTCGAGAAGTTCGGCTACGACGACGCGCTGTTCGCCGACTACTGGGTCGAGCGCCCGCGCGCCGACGGGAGCGGCGCGCTCGACACCGTGCGCTTCACGGGGACGCCGCGCCTGCCGAACCGCGACTACGTCCTCTCGCTCACCACGCCCGACTTCAGGCGCTTCTCGGCGAACGGCTTCGTCATCTGGGGACGCGACGACAACTTCTACGAGTGGGCGCCGGCGGACATCGTGTACGCCACGCTCGCCGCCGACTGGCGCCCGACGGGGAAGGTGCGCGTCAACGCCACCTACCAGCACCAGGAGTACCGCCGCCCCTCCGACGGGAGCGCGGTGGACGTGCGCCAGATCCCGCGTCTCAAGCTCGAGTACCAGCTCACGCGCGCCCTGTTCGTGCGCCTCGTCGGCGAGTACTCGGCGGCGGCCACCGACTCGCTGCGCGACGACTCGCGCACCGGCGCGCCGATCCTCCTGCGCGACCCGGCGACGGGGCGCCTCGCGCGCACGAGCGCGGAGCGGCGCAACGACCTCCGCGCCGACTGGCTCTTCTCCTACCAGCCGAGCCCCGGCACGGTGTTCTTCGCGGGCTACACGAGCACGCGCACCGAGCCCGAGCGGATGCGCCTCGACCGGCTGCGGCGCGAGAGCGACGGGTACTTCGTCAAGCTGAGCTACCTGCTGCGGCGGTAGGGTCCCTCCCCCCGGCTCCGGTGGCCGCCACCCCGAGCGTGGAGCGCCGAGCGTGGAGCGAGCGTGTGGCAGGGTCAGAACAGGTACCGCACCCCGAGCTGCACGAGGTAGGGGTCGCCCCCCTTCTGCAGCACGCCGAAGCTCTCGTTCACCGTGTAGAGGTAGCGCCGGCGCGCCTGGTCGAAGCCGACGACGTTGAGGAGCGGGAGGCGCTGGAGCAGCGGGTTCTGGCTCGAGATGCCGGGGGGGAGGAGGTACTGTCCGCCCCAGTGCGGGTTCAACAGGTTCGCGACGTTGAAGACGTCCACCGTCAGCTCGGCGCGCTGCGCGCCCACGGTGCGCAGCGTCTTCGCGAGGCGCGCGTCGATCCGGCCGGCCCACGGGGCCCGCGCGCCGTTGCGGGTGGCGACGTGGCCGAGGCTCCGCCGCAGGTAGCCGCGGGCGACGTTCTTCGGGTTGGCCAGCACGCGCCGCATCGCCGCGGCGACGTCGGGCGGGGTCGCCGGGTCGTCGGGGTCGAAGACGAAGGCGAGGTCGTTGGCCGTGCTCTCGTCGCCGTTGACGTCGCCGTTGACGACGGCGGAGAAGGGGAGGCCGCTGCTCCCCACGTAGCGCCCGCTCAGGCGGAAGCCGGCGAGCGACGGCAGCGTGCCGGCGACGACGACCTTGTGGTGGAAGTCGAGGTCCGACGGCCCCCACGAGCCCGAGAGGTCGCGCGGGTCGCTCCGCACCGGCGTGAAGGTGGTCGCGGTGCGGGCGAGGCAGCAGCCGTACGTCGAGTTGTCGCGCGAGCGGTTGAAGGTGTAGGACAGGGCGAGCCCGCCGTCGCGCGGGAGCCCCAGCGCCGCCTCGAGCACCGCGGCCCGCTGCTCGGCGCGTCCGGTGGAGCGCAGCTCGAGCACGCGGCCGACGGCGCTCGTCGTCCACGCGTTGCGGTTGAGCGTGTGCCCGCGCGCGTCGATCGTGCTCGCCGGCACGAAGACGCCGCGCCCCTCCTCGTCGTCGAGCGTGAAGGCGGGCGCCGCGCGCAGGTTGCGGTCGACGTACTGGTAGCCGTGCGTGGTGCGCGACCGGACGAGCGAGCCGGTGAGGGCGAGCCGGTCGCCGAAGCGGTGCCGGTACGACGCGCTCCACTTCCAGGTGCTCGGCGTGCGGAAGTCGGGGCTCACCACGTTGACGTACGACGGCGGCAGCGGCGCGCCGGGCGCGAGCCCGGGGATCAGCGACGGGTCCGCGCGGTACGCGGGGTAGTCGGGCACGGGGACGGCGGCGCCGGTGCGCACGATGTCGGCGAGCTGGAGGCCGTCGTTCTGCAGGTCGTTGTGGCCCACGTAGTAGGGGGGCTGCGCGGCGAAGCGGCCGCCCCCCAGGCGCGCCACGTCGCGCCCGTCGCCGCGCGGGTCCCACACGAGCTGCGCCCGCGGCTGGAGCTTCGCCCAGTCGGCGGGCCTCCGGTCGGTGCGCACGCCGAGCGAGTCGAGGGCGACGCGGTTGAACGCGGGCGCGGTGAGGAACGCCGTCCCGTCCCAGCGCAGGCCGAGCGTCGCGACGAGCCGCGCGCTCGGCCGCCACTCCCCCTGCGCGAACGCGCCCAGCTCGAGCACCGACTGGCGCGTCGTGCGGTCCGCGGTCCCGAGCGGGAGCGTGCGGCTGTAGCGCGACGCGCGCCGCGCGTCGAGGTCGGCGAGCGACTCGAACTCGAACAGCCCGCTCTGCGCCTCGGCGATGTACGTGTCGAGGCGGCTGAGCGTGTTGTCCGTGCCCAGCGTGAAGAGCACGGAGCCGCGCGGGACGTACGCCAGGTCGATGAGCTGCCACTCGCGCTCGCGGCTCAGGTCGGGCGCGAGGCGGTTGCCGCCGAACTGCACGCGCGTGTCGCCGCGCGTGCCGTCGGGGAGCGTGGACTGGACGCGGACGAAGCCGCGCGGGAGCCCGCTCACCGGCGTGAGCCGCCGCTCCGACGTGGAGTAGCCGAGCTGGAGCTGGTTCTGCACGGAGCCGAGCGCCGAGCGCAGCGAGAGCAGCGTCTGCCGCTCGGCCGAGCGGAAGTCGGAGCGCGCGTCGTGGAGCGCGATCGGGAGGTCCACGCCGCCGCTCAGGGGGCTGCTCCAGTCGCTGACGTTCTGCGTCGCGGTGAGACGGTGGCGCGCCGACACGGTCCAGTCCAGGCGCCCGAAGACGGTGCTCGCGGACGGGTCGCGGGGGATGGTGGCGCGCCCCTCCTCGCTCGCCGGGATCCCGTAGCGGCTCTCGAGGATCGAGACGAGGCGCGCCATCGAGTCGCGCGCGATGCCGGAGGCGATCTCGTCACGCGGCGTGCGGAGGTTGGCGACGAAGAGCGGCTGGTGCCCGTCCTGGCGGTCGACGGCGACGAAGCCGAGCAGGCGGTCGCGGACGATCGGCCCGCCCACGCTCCCCCCCCACTGCGTGGCGACGAAGGGGCGGAGGTCGCGCCCCCGCCCCTGGTAGTCCGTGGCCGCCCCGAGATCGCTCCCACGCCGGAAGGCGAAGACCGAGCCGGCGAGCGCGTTGGTCCCGCCCTTCGTCACGGCGCGGATCGAGCCGCCCCCCTGCCGCCCCTCGCTCACGTCATAGACGTTCGAGCTCACCTCGAACTCGCGGATCGCCTCCATCGAGAGCGTGAACGGCCCCGCGCCCGCCTCGCCGGCGCGCAGCATGTTGCGCGCCTGCGCGCCGTCGACGCG
Organism: Gemmatimonadaceae bacterium; assembly: GCA_045804285.1. Lineage (GTDB taxonomy): Bacteria > Gemmatimonadota > Gemmatimonadetes > Gemmatimonadales > Gemmatimonadaceae > DATMHT01. The sequence goes on from JBJMNL010000006.1 coordinate 12,522, forward strand.
CACGTCGGTGGAGGTCCAGCGCTGGCCGAGCAGCGCGCTCTGCGCCCCGGAGGTCGGGGCGAGCGAGGCGAGGTCGGTGAAGTTGCGGCCCACCGCGGGGATCGACGCGAGCTGCGCCGCGCCGACGCGGAAGTTCGCGCCGACGGCCCGGGCGCGGGCGGCGTCCGCCGCCTCGCCGCGTACCACGACCGGGGCCAGCTCGGTGGCCGCCGGCGTGAGCGTCAGGTCGAGGGTCACCCGCGTGCCGAAGTCCAATCGGTAGCCCGACCGCTCGGCGGGCCGGTAGCCCGGCCGGCGCGCGGTGACCGTGTAGGGGCCGCCGAGCGGGAGCTGCACGGCGCTGAAGCGGCCGGCCGCGTTCGTCGCCACCGCCGCCCGGAAGCCCGTGGTGGCGTCGCGTACCGTGACCGTCACGGCCGCCAGCGGGGCCCCCGCCGCGTCGTGCACCGTGCCGACGATCGCCGCGTCGGTCGCCTGCGCGGCGGCGCGAGCGGGCGGCAGCAGGAGGAGCGGGACGAGCGGGACGAGCAGGGCGAGGGCGCGCGCGAGCCGCGGCGCCCATGCCTGGCGCGCGCCGGGCAAGGGTGACATGCGGAGATCATGACGCCGCGGGCCGCGAACGGCCAGCGGCCCCGGCGTCATCGGTGCGTCATCGGTGCGTCAGCCGTGCGTCAACGGCTCCGCGCGTGCACGACGGTGCGCATCCACGGATGGATGCAGCACTGATAGAGCTCGGTGCCCGGCGCCTCGACCTCGTCCGGGTAGGTGCCGCCGGGCGGGACGAAGTCGTCGGGCTCGAGACTCAGGCACTCGGGGGCGGGCACCGGGTTCCCGGAGAGCTGGTTGAGGTTCGGCACGATCCCGCCGCCGAACTGCTCGACCTCGGTGAAGGTGTGCACCTCGCCGCCGCGGTTGACCGCGAGCAGCGTCGTCCCGACCGTCGTCTCGATGTTCCGTGGCGCGAAGTGCCAGGCGCCCACCTCGCCGTGCTTCGTGAGCAGCTCGATGAAGTTGGCGAACTGGACGCCCCCCTGCCTCGTGCAGCCGCCGGCCCCGAGCACGGCGTTGAACGTGGTCGGGTCGCACGCGTCCTTCAGCTCGACGAGCCGCGTGTCCGGTCCGCCACCCGCGATGCGCGCCGCCGAGATGGTGGCGGGGCCCGTGGGTCGGCTGGGATCGGCGCACGCTGCCAGCAGTGCCGCCGCGAGCGCGATGGCGCCCCCACAGAACGATCGATGCATGAGGCCCTCCGATGTTGGGCACGAGGCGCGCGGCCGCGGGCACGGGACGCGGCCGCCCCGCGCGCGTGGAGAGGTTAGCGGCACCGGCGCGGGGTGGGAACGGATCGCGGGTGAAGCGCCGGCGGCGCGTGGTGGACGCATCGTGGGGCGCGGCGGGCGGCGCGCCGCCGCCCGCCGTTGCGCCGCCGCCGGCCTCGTGTGCTACGTTCGGGAGCGGCGCGGCCGCGACGACGATCTCACGACCACCGAGGGGAGGCGCATGATTCCACGCAGGGGATGGCTCGGAGCGGCGGGCGCGATGAGGGCGGGCGCGACGCTGGCGGGCGCGATGCTGCTGCCGGCGGGCGCGGCGCGGGCCCAGACGCGCGGCACCGATGCCGCGCGGGCGGCGCGCGCGATCACGGCGGACGGGCTCCGGCGCGACATCGACGCGCTCGCCTCCGACCGTTTCGAGGGGCGCGCGCCGGGCACGCGCGGCGAGGACTCGGCGGTGGCTTACGTCGCCGACCAGTTCCGGCGCATCGGGCTCGCGCCCGGCAACCCCGACGGGAGCTACGTGCAGAAGGTGCCGCTCGTCGGCACGACCTCGCGGGTCGAGGCCAGCGCGACCGTCGGCGGGCGCACGACGGCGCTGCGACAGCTCGAGGACGTCGTCGCCTGGTCGCAGCGCCCCGACACGCTGGTCGCGGTGAACGGGTCCGATCTCGTGTTCGTCGGCTACGGCGTGGTGGCGCCGGAGCTCGGGTGGGACGACTACAAGGGCGTGGACGTCCGCGGCAAGACGATCGTGATCCTGATCGGCGACCCGCCGATTCCCGACCCGCGCGACAGCACGAAGCTCGACCCGGCGATGTTCCGCGGCCCGGCCATGACCTACTACGGCCGCTGGACGTACAAGTACGAGACGGCGGCCGAGCGGGGCGCCGCGGCCGCCATCATCGTCCACCAGACCGGGCCGGCGGGGTACGGCTGGAGCGTGGTCGCGGCGAACGCGCACGAGCGCTTCGACGTCGAGGGCGCGCCCGCGCACGTCCCGGTCGAGGGGTGGATGCAGCTCGACGTCGCGCGGCGGCTGTTCGCGGCGGGGGGGCACGACTTCGACGCCCTCCAGCGCGCCGCCCGCACGCGCGACTTCCGCCCCGTCGCGCTCGGCGGCACGGCGACGTTCGCGGTGCGCAACGCGGTGCGGCGCGTCGTGTCGCGCAACGTCATCGGGCGCCTCGACGGCTCCGACCCGTCGCTGCGCGACCAGTACGTGATGTACACCGCGCACTGGGACGCCTACGGCGTCGGCCGGCCGGTCGGCGGCGACTCCGTCTACAACGGCGCGCTCGACGACGCCTCGGGGGTGGCCTGGGTGCTCGCGACCGCGCGCGCCTACCGCGCGCTCCACCGCGCGCCGCGGCGGACGATCCTCTTCATGGCGGTGACGGCCGAGGAGCAGGGGCTGCTCGGGTCGCGCTACTACGGGCAGCATCCGCTCTACCCGCTCGAGCGGACGGTGGCCGACATCAACATGGACATCATGAACCCGTGGGGTCCCACGCGCTCGATCGTGAGCCTCGGCTACGGCCAGAGCACGCTCGAGGACGTGCTGGCGCGCGAGGCCGCCGCCGACGGCCGCACGGTGAAGCCCGACCCGGAGCCGGAGAAGGGCTACTTCTACCGCGCCGACCACTTCGAGCTGGCGCGGCGCGGCGTCCCCGCGCTCTCCTTCCTCTTTCCCGGCGCGGACTACGTGGGCAAGCCCGCGGACTACGGCCAGCGCATGCGGACCGCCTACGTCACCGACGACTACCACAAGCCGAGCGACGAGCCCAAGGCCGACTGGGACCTCGCCGGCGCGGTGGGCGACACGCGGCTGCTCTTCCGCGTCGGGCTCGACGTCGCCGACGGGCGCGCGTGGCCGGAGTGGAAGCCCGGCGCCGAGTTCCGCGCGCGCCGCGAGGAGATGCTGCGGCGCGCGGGCCGGCGGGCCGCGCGGTGACGCGGAGCCGGGCCCTCAGACGCGCGGCCCGGTCGCCGGCCGGTGCGGCGCCACCGCGCGCGCCGCCTCCCGCCCGGCCGCCTCTCGCCCGGCCGCCTCTCGCAGCAGCTCCCAGGCCCGCGCCACGTGCCGCCGCTCCGTGCGGATGTTGCCGATGGCGAGCCGCAGGACGTGGCGGCCCCGGAGC
>JBJMNL010000007.1:0-22095 GCA_045804285.1 Gemmatimonadaceae bacterium
GGCCGGGTGCCGGTGTCCCCCACGGGACGTCACTCGCGCACACCCACACCTGAGCCTGAATCTTACACGTCCGGGTGGGCGGGCGAAGCCTCGCGCACGAAGTCCGGGCGGCGTCGCGAAGGTGCCGTCGACATCACGCCGCCACGCGCCGCCACGCGCCGCCACGCGCCGAAGTCAATCCCGAACCCGATTGACGGGATTCGCACCGCCGAGGTACATTACGATCGACATCTTTGAGAACGATTCTCAACCACCGGAACGCTCGTGCTCAGCCTCCTCGGCAGACGGAACTCCTCAGCCCGACGCGCCGCGAGAGCGGCGGCCGCCGCGCATGCCGCCGCCCATGCCGGCGCGCAGGGAGGAGAAGGCCACCAGGTGCGGGGCGCCTGCTCGCTCGCGTCGTGCGCCAACGGCGCGCGCGCGACGGTGCTCGCGGTCGGGTGCGGCGAGGCGGAGGCGTGCCGGCTGCGCGCCCTCGGCCTCTGCGAGGGGGCGAGCGTGAGCGTCGTGGAGGCCCGGCACTGCATGCTGCTCGAGGTGCGCGGCGCGCGCCTCGCCCTCGGGGCGTCCATCACCGCCGGCATCACCGTCCTGCCGCACCAGAGCTAGCCGTGGCCGGACAGCCGTCCGCGCCGCTGCATCGAGCGCGGGCCCCCCGATGAGCGGCACGATCGAGCGGGAGCGGGGTGTCGCCCGTGAGCTCCCCGTCATCGGCGGCGGGGCGAGCGCGCCCGACCTCGGGCTCCTCCGCATCGCCCTGATCGGGAACCCGAACACCGGGAAGAGCACGCTCTTCAACGCGCTCACCGGGATGCGGCAGAAGGTCGGCAACTTCGCCGGCGTCACCGTCGAGCGCGTCGAGGGCTACTACCGCGGACCCGACGGCCGACGCGTCACCGTCCTCGACCTGCCGGGAAGCTACAGCCTCTCCGCCGGCTCCCCGGACGAGGAGATCGCCCTCGACGTCCTGCTGGGCGAGGGGCGCGACGAGCCGCAGCCGGACGTCGTGGTCGTCGTCGCCGACGCGCAGCACCTCGAGCGCAACCTCTTCCTCACGAGCCAGGTCCTCGAGCTCGGCCTCCCCGTCGTCGTCGCGCTGAACCAGGCGGACGCGGCCGAGTCGGCGGGGATCCGGATCGACGTCCCGGAGCTGATCCACGAGCTCGGCGTGGCCGTGATCCCGACCGTCGCCAAGCGCGGCGAGGGGATCGACCACCTGCGGCGCGCCTGCGCCGCGGCGGGCGAGCTGCCGCGCCCCGAGCGGAAGTTCGCGCTCCCCCCGGCCGCCGCGGCCGCGCTCGCCCCGCTCGAGGAGCGGCTGCGCGACGCCGGCTTCTCGGCGCCGGTCGCGTCGATGGAGGCGTTGCGGCTGCTCGCCGTCCCCGCCGCCGAGAGCCACCTGCGGCACGTCGCCGGCCTCGAAGGGGCGCTGCGGGGCGCGCGCGACGCGCTCGCCGCCGCCGGCCTCAGCCCGCGCAGCCTCGAGGCGGCGCTCCGCTACGAGTGGATCGCCGGCGTCGTCGAGCGCACGGTGAGCCACCCGCGGCGCGGCGCGCGCACGACGAGCGACCGCATCGACGCCGTGGTGCTGCATCGCGTCGCCGGCCCGATCATCTTCCTCGCCCTGATGGCGATCGTCTTCCAGTCCGTGTTCACCTGGGCGCAGCCGCTCATGGACACGATCGAGGGAGCGGTCGCCTGGCTCGGCGACACCGTGGGCACGCTGCTCCCGCCGGGCGACCTGCGGAGCCTCCTCGTCGACGGCGTCGTCGCCGGCGTGGGGAGCGTGCTCGTGTTCCTGCCGCAGATCTCGATCCTCTTCCTGTTCATCGGACTGCTCGAGGACTCGGGCTACATGGCGCGCGCCGCGTACCTGATGGACCGGCTGATGCGCCGCGTCGGGCTGCACGGGAAGAGCTTCATCCCGATGCTCTCCGGCTACGCCTGCGCCGTGCCGGGCATCATGGCGACGCGCACGATCGAGAACCCGAAGGACCGCCTGGCGACGATCATGGTCGTCCCGCTCATGAGCTGCTCGGCGCGCCTGCCGATCTACACGCTGCTCATCGGCGCCTTCATCCCGCCGGTCGCGATCGCCGGCGGGCTGTTCGACCTGCAGGGCGTGACCATGCTCGGCATGTACCTGCTCGGCACCGTGTCGGCGCTCGGCGTGGCGGCGATCTTCAAGCGCACGCTCCTGCGCGGCCCGATGCGGCCGATGATCCTCGAGCTCCCTCCGTACCGGATGCCGAGCGCGAAGACGCTGGCCCTCTCGGTGTGGCAGCGCGCGAAGCTCTTCCTGCGACGCGCGGGGACGGTGATCCTCTCCCTCTCCGTGGTGCTCTGGGCGCTGGCGACGTACCCGAAGGCGACGGCCGTTCCCGGCCTCTCGCCGGCGGCCCAACAGGAGCGGCAGCTCGAGCACAGCGCCCTCGGCCACGTCGGCCGCGTCCTCGAGCCGGCGGTGCGCCCGCTCGGCTACGACTGGAAGATCGGCGTCTCGATCGCGTCGTCGTTCGCCGCGCGCGAGGTGTTCGTGGCGACCATGGGGACGATCTACGGCGTCGGCGACGCGGACCAGACCTCGGCCGCGCTGCGCGAGAAGCTGCGCACGGAACGCGACCCGCGTAGCGGCCGCTTGGTCTACACGCCGCTCGTCGCCGTCGGGCTGATGGTGTTCTACGTCTACGCCCTCATGTGCATGAGCACGGTGGCGGTCACGGTGCGCGAGGCTGGGGGCGGACGCCGCGGCTGGGGGTGGGCCGGCATCCAGTTCGGTTACATGCTGGTGCTCGCCTGGGCCGCGGCGTGGATCGTCTACCACGCCGGCCGAGCACTCGGCTTCGGCGGGTGACGGGAGGGTGACGGGATGGCCGGAAGCGTGATCCAGACACTGATCGTGATCGCGATCGTCGCCGCCGCGGCGCTCTACGTGGGGCGGCGGGCGTGGCGGACGCTGGCGGCGGCGCGCACCCGGAAAGGCGCGGCTGCGGGCGGATGCGACGCCGGCTGCGGGTGCGAGGGCGCGACGGCGAAGGGGAAGCACGGCGCCAGGTGACCGCGGGGCGCTTCGGCCGGCCCCGAGAAGTGCCCGGCGCGGCCGCCGATCTCCGCCGCTCCCCGCGCGGCCGCGCTCGCTCGGCCGCGCTCGCTCAGTCGCGCTCGAGCACCACCACCGCCCCCGCCACCCCGTCCGTGTGCGTGAGGGTGACGAGCGCCCGGACGACGCCGAGCTGATCGGCGCGCCGGCGGGCGTGGCCGTGGAGCTCGAGCGTGGGGCGGCCGTCGGGACCCGCGACGACCTCGATGTCCCGCCAGCCGACCGCGCGCGCGGTGTCGTCGCCGGAGAGCGCCTTGTAGCAGGCCTCCTTGGCCGCGAAGCGGGCCGCGAAGTGCTGGGCCGGAGCGGCGCGGCGCTTCGCGTACTCCGCTTCTCGCGGCGTGAAGATGCGCTCGACCGCGCGCTCGCCCTTCTCGCGCAGCAGGCGCTCGATCCGCGCGACCTCCACGAGGTCGATGCCGAGGCCGACGATCACGGCGTCCCGATCACGGCGTTTCGCTCACCTGCCGCCGGCGCGCCGCTCACGCGCCGCGGCGGAGGAGGCGGCGCCAGAGGCGGCCGCGGCGGCCGCGGGAGTCGCCCAGCGCCGGCAGCCAGGCGAGCCACGCCGCGTCCGCGGCGGCGAAGACGTCGTGGACGGCGCCCGCCCACTCGCGCCAGCGGGCGAAGCGCGCGTCGTCGCCGCTCGCGCGCACCGCGTCGGCCGCCGCCGCGAGACGGTCGAGCGCCGACTCGAGCGGCTCGGCGAGGTCGCGCAGCTCGGCCTCGAGGGCGCGGCGGTCGGGGGGCGTGTCGGGGAAGCGCTCGGCGGCGAGCGCCCGCAGCGTGTCCGTGAGGGTGCGCCGCAGCGCCGGCGCGTCGAATGAAGCGACGCGGTCCACGGCGCAGCCCGCGCGCTCGGCGCCGCGGCGCGCGGCGAGCAGCGGCCCGAAGAAGCGGTCGTGGTCGGAGCCGGGTCGCGCGCGGGGCGAGCCGAGGGCGCGAAGGGCGAGCGTCTGCTCGGTGAGCGCGCAGGCGGCGTTCTCCAGGGCGCGCGCCGTGCCGCGCAGCGCGGGCGGCCCCGTCAGCTCCGCGACGTCGCCGTGGCCGAGGAATATCGTGAGCTGGGCGCGCTCGCCGCCGCCGTACGCCGGCTCGACGCGGACGCCGTCGATCGAGGCGTAGGGGAAGAGGTGGCGCCGTCCGCCCGCCGCCGCGTCGAGCGTCACCGACAGGGCCGTGTCGCCGAGGACGAGCGAGGCCGGCCCGCCGAACTCGGCCCCACGGTCGATCCCCCACGCGATCACGTCGAGCAGCGCGCCGCGCGTCTCGTCAGGCATCGGCGGGCACCGTCAGGCGTCGCTGACGCTGTAGCGGAAGTCGCCGGCGAGCTCGCGGTCGCAGAGCGCCGCGCGCCCCCCCGTGCGCGCCTCGTAGCGGCCGACGAAGTGCGGCAGCCGGTCGCTCGAGAAGGCCTCGCGCGGCAGCCCGGTCGCGCGCACCGCGGCCTCGATCGCCTCCGGCGTCCCCTCGACCTCGACGAGGACGTCCATGCGCGGGTAGCGCTCGAAGCGCACGGTGGCGCCGGCGACCTCGTACTGCGCGATCTCGCGGTCGATCTCGCGCGTCACCACGTAGCCGAGCCGGTCGAGGATCGCCGCGAGCGCGGCGGGGTCGCCGACGCCGCTCGAGAGCTCCTCGCGCACCTTGTAGCCGCCGGAGTAGCCCGTCGGCCCCTTCCAGTCGATCGCGGCCGATTCGACGGCGCCGGCGGCGCGGTAGACGCGCAGCCGCAGCACGTGATCGCGCGAGGCGAGGGCGCGGCCGACGGCGTCGTAGCGCCGGTCCTCCAACCGCCCCTCGAAGACGAGCCGGCCACCGGCGCGCTCGATCCGCTCGCGCGCGGCCGCGAGGTCGGGGACGGCGGCCTTGAGTTCGACTTCTTCCATGCGGGATACGGGGCGGGGATGCGGGACGGGAGCGACCCGTGAATGGTAATCCCGGTGCGCGGGAGGTGGGGGGGCCCCCCCAACCGGGAAGCTAGCGCCGTCCGCGCCCAGGCCGGCACCGGAGCATCGCGCGCGGCATCAGAGCCGCGCCCCCGAGCGCCCCTACTCGCCGACGATCGCCCTCACCACCGCGTCCGTGTCCGTCAGGTCGCGGAACACCGCCGCCGGCCGGTGGGTCGCGAGCTCCTCGACGCCGTAGCGGCCGGTGGCGACGGCGATCGCGCGGGCGCCGATCGAGCGGCCGCAGTCGACGTCCGCCGGCGTGTCGCCGATGACGACCACCGCGCCCCCGGACACGTCGAGGCCGAGGCGCTCACGGGCGCGGCGCTGGGCGACCGCGGGGAGCTCGGGGCGGTGCTCCGAGTCGGAGCCGAATGCGTTCACCGTGAACCGGTCGGGGTCGATGCCGACCGCCGCGAGCTTCACCCGCGCGCCGCGCTCGAGATTGCCGGTGAGGAGGCCGAGGAGCACGTCGTTGCGGGCTTCGAGCGTGTCGAGCAGCGCCTCCACGCCCGCGAAGAGCTGGGGGCGGTGCTCGGGGCGGGCGAGCTCGCGCTCGAGGTAGGTCACGTACCGGTCGAGCAGTGCGTCCATGCGCGCGTCGATGTGCTCGTCGGCGTGCCCGTCGAGCCGCATGAGGTCGCGCACGATCTGGCGATCGGTCTTCCCGTCGAACCAGTAGCTCTCCGGACCGGTGCCGCCGAAGACCTCGGTGAGCGCCCGGTGGATCGCCCGGCGTCCCGCGCCGTCGGTCCAGAGGATGGTGCCGTCGATGTCGAAGAGGACGAGCTTCATGAGATCGGAATGGCGGGCGGAAGCGGGGGGTGAGGAGCGGGCCTCGCTCTCCCTCGCCCCCGATCCGTCACCGCCGGGTGAGGAGAATCCCGCCCATGATCGCGGCCGCGCCCGCGCTCTGCGCGAGCGTCGGGGTCTCGCCCAGGGTGAGCCAGGCGACGCCGAGGGCGATCACGGGCTGGAGGTTGGCGTACATGGCCGTGCGAGTCGGGCCGAGGACGCGCACGCCGCGGTAGTAGATCAGGTAGGCGAGGACGAGCGCCCCGAGGCCGCTGTACGCGACGGCGCCCCACGCCTCGGCTCTCGTCTCGGACCACGGGGTCGCGGCGAGCGCGGGGGCGGCGACGAGGGCGAGGGGGACGGCGCCGCCGAGCATCGTCACCGCCGAGAGCCGCACGCCGTGCACGCGGTGCGTGTAGGGCTCGAGCAGTACCGTGAACCCCGACCAGCAGGCGCAGCCGGCGAGGCAGAGCGCGATGCCGAGCAGCGTGTCCGCGCCCGCTACGCCGGCGCCGCCGGCGCCGCGGCCGCCCGCGTCGCTCGCCGCGCCGAGCATGACGAGGGCGACGCCGCCGATCGAGAGCGCGATGCCCACGAGCCCGCGCCGCGTCGGGCGCTCGACGCCGCGCAGGCGGCCGATGATCGCCATGAACGCCGGGCTGGCGGCGAGGACGAGCGCCGCGGTGCCGGCGCGCGTGCGCGCCAGGCCCTCGATGAAGAGCACCTGGTAGAGGCAGTTGCCGAGGACGCCGAGCGCGAGCAGGCGGAGCGTGTCGCGGCGCGACGGCCACGGCTCGCGCACGGCGAGCCCGGCGATGACGAGCAGCGCCGCGGCGGCGAGCGCGACGCGGACCGCGTTGAAGGCGAGCGGCGCGAAGAATCGCACGCCGTACTTGACGACGCTGTAGTTGACGCCCCAGACGAGGGCCATCGTGAAGAGCAGCGCATCCGTCAGCCAAACGCCCGGCCGCGCGGATTCCCGTGCGCGGCCGGGCGTCACTGGCGCCCGCTGAAGGGTCGAAGTCATGGCGAAAGGTACTAGGGACCGGGGACCGGGGACCAGGGACTCGGGACCGCGTCCCCTGGTCCTCCGTCCCTGGTCCCCGGTCCGGTGTCCCTTATCTTCCCCCCATGCACATCTCCTTCGCCCTCTTCGCCGACGCCGCGAACCTCTCGCAGGAAGGGAAGCTCAACATCCTGGGCGTGTTCGACGCCGTGCAGGTCGGCGCCCTCCCGACGATGCACCCTCGGGCGACGCTCGTCGTGCGGCTCAAGGGGAACCGCGAGGACGCGGGGACGCACTCGCTCGCGCTGAGCTGGGTGAATCCGCGCGGAAGCGAGCTGTGGAAGTCCGCGGGCGAGGTCAACGTCGGCGCGCCGCCGCCGGGCGTGGCGGAGATGGACATGCCGCTCATCGCCGCGATCGACCTGCCGATCGACCAGTCGGGGATCTTCACGATGCGCGTGGCGCTCGACGACGCGGTCGCCGCCGAGGTGCCGCTGCAGGTGACCGCCGCCGGCGTGCCGGCGATGGCCGCGGCGCCGGGCGGGACGCTACTGAGCTAGCTGCCGCTACCCGATCACCCGCCGCGCCCCGGTGAAGCGCTCCAGCAGCTTCGCCACGTACGGATCGCCGGCGTCGTCCAGCCGCTCGACGGCGTGGCCGCCGCGGCCGAGGGCGAGGTGGACCATGCGCGGGCCGCCGAGCGAGATGCCGACGTGGGTCACGCGCCGGTCGGCGCGGTCGGAGAAGAAGAGCAGGTCGGCCGGGCGGAGGGCGGTCGGGTCGCCGCCGGCGTCGGCGCCGAGGAGCGCCTGCTGCCAGGCGTCGCGCGGCAGCGTCCGGCCGTGCAGCTGGAAGGTGCTCTGCACGAGCCCGGAGCAGTCGGCGCCCCAGGGCGTCACTCCGCCCCACTGATAGCTGGTCCCCGCGAAGTGCTCGACGGCGGTGCGCGCGATCGCGGCCGCGTCGTCGGGCGGGAAGAGGCGGGGCAGCTCGTCGCGAGGCGCGGCGCGCCCCTCCACCAGCTCGCACTCGTCGGGCACGAGGGCGCCCAACGGGAACGCGATCGCGGGGCCGCCGACGCAGCGCGCGCGGCAGCCGAGGGAGACGCGCGTCGCGAGGTCGTTGCTGACGCCGCGGATCACCCAGTCCACGCCCTCCATCCACGGGAGCCGGTCCGGAGCCGCCTCCCACCGGACCCTCACGTCGTGGGCCTCCATCTCCTCGGCGCGCGGCACGTAGGTCACGTAGCCGCGGTGCATCCACCCGCGGTAGGCGTCCACGCCGGCGACGTGGAGCCAGTCGCCGCGCTCCTCGCGCACGAGCAGCACGTGGCCGGCGAGCGCCTGCGACGTCTGCGGGCTCGACACGCGCGGCTCGGTGTGCATCGGGGCCACCGCGGCGCGGACGACGACGAACGACGCGGGGCGAGGCGAGCCGGGCGTCTCGCGCGGTGCGGCGGTCTCGGAAGTCGGGGTCGTCTGGGTCATATGGACGTCACGTCGTCTGGTCGGAAGCGGCCGCGGCTCGGTCAGCCGCGGCGTCGTCGGCGAGGCCCGGCACGCCGTCGCGCCCGCGCGCGAGCCGCACGGCGCGCTCGACCGCCTGCTCGAGGGCGAGGACGGCGAGCGCCTCGACGCGGAGCAGTTCCGCGGGGGAGAGCGGCATCGGGGAGCGCGGCGTGCTCGGGGTACGGGGCGCTGTGTTCCGGTTACCTGCTGGAACGTCCGGAGCGCCATTTTGTTCTCGGGGGGGGCCCCCCGCGCCGGCGTCGGCCGCGCCTGCGCCCCCACTCCCCCCTCCTCCCTCCCCCACGTCCTCCACCGCCGCCACCGCGAACACCACGTCGCCGTCGAACGTCGTCCCCGCCGGCGTGATGCGCCGGTGCAGTGCCGCCGTCGCCGCGCGCGCCACCTGCGCCAGCTCCGCGCGCGACAGCGGCGCACCCACCGCGACCAGCGCGATCGTCGTGTTGCGCCCCGCCGCGTCCGCGCCAAGGCTGCCCGCCGTCTCCGCGCCCACCGACACGAGCTCGGCGAACCGGCCGCGTGCGCCCGCGCCCTCCGCGATGAGCCGGGCGCTGTCGAGGAAGCCGCCCCCGTCGGCGCGCGCGCCGGCGACGATCCGTCCCGCGACGTCGCGTACGTCGCCGAAGGCGTTGACCACCGCCACCGCGCCCACCGGCGGCGCGCCGGCGCGCTCGACCACTGCGCAGCCGACGCCGCCCTTCATCGCGTGCTCGACGCCCGCCGCCTTCCCCACCGTCGCGCCGGTACCCGCGCCGACGCTCCCCTCCGCGACGCCGCGCGCCGTCGCCCGCTCGCAGGCCTCGTACGCCATCGCCGCCGTCGGGCGCGCGTCGAAGCGGCCGAAGGGGGCGAGGTCGAAGATCACCGCGGCGGGAACGATCGGCACGACGCCCGGCCCGACGGGAAAGCCGCGCCCGCGCTCCTCCATCCAGCGCATCACGCCGGCCGCCGCGTCGAGCCCGTAGGCGGAGCCGCCGGTGAGCATCACGGCGTCGACCCGCTCCACGAGGTGCTCGGGCGCGACGGCGTGCAGCTCGCGCGTCCCCGTCGCCCGTCCGAGGACCGCGGCCGCCGCGCGCAGCCCGCCGCGCGCGCCGCGCACGACGGTGAGCCCCGTCCCCCCCTCGGCGTCGGTCGCGTGGCCGACGACGATGCCTAACGAAGTGAAGTCCGCGGTGGCGGTGCCGGCGGAGGCCCCGTCGCGGAGCGCGCCGCTCACGCCGCCCCGCCTCCCGCGCCCGGGCCGGAGCCCGGGGCGGCCGGCCCCGCGTCCACGCCCTCACGCCCCGCGTCCGCGCCCGGGCCGGTGTGGCGCGGCGCGCAGCTCCGGCAGAAGACGACGCCGCGCATCGTGCAGACGAGACAGATGAACGTGCCGCAATCCGCACACGGATACCCCTCGGACGCGCGTTCCGCGCGGTCGCAGGCGCGGCAGGTCATCGAGTCGTGCTCGTGAAGGTCGGGCATGGGGTGAAAGCTGTGATGCGGAACGTGCTGAGCGGAACGTGGGGCGCGCGATGCCGCGACACGGAGCGCGAGCATACGGTGTCGGTCCCTTCGGCGCGTCGTGCTACCTTCCCGACGGGGGGGCCCCCCCGCCTGGTGGCCGAGCCCGGCATCCCGGAAGTTAATGGCGCGGCGGGACCGCTACCTCCGGCGGCTCCACGCGCGGCAGCTCGACGAGGAACGTCGCCCCCGCGCCGGGCGCCGACTCGACCCGGATGCGCCCGCCGTGCTCGCGCACGATGCCGTCGGAGATCGAGAGGCCGAGCCCGGTCCCCTGCCCCACCGGTTTCGTCGTGTAGAACGGGTTGAAGATCCGCGCCACCTGCTCGGGCGCGACTCCCGGCCCGCTGTCGCCGATGGCGACGACGATCGGGTCCCCCTCCCCGCCCCCCCACCACGTGCGGAGCACGATGCGCCGCTCCCCGCTCCACCCGTCGAGCGCCTGCTCGGCGTTGCCGAGCAGGTTGAGCAGCACCTGCTGGAGCTGGAACGGGTCGGCCCACGTCGTCGGGACTCCGGGATCGAGCGACACCTCGATGTCGATCTCGGAAACGCGGAGCGCGTAGCGGCGCAGCTCGAGCGTGTCCGTGAGCACGCGGTTGACGTCGGTCACCGCGCGCTCGGGGTGGTGCTGGCGCGCGAAGGTGAGGAGGTTGGACACGATCTTCGCCGCCCGCTTCGCCTCCTGGTGGATCGTCTCCGCGGCCTCCCGCTCCTCGCCGTCGACGCCGGGCGACGCGAGCAGGATCTGCGAGAACGCCATCACGCCGGCGAGCGGGTTGTTCAGCTCGTGCGCGACGCCGGAGACGAGCTGCCCGATCGCCGCCAGCTTCTCCTGCTGGAGGAGCTGCGACATGAGGCGCTTCTCCTCCGTCACGTCGCGCACGACGGCGAGCGCCCCGGTGACGCGCTCCCCCTCGACCACCGGCGCGGTGATGATCGACGCCCACCGCTCCTCGCCGGCGCGGTCGACGTAGCGCAGCTCGCCGCGCTGGCGCTCCCCGAGGAGCGTCGCCACGAGAAGCTGCCGCATCCCCTCGCGGTCCTGCGGGTCGGCGACCTCGGTGCAGGGGACGCCGAGCAGCGCGTCGCGCCGCCAGCCGGTGGCGTGCTCGAGGGCGCGGTTCACGGACGTGAAGCGGAGCTCCTCGTCCACCGTGAAGATCGCGTCCGACGCCGACTCGACGAGCCGCTCGTAGCGCGCCTCCGAGCGGGCGAGCGCGGCGTCGCGCGCGCGCTCGACGGTGACGTCGCGCGCCACGCCGAGCACGCCGACGACCTCGCGCCCCTGCCGGATGGGCGTGTTCGTGACCGACATCTGGCGCCGCTCGCCGTCGGGGCGCACGAGCACGCACTCGTAGCGCTGCGACTGGCCGGCGCGCGCGGCGCGGAAGAGGTCGGTCACCCGCTCGACCTCGGCGGGGTCGAGGAGCGCCACGACGCTGCGGCCGAGCAGCGACTCGCGCGGCGCGCCGACGAGGGCGCACGTCGCCTCGTTCGTGGAGGTGAAGCAGCCGCACAGGTCGAGCGTGTAGATCGAGTCGGTCGCCGTCTCGAAGAGGTTGCGGTAGCGCGCCTCGGAGTGCGTGACCGCGTCGCGCGCGCGGCGCTCGTCGGTCACGTCGCGCAGCGAGGCCACGATCCCGGTGACCTCGCCGAGCTCGCGCAGCGGCGCGTTGCTCACCGCCACCGTGCGGCGCTCCCCATCCGGGCGCACGAGGCTCGTCTCGTACCGCTGCGGCTCGCCGGCCAGCGCGCGGTCCTCGTGCCGGCGCACGTCGTCGGCGACGTCGGGGGCTACGAACTCGATGCCGGCGCGGCCCACGAGGCCCTCGCCCGCGCCGAACAGCTCGCGCGCCGCGGGGTTGGCGAAGGCGATGCGGCGGCGGTCGCGGTCGGTGATGATGATGGCGTCGTTCGCCGTCTCGACCACCAGCCGGTAACGCTCGGCCAGCGCGTGGTGCGCCGTCACGTCGTCGAAGGCGACGACCGCGCCGCCGCTGGGGTGCGGCGAGGCGACGACGTCGAACACGACCCCGCGCGCCGCCGCCCGCACCGTCCCGCGCCCCGTCGCCGGCGGCCGCCCCCCCAGGCCCAGGGCGAGCGCCACCGGGTCGCTGCTCACCGCCGCGCGCGTCTCCGCGGGGTCGGCGCGCAGCAGCAGGGGGAGGAAGTCGGCGCCGTCGAGCGCCTCGGGGGACGGCGCCTCGAGGAGCTGCGCGGCTCGCGCGTTCGAGCGCGTGATGCGGCCGGCCGCGTCGAGCACCACCAGCCCGCCGGCGATCGCGTCGAAGGCCACGCTCCACTCGCGCGTCGCCTCGGCGACCTCTTCGAACAGCCGCGCGTTGACGATCGCCACCGCCACGTGGTCGGCCAGCCGCTGGAGGATGCGCGCGTCGGCGTCCGTGAAGTCGGCGGCCCGGTTGAAGACCGAGAGCACGCCGATCGCGCCGCGCGCCGTGACGAGCGGGACGATCACGTTCTTGCGGATGTCCGCCATCCGCTTCGTCGGGGAGAAGGCGTCGCGCTCGCCGCGCACGTCGTTCGAGATGATGTACTTCGACGTGCGCACCGCCCGCCCGCTCATGCTCGCCGCCAGCGGCATCTGCATCCCCATGAGCTGCTCCCCGCTCCCGACGCCGGCGACGACCTGGAGATAGTCGTCCGTGCGCAGCGAGACGGAGCCGCCCTCGGCGCGCAGCAGCGCCGTCGCGTGGCGGAGGATGAGGCGCAGCACCTCGCCGAGCCGCAGCGACTCCCCCACCGCCCGGGCGACGTCCGCCAGCGCCTCGGTCTGCCGCCTCTCGCGCTGGCTCTCCGCGTAGAGCCGGGCGTTGACGAGCGCCGTCGCCGCCTGCGCGCCGATCGTGCGCAGCACCTCCTCGTCCTCCGCCTCGTAGGCGCCGCGCTGCTGCGAGTGCAGCGCGATCACGCCGACGAGCTGGATCCCGATCAGCATCGGGACGGCGAGCACCGAGCCGCCGGGCAGGCCGGCGGGCGGCTCCCCCGAGGGGGAGACGGCGGGCGGCAGCTCTGCGGCGACGTCGTCGTGCAGCGCGAGCCCGCACTTCGCGGCGTCGTAGTCGGCGATGCGCACCGGGCGCCCGCTGCGCGCGACCTCGGCGATCGGGCCGGCGCCGAGCGGCGCGGGGCCGCGAGGGGGGCGCTCGGCGCCGCGCACGACGCGCAGCGCGGTGGACGTGTAGCCCGCCTCGAGGTCCGGGTGCGCGATCACGATCGCGTCGCTCGGCAGCACGCGCCCGATCTGGCGCGCGAGCTCGCGCACGATCTCGCGCTCGTCGAGCGAGCGGGCGAGCGCGCTCCCCACCTCCTGCAGGCGCTGCAGCCGCTCGGCGCGCCGCTCGGCGACCGCGACGAGCTGCGCCTGCTCGATGCAGAGCGCGACCTGCTGCCCGAACAGCTCCACCGTCCGGATGCGCGTCAGCGTCGGACGGCGGCGGTCCTCGGGGTCGTCGAGGCTCAGGGTGGCGAGCAGCCGCCCGTCGGTCCCGCGCAGCGGGAGGAGGAGCGTGTCGCGCGGGCTCCACTCCGGGTCGTCGCCCGGCACGAGCACGCTCGGGATCCCGTCGTGGAACTCGCGCACCACCCACGGATCGCGCCCGTCCAGGTAGAACGCCGACTGCCCGATGCGGAAGCGCTCCATGGCCGCGAGACGCCGCCGCCACACCTCCCCCGGCGCCGGCGACTGGCGCAGCTCCCCCTCCTCCTCCGCGCTCAGCCCCGCCGCGACCACGAGCATCGCGTCGAGCGAGTCGCCGTCGCGAACGGTGACCGCCACCCGCGCGAAGCCGACCTGCCGGATCGCGCCGACGAAGATGCGGAGCTTCGCCTCGAGATCCGGCGCCCGCTCGACGTCGAGCAGCGCGTGGTGCAGCACGAACAGGTTGTCGCGCTCGCGAATGAGCTGCACGACGCCGTCCCCCTGCTCCGGCGACAGCGCCGCGAGCAGCGCGACGGTGTCGACGTCGAAGGGACGGAGTGGGCTCAGACGCGGGGCGGAGAGTTCGGCCATGTGGGGGGGAGGAGGTCGCTCTCTAGGACGCACCAGGTGGGGCCTGAGCAATGTAGCGTACTTTGGCGTAAACAGGTGACGCGACGGGGCGGCCCCTATCGTCGAGCCACCCGATCGCTCCCCGGCACGAGCAGCGTCGCGGCCCCTGGCTCCACCTCCACCTCGAATGGCGTCGTGCCGAGCAGCTCGCCGTCGGCTTCGGCGACGCGCGGGGGGTCGGTCTCGACGCGAAGGCGGAGGCCGCGCGCGTAGAGCTGGTGCGGCGTGGTCGAGAAGTCCCGCCGCCAGAGGCGCCACATGACGCGCGCCGCGTCGGCGAGCGTGCCGGGAGAGAAGACGCACAGGTCGAGCAGCCCATCGTCGTGGCGGATCCCGGGGCCGAGCGTGATCAGCTCGTGGAGCACCGCGCCGAAGTTGGCGACCATCACCGCCGACGCCTCGCGCTCGTACCGCACGCCGTCCACCGTCGCGCACACGCGGAACGTCTCCCGCCGCAGCACCGCGCGCGCGGCGGTCAGCGCGTAGGCGAGCACGCCGAGCCGCCGCTTGAGCGCGGGGGGCGTCTCCTCGATCATCACCGCGTCCACGCCGACGCCCACGGCGAACGCGAACCGACGCGGCGCGCCGGCCCGCAGCGCGGGGCCGCTGAGGCGTCCGAGATCCACGGCGATCGTCCGGCCGGCGAGGAGCGCGCGCACGGCCCGGCGCACGGGGAGCGGGATGCCGAGCGTGCGCGCGATCAGGTTCCCGGTACCGCCGGCGAGGATCCCCACCGGCCGCCCGGTGCCGGCCAGCGCGCCCACGACCTCCATCGCGGTGCCGTCGCCGCCCAGCGTGAACACGGCGTCGAAGTCGCCGTGGCGCTCGGCCGCCGCCGCCCCGCCCGCGCCCGGCCGGTCGGTGAGGAGCAGCTCGCACTCGACGCCGGCGTCGCGCAGCGCGTCCATGGCGGCGCGCCGGGCGCGGGCGCCCCGGCGCGATGCCGGGTTCACGACGAGCAGCACCCGGCGGAGCGGCGGCGCCCCGCCGCTCAGAACTCCCACCGCTTGAAGAGGTCGAAACCGAGCTGGTAGGGCGTCGGCACGAAGCTGCGCGAGGTCGACTGCTGGCAGTAGAGCCGGTTCGTCGCCGGCTCGAGGCTCAGCGCGCCCGAGAGGCCGGCGCGCGGACTGAGCTGGTACTCCACCCGCCCGCCCGCCGACCGCGCGAGGTCGTCGGCGTTGAACTGGCTCGAGGTGCCGCCCACGACGTTGCCGAACTGACAGAGGCCGACGTTGAGGCTCACGAAGGTGCGGCTCCCGACCTGCCAGCCGAGCCCGAGGCGCGTGTTGCCGAGCAGGGTGCCGAACTGCTCCTTCCTCGACGCGTCCGACGTCTGCGGACCGAGTCCCGCCGACTGGATCTGCACGTAGTCGAACAGCCCGCCGGCGAAGCGCGATTCGAGATAGCTCGTGAACGAGGGAAGCACGAGCTGGACGATGGACTGCGTCTCGGTGGCGGTCCCCACCTCGAAGCTCGGCTGCCCCGTGATCAGGTAGCTGAGCAGGTCCGACTGCTGGAGGCGCGAGTCGTCGCTCGACAGCGTGAGCGTCGGCTGGGCGAGCGTCCCGCCGATCGTCACGCGGATGGGGATCTCGCGCTCCGCGGTCTGCGACGCCGCCTGGCCGACCGGCCGCACGACGTGTACGGCCCTGATGTCCAGCGTCGGGTTGAGGTCGGGGTCCGTGTCGAAGAAGCGCAGCGTCCCCCCCTCGATGGTGAAGGTGCGCTGCACGATCCCCAGGTTGAGGCGGTACGTCCCGCGCTCGGCGCGGAGCGTGCCGCCGAGGGCGAGCTGCACCTTGTCGGGCTCGCGCGCGTTGTGCGACGTCGTGACCCGCACCGACCCGCCGAGGTTGACGTTCGCCTCCGCCGAGCGAAGCCAGGTGTCGCTCCCCATGTCGATCCGGACGTCGCTCACGCTGAGGTTGCGCACGAACTCGGGGGGCGCGTCGGGCACGAGGACGCGGTTCGTGAACAGCGACGTGTCCACCACCTGGTAGAACTCCGGGTCGTCGAGGCTGACGACCTTCTTCTGATCCGCGATGTCGGGAATGCGGATGTTGCCGTACGTCACCGCCACGCCCCCGGTGAGCACGGAGCCGCGCTTCGAGCCCGCCAGGTGGAGCGGCTCGCTGCCGACGGTCGAGACCTCGAGGTCGGCCACGCGCGGCACGTCGATGACGTGGAAGTTGCGCGCGGAGAGCCGGAGGTCGAGCACCGGGCTGGCGAGCTCGTTGAACGTCACCGCTCCGGTGAGCGTGGCGCGCCCGGGCCGCTGACCGCTGGTGGATGCCTCGACCCGGCGGATCGCCACGCTGTCGCCGGAGAGCGCGACGTCGGCGTTCACGCGGTCGAAGCGCACGCCGACGTTCGGGAGGAACATCGTCCCGTCGCCGATCGTGAACGTCCCGGTGAAGCGCGGCCGCTTCCACGTGCCGGCGACGTCCACCATCGCCTCGAGTCGCCCCGACGCGCGCTGCACCGCCGGCGTCAGCGCTTCGAGGACGCTCAGGTCGGTGCTGTCGGTGCGCACGCTGGCGACGAGGGGCTCGTCCTCGAGCACGCGGCGCGCGACGGGGGTGAGCGAGAGGTCGAGCGGGAGCGTGCCGCGCGCCGAGAGCACGGGGTGGCCGCCGCGATAGAGGTCGAGCGTGAGGTCGGCGCGCCGGTCGGCGTAGCCGCCGACGGCCGTGAGCCGGTCGAGCGTCAGCCCGCCGAAGCGCGCCTCGGCGAGCGACGCGCGCCACTCCATCGCCGGCCGCTCGCGGGTGCCGCGCACGGCGAGGTCGAGCGCGAGACGGCCGCTGTACGGGACCTTCGACTGCGCGAGGGCGCTCAGGTCGGCGAGCGGGACGCTGTCGGCGCGAACGAACAGCGACAGCGGCGCGGTCACCGGGAGCGCGCCGCCGAGCGCGATGCGACCGCCGAGCGTGCCGCGGAGGAGGAGCGTGTCGAGCGACGTCCCGGCCGGGCTCGTCCACACGGTGGCCGGCCGGTCGAGCGACCAGCGGTCGCCGCTCGCGACGAGCGTCAGCGTGTCGAGGGCGACGGCCGTGGTGTCGGCCCGGCGCGCCACGCCGGCCGCGACGGCGATCGACGGTCCGCTCTGGCTCTCCGCGAACAGCGAGAGGCGGCCGTTGGTCCGGTTCACGACGACGGCATCGATGCCGGCGCGGCGCAGGGCGACGCCGGCGAGAGAGAGCGTGTCGGCCTCGACGCGCACGAAGCCGTGCGGCATGTGGCGCAGGTCGAACAGCTCGAACGCGCCGCGCGCGGCGTGCGCCCCGGTGGTCCCGACCACGATCCCGCCGCCGGTCAGCCTCCCCCGGACGTCGAGCGAGTCCACCGAGCCGACGAGCGTGCCGGCGACGGCGACCGTCCCGGCGAGCGAGTCGGCGGCGCCCCCCCCGTCAGGCACCGCGCCGCTGGCGGGCGCGAGATAGCGGCGCAGCCCGCCGAGCGAGTCCACGATGACCGAGAAGCGGAGCGAGTCGCGCCGGCCGGTGCCGAGCCCGAGCCCGCCCGACGCGTTCAGCGTGCCGAGCGAGCTGGCGACGACGAGCGTGTCGGCGCGCACGGCGCCGCCAAGGAAGCGGAGGGTGGCGCGGCCGTCGTGGACGCGGACGCTGTCGACGTGCGAGCGCGCCAGCGCGAGGGCGAGCGTGCCGGTGAGGTCCGCGAGCGAGTCGCCGCGCAGATCGGCCTCGAACTGCCCCGTCAGGTCGGTCGCGGGCAGGCCGCGCACGGCCCTGGACAGTGCCGCCGACGCGGTGTGCCGGTCGGAATCCACTCCGGGGGGAGGCGGCGTCGCGGGGCCGCTCTCGGCCACGCCCTCCGGGAGGACGAGTAGCTGGCGCAGGTCGAGGTTGGCCACGCTCCCGGTGGCGCGCGCCATGAAGCCGGGAGCGAAGAGGTCGAACCGCCCGTTGAGCGCCACCTGTCCCGCGGTCCCGGTGAGCGTCGTCGCGACCTCGAGGTTCTCGATCGTCCCCTTCACGCGGAGCGGACCGCGCACGGTGCCGCGCAGCGGCAGCGTCGGATACGAGCGGGCGAGCGTCGTGAAGGAGAGCGGCGTCGCGTCGAGGTCGAGGTCGTACGTCATGAACTGCTCGCCGTACGTGACCCGCCCCTGCCCCGTCATGTGCGTCGCCTCCCCGGGGCCGTCCACGTGCGTCAGGTCGGCGTCGCGGAACCGAACGTCGAGCCAGGACGAGTCGAGCACGGCGCGCCCGCTCACGTAGCCGCCGAGGCGCGGGAAGTTCGGGTTGAGGAACTCGAGCGTCCGGAGGTCCACCTGGTGCGCGGTGACGGCGAAGCTGTGGAAGGCCGTGAACGCCGGCAACAGGATGTCGAGCTCCCCCTTCCCCGACCCCGCCGACACGGCGCCCGGCACGTTCGCGTCGCGGAAGACGAACGCCGAGCTGTCCACCCGGAAGCGGTCGAGCGGGCCGCCGCGGGCGGTCACGCTCCCCGTGATCTGCCCCTGCCAGTCGTAGGGGAAGGGCTTCCCGTTGAGGGCCCGGATGAGGTCGAAGTCGAGCGGCGCCGCGTCCATCCGGACGTCCTTCACGATCAGCACCGGCCCGCCGACGCCGAACGTCATGTTCCCGCGCAGCCGCGACTTCGTGGTCCGCACGTCCATGTCGCGGATCGCGTAGTCGATGACGCTCAGCCGCGACGGCTCGTTGGCGATGCGCAGCTTCATCCGGCCGCCGCCGGTGGTCGGCAGCGTCGGGTAGACCCACGCGACGTCGGCGAGCGAAACCGAGTCGCCGGCGACGTCGATCGCGTAGCGGATCGGCAGGTCGCTCCCCCAGACGACCTTCCCCTTGGCGCTCCCCGTCGAGCCGGGCAGATCGAAGTGCTGCAGGTCGAGCCAGATGCTGTCGCCGAGCTGGCGGGCGCCGCCGCGCAGGTTGCTGAAGAGGAACGGTGGGTCGGCCTCGCGCACGTCGAGGCGGGAGATGCCGAAGTACCGGCCCGCGCTGTCGGCGTCGGCGATGCGGATGTAGGGAGAGACGTAGCTCAGGCGCGTCCACCGGTAGGTGCGCGCCAGCCCGTCGCCCGTCCGGCGCACCTCGCGGTCCCGGCGCCCCAGGTTGTAGGCGACCGCCGAATCGCGGCGCGCCCCCCTCAGTGAGTCGTCGGGCGACCACGGCAGCGTGAGCGTGAACGTCCCGTCGCGGACGACGGCCGAGTCGATGACGATGAAGTCGCCGAAGCCGCGCTCCGTGCGCGGCGGCCCCTTCTTCCCCTCGGGGAAGATCTGCCGCCAGTTCCAGACGCCGTTCGCGTGGCGCCGCATGTGCACCACCGGGTGCTCGACCTCGACGCGCGAGAGCAGGATGCGCCGGTCGAGGAAGTCGCGCGGGTCGTAGTCGACCGTGATCCTGCCGGTGGCGACGAAGAGCGAGTCGTCGGGCCCGCGGATCTCGAGCGAGTCGATGGTGACGCCGGTGATCAGCCCGCCCCCCAGCCGACCGATGTAGATCTTCCCGCTCGACCGCGCCGCGTAGTGCATCAGGAGCCGGCGGACGCGCTCGCGCCCGAAGCTCGTCTGCGTCACCGAGACCACCGCCAGCGCGGCGAGCAGCCCGAGCACCAGCAGCGACAGCGCGCTGGCGACGGCGACGACTCGGCGGCGGGTCATGGAGCGGGGCGAGGGGCGGGGGGCGCTGGGCGGGAGCGGCGGCGGTGGGCCGCCGCCGGCGGACGGGGAAGATAGCTCCCGCGAGCCGGCCGCGAGGGGGCCGGCCGAGCGGTCCGCGTCGCGCGTTCCCCGCCCCGCCATCTCAGAACGCCTGCTGGATGGAGAAGGTGGGGGTCAGGCGGCTCAGGAAGCCACTCCGGCGCTCGGGGCTGAACGAGCCCGGACAGTCGCCCTGATCCTGGATGGCGACGTCGCGGCCGCTCTCGTCCTTCCGGAGGTGGACCAGGAGCCTGTTGCCGGGACTCACGCAGAACAGGGGGGCGACGGCGGTCCCCGCCGCGATCCGCGGATTGTAGAACGCCGGCCCGGCCACCTGCGCGTAGGGGTTGTAGCCCACGTCCACGCGCAGCGGTCCGATCGGCGTGTAGAGGCGCAGCCCGAAGCCGGGCGTCACGCGAAACGTCCGGGAGCTGAGATTGAGCGCCGCCTTCCCGCGATCCCACAGCGCGCCGGCGTCCACGAAGGCGACCCACTGGAGGAGCTGCTCGAGGAACGGGCTCCGCATGCGGTACTCGGCGTTCGCCACGAGCAGCGAGTTGCCGCCCGACGGTACCGCGCGGTCGTAGGGGCGCTGGTTGAACGACTGGTAGATGCGTGTGGAGTCGTCGACCACGATCGTCGTGTCGATCTGCCGCGCGACGTAGAGCAGCGGCCCGAGCTCGTTCTGGCGGAAGCCCCGCACCGTCGTCGCCCCGCCGGCGAAGAGGCGCTCCTCGGGGGGAATGAACTTCGCCCCTTCTCCCGTGAGCGACGGGCGCGGCCCGAAGACGCCGCCGGCCCGCACCCGCATCGCGAGCACGTTCCCGGCGCCCGCGGTGACGTACCACGAGGCGTCGCCGAGCGCCTTGTTGAACTGGAGGTCCGGGTCGGAGCCGATGAGCCGCGAGGCGTGCCGGAGCTCGAGCCGCGCCAGCGTGCCCCGTGACGGGTTGAACGGGCTGTTCGAGCGGTCGCGGGTGATCGTCCAGCTCAGGACGGCGAGCCGCCGGTAGCTCTCCAGCGCCCTGCGCGTGGTCTCCTCGCAGACGTTGAACACCGCGCAGAAGAGCGCCGGCTGCGCCTCCGTGCGCCGCCGCGACAGCTCGTAGCCGAACGTCATCGGCGCGCGCTGGCGCACCGTGACCGTGGCCAGGCCGCCGATCGGCGTCGTGCGGCGGTAGGCGTTGTACTCGGAGCGCAGCTCGCTGTAGAGCGTGAACGTCGGCACGTTGCGGAGGCCGAACAGCGTCGGCTGCCGGAGCGTCGCGCCCAGGTAGTAGTTCACCCGGTCGCTGAAGAAGTCGTCCTTCGCGTCGCTCGTGCAGAGCGGCCAGTCCGGTCCGATGCCGATCTTCGAGACCCGCCCCGTCATCTCCAGCCGCCGCACCCCGTTCGCCCGCTTGAGGAAGTTGCGGTCCACGTAGTCGGCCTGGGCGCGGAAGCAGTCGATCGTGCCGTAGCCGATGCCGGGCCGGAGCTGGTGCATGTACCCCTCGTCCAGCGCGACGTCGAGGCCCACGGTGGAGTCGGCGGCGAGCCTGGCGGTGTCGATCCGCTGCCGGACGTCCACGTGCTCGTAGGCGTCCGTCTGGTAGAGGTTGCGCTGCGCGGCGGTGAGGTCGGAGTAGCGGTAGCTGTCGCCCGGCTCGACGCCGAGCACGCTGCGCACGGCGCGGTCGGAGATCTGCTGCCGCTCCCCGGGCCGCGGCCGGACGGTCACCGTCACCTCGCCGATCTTCGCCCGCGGACCCGGCGTCACGTCGTACGTCACCGTCGCCCGATGCGCCGCGGTGTCGGAGGCCGAGCTGCTGAGCACGAGCGGAACCGGGTAGCCGACGTTGCGCAGCCGCCGCTCGAGGGTGTCGCGCGTCGCGTCGAACGCCAGGCGGTCGAACGGCTGGCCGACGCGCGCCGGGAGGGCCCGCAGCAGCTCACGCCGCTCGGGCACCGCGTCGAGCCCGGTGACGGCCACGGTGTCGATCACCACCGGCCGCCCCTCGCGGATCCGGAAGGTGACGTCGATCCCGTGCTCCACGTTCCGCACGGCGGTGTCCACCGCCGCCTGCGCGAAGCCTCGCGTCCTGTAATAGATGACGAGGCGCAGCAGGTCGCGCGGCAGGTCGGTCGCGCGGTCGATGCACCGCCGGGCGCCGAACGCCCCGAGCCACCGCCGCTCCCAGCTCGACCGGGTGGTGACGATCGCGCTCCCGAGCTCGGCGTCGGAGAAGGCGCGGTTGCCGGCGAAGTGCAGCCCGCGGACCTCCACGTCCCCTGGATCGCAGTTGGTCTCCTGGGCGCCCGCCCGCCCCCCGGCGGCCGCGAGGGCGAGGAGCATGCCGGCTACGACGCCGGCGAGCCCCCGCGGACGTGGCCGCCGCGCCGGCATCGCCGCCGGCGCGCGAAGCCCGCCTCGCCCCATCACGCCTCGGTCGAGCGGCGCGGGCGCGCC
>JBJMNL010000008.1:0-10505 GCA_045804285.1 Gemmatimonadaceae bacterium
CCGCGGCGCGAGCGTCGGGTGGCGGTCGGGGGCGACGGAAGTGGTAACTTCGACGTGGGGGGGGGCCCCCCGCGCACCCGCCACGCCCGCCACACCCCCCTCACCCACCGACGCCACGGCCTGCTCCACGCGCTCCCGCCGCTCCGCCAGCCGGGCCTGTTCCGCCCAGTCGCGTCGCACCATCAGCTCCTCCACCGCCCGCTGGCGCAGGCGATTCAGCTCGCTGATCGGCAGGAAGAGTCCCGGCGCCAGCCCGGCGTCGTCGAGCGCCGCGAGCGCGAAGGGAGTGTCGCCGAGCCGGCCGAGCTGCTCGCGCAGCTGCGCGCGATCGAGCGCGCGCTTGGCCGCCGGGGCGAGCTGCGCCTCGCTCACCACCGCCACGCTCTCGCCGTCGGCCGACAAGACCGCGCGGAGCGTCCCGCCGGCGGAGCCGAAGACCCTGACGTCGAGCCGCGTCTTCCGGGCGCGCGCGGGCAGCGGGAGCGCCGCGTAGCTCGCGCGCGCCCGCTCGAGCAGCGCCGCCTCCGAGCTGCGCACCACACGCCACCCGGCGGGCACCCGCGTCCGCGACGCGATCGCCTGGCGCACGACGCCGCCGTCGCGCCGCCCCAGCGTGCGCACCGCGGACACCGCGAAGCCGGTTCCCTTCCCCGCGCCCCCCTCGGCCGGCTCGAACCCCAGGCCGTCGCCGACCTCGATCGGGCGCGCGACGTCCACCAGGAGCTCACCCCGCTCCTGACCCACCACCGCGCCGAGGACGACGCCGTGGTTGTCGGGCTGGTCGCGCGTGATGTACTCGCGGCCGGCGCGCCCGCCGTACATGCCGCCCGTGTTCCCGCGGCTGTAGATCTGCACCAGCGGCAGCACCTCCTCGCTCGCCGGCGCCGACCGCTCGCCGCGCGCCAGCCGGTCGAGGAAGTCGCGGTACCCCTTGGTGACCGTCGCGACGTACTCGGGCTTCTTCTTCCGCCCCTCGACCTTCAGGCATCCGACGCCCGCCTCGGCGATCGCGGCGAGATGGTCGTGCGCGGCGAGGTCCTTCGCCGAGATCAGATAGCCGCGGTCGAGCTCCCCGCCCGTCGCGACGTCCGTCAGCACGTAGTCCTTGCGGCAGGACTGCGCGCAGGAGCCGCGATTGGCCGACCGCTCGGAGATCATGCCGGACATGTAGCACTGCCCGGAGTACGAGATGCAGAGCGCCCCGTGGACGAAGGTCTCGAGCCCGAGATCCGGCACTGCGGCGCGGATCGCCCGGATGTCGTCCATCGTGTTCTCGCGCGCGAGGACCACGCGCTCGACGCCGAGCTCCTTCATGAGCGCCGCGCCGCTGGCGTCGTGCACCGTCATCTGCGTCGACCCGTGAATCTCGAGCTCCGGATAGACGCGCTGGATGAGCCGCACGAGCCCGACGTCCTGCACGATGACGGCGTCGATGCCCCGGTCCACGCACTCGCCGAGGAAGACGAGCGCATCCACGAGCTCCGCCGGCTTGACGAGGACGTTCTGGGTGAGATAGACGCGCACGCCGCGCGAGTGCGCGAGCGTGCACGCCTGCTCCAGCTCGTCGAGCGAGAGCTGCGCGCCGTCGTCGCGGGCATTGAACTTCTCGGCGCCCAGGTACACGGCGTTCGCGCCGTTCGCCACGGCGGCGCGGACGGCGTCGAGGGAGCCGGCGGGAGCGAGGAGCTCGGGAATGGTCGAGGTCTGCATCAGCGTTGAAAGATAACGCCTTACGGCTCCGCATCATACCCGAGCCGTCCGCCGCCTTCCCGGCGGCCGCGCCTGACCGTGAGCCCCGGCGCCGCGACCCGCTCGCGAACGCCGGCCCCGGCGCGACCGGTGCCTCGGTGCCGGGCTCCCCGAGCGTCGCCAGCCAGGTGGCGCGGGACAGCGCCGGCGTTACGGCTGGGGCCGCTGGGGCGGCTGGAGCCGCCGGAGCCGCCGGAGCCGCCGGAGTGCCCACCCGGGGCGCCAATCGGAACGTGAGAGGGGGGCGCGAGCCGCGCCCCCCTCCCCCTCCTCCTCCGCGTCTCGCGCCGAGCCGGCGCGCCGCGTGCCGGCGCGCCGCCTAACGATCCTCGCGCTCGCCCGGCTCGCGCCCCGCACCACCCGCCGGCGGGCGCGGCTTCACGAAGCGCAGCATCGCGGCCGCGGCGACGACGGCGATCCCCGCCCAGCGGATCGCCGCCGACTCGACGCGCACGCCGTAGCCGAAGACGAGCAGGCCGACGGCGGCGAGGGCGATCTTGACGACGGTGAGCGGGCTCATCGGCGGGCCGGAGCGGTGGGGAGCGCGAGCTCGCGCGCCTCGGCGGCAGGTACCTCGAGCACGAGACGGAGCAGCGCGGTGGAGAACACCTTCCCCTGCGCGTCGGTCTTGAGCGACAGCGTGCCGCCGCCGTCGAGCGCGCCGTGGAGCAGGAAGTTGAGCGCGCCGAGGTTGGGCAGCTCGTAGCGGTCCACCCCGCCGCCGATCACCCCCCGGAAGTGCTCGGCCACCCGCTCGCGCGTGAGATGGCGCTCGAGGAGCGGATACCACTCGGGCTTGAGCGCGATCACCCCGACGTTGGCCGTGTCCCCCTTGTCGCCGGAGCGCGCGTGGGCGACGTCGAGGAGGCGCACCCGGACCGTGCCGTTCCCCCCGCTCACGAGAGCACCTCCACGCTCGGCGTCACCACGCGCTTGTCGACGAGCGCCGGCCAGTACGCGACGATCTCCTCGACCTTCGGGCGGCCCCCGGCGAAGCCGGTGACGCTCGGCGGGCCGGTGAGGACGAGCGGCGCGATCTCGCGCGTGAAGCGCTCGACGGCGGCGCGGTCCTGCGAGCGCACGCCGACGCGGAGCGTCACTTCGGGGAGGTCGGGTGAGGGCGGGCCGGCGAGCGGGCCGTGCGTGGCGCTCGCGCCCACGAACTCGGTCATGACCTTCTCGAAGCGGAGGCCGAGCCGGTCGAGCCGCTCGCGCAGCACGCGGTCGGCGGCCTGCGCCTTTTCCAGCGCGTCGGGCCACGAGTAGACGAGCGTCCCGACGGCCTTGAAGCCGGCGCGGTAGGCGATCGAGACCTTGAGCTTGTCGGTCGCCTCGCGGCCCCGGATGCCGTGCACGCGCACCCGGTCCGCGCCCGCCTCCTCGAGACGGATCGTCGTGAAGTCGGCGACGACGTCGGGCGTGATGTAGGAGCGCGGGTCGCCCATCTCGTACACGAGCTGCTCGGCGACGGTCTGCCGCGAGACGCGCCCCCCGGTGCCGGGGTGCTTGGTGACGACGAAGCTCCCGTCCGGCGACGCCTCGACCACGGGAAAGCCGACGTCCGCGAGATCGGGGATCGAGCGCCAGTCGTAGAGGCAGTTCCCGCCGGAGCACTGCGCGCCGCACTCGATGATGTGACCGGCCACGATCCCGGCGGCGAGCTGGTCCCAGTCGGTCGCCGACCAGCCGAACTCGTGGCGCAGCGGCGCCATGGTGAGCGCCGTGTCGGTCGAGCGTCCGGTGATGACGACGTTCGCGCCGCGCGCGAGCGCCTCGACGATCGGCGTCGAGCCGATGTAGGCGTTCGCGCTCAGCACGCGGTCGCGCACGGCGGAGAGCGGCTCGCCGCTGTCCATGTTGGCGAGCGGGTGGCCGGCGGCGATGAGCTCGTCGAGCCGCGGGAGCAGGTCGTCGCCGGTCACGACGCCGATCCGGAGCTTCCCCGCCGCCCCTCCGCGCACGGCCACCTCGCGCGTCGCCTCGGCGCAGGCCCGTGGGTTCACCCCGCCGGCGTTCGCGATCACCTTCACGCCGCGCTCGGCGACGGCGGGAAGCACGCTCTCCATCGCGCCGAGGAAGTCGCGCGCGTATCCCATCCGCGGATCGCGCTCCTTCTGCTTCTGCAGGATGGACATCGTGACCTCGGCGAGGTAGTCGAGCATCAGGTAGTCCACCGGACCACCCTCGACCTGCCGGCGCGGGGCCTCGAGCCAGTCGCCCCAGAACCCCTGGCCGGCGGCGACGCGGACGACGTTCTTCACGAGCGGTACCTCACGGGCGGTGCCTCACGGGCGGTGCGTCGGTGAGCGAGCGAGGTGCGCGCGTCGTCACAGCTCCTCGCCGAGGTGCGCGGGGAGGACGAACGCGCCGAGGTGCGGGCCCGGGTTCTGGAGCGCGGCGCGGAGCGCCGTGCCGAGCGCCCGCCGCGTGTCCTCGGGGTAGACGACGGCGTCGACGAAGCCGCGCGCGGCGGCGTAGCGCGCGTCGAGCTGGTGCTCGTAATCGGCGCGCATCTCCTCGACCGCGGCGAGGACCGCGGCCGGCGCCTCGCCCCCCGCCCGCTTCGCCTTGTCGAGCGCCGGACCGTGAACCGCCTGCACCGCCGCCTCCCCCTCCATGACCGCCATGCGCCCCGTCGGCCAGGAGAAGATGAAGTCGGGGTCGAAGCCCTGCCCCGCCATCGCGTAGTAGCCGGCGCCCGAGGCGTGGTTCACCGTCAGCACGAGCTTGGGGACGCGCGCCGTCGCCATCGCCTCGACGAAATGCGCGCCGGCGCGGATGATCCCCTCGTGCTCCGCCTCGGCCCCGACCATGAAGCCGGAGACGTCCTGCACGAACAGGAGCGGGATCCCCTGCCGGTCGCAGCGGTCGATGTAATACGCGACCTTCTCCGCGCTCTCCGTGTACACGATGCCGCCGAAGCGCGGCTTCTCCCCGGGCCGCGTCTTGATGAGCCCGCGCTGGTTGGCGATCACCCCGACGGTGATCCCCTCGATCTTCGCGTCGGCGCAGATCATCTCGCGGGCGATCGAGCCCTGGAACTCGTCGAGCTGCCCGCCGTCGACGATCGCGCGCAGCACGGCGTGCATGTCGTACGACATCCGATGGTCCGCCGGGAGCAGGTCATAGAGCGTCTCCGCCGACGAGCCCCCGTTCACGGCGGCGACGCCGCGCGCCGGCGTCCCGACCACGGGCGCGGGGGGCACCCGCGAGGGACGGCGCGGCAGCCGCTCGATGAGCTCGCGCAGCTTGTCCAGGCACGACGCGTCGTCGTCGAGCGCGTAGTGGGCGACCCCGCTGATCTCGGTGTGCGTCGTCGCGCCTCCGAGCGTCTCGCTGTCGACGGTCTGGCCGGTTGCGCCCTTGACCAGGTTCGGCCCGCCGAGCCCCATGAACGACGTTCCTTTCACCATCAGGATGACGTCGGAGAGCGCCGGCAGGTAGGCGCCCCCCGCGATGCACGGTCCCATGACGGCGGCGAGCTGCGGCACCCGGAGGTAGCGCCGCATGATCGAGTTGTAGTAGAAGATGCGCGCCGCGCCGTACTGCCCCGGGAACACTCCCCCCTGGTAGGGCAGGTTCACCCCCGCGGAGTCGACCAGGTAGACGATCGGGATCCGGCAGCGCATGGCGATCTCCTGCGCGCGGAGGATCTTGCGGATCGTCTCCGGCCACCAGGAGCCGGCCTTCACCGTGGAGTCGTTCGCGACGATCACCACCTCGCGCCCGTGCACGACCCCGATCCCCGTGACCACGCCCGCCGCCGGCGCCTGGCCGTCGTACTGGTCGTAGGCGACGAGCAGGCCCACCTCGAGGAAGTGGGTGCCGCGGTCGCAGAGCCGGTGCACCCGCTCGCGCGCGGTCAGCTTCCCCTGCGCGTGCTGCTTCTCGATCCGGTCCGGTCCCCCGCCCTGCTTCAGCGTGCGTTCGAGCTCGCGGATCTGCCCGCTGAGCTCCCGGAGGCGGGAAGTCACGCTTCCTGCTGCTCCCGCGCCGCGAACCACTCCCGGATGTAGTCGATCAGCTCCGTGGTCGCCGTGCCGGGTCCGAAGAGCCGGCCGATGCCGCGCCGGCGCAGCTCCTCCATGTCCTCGCGCGGGATGATGCCGCCGCCGGTGATCAGGATGTCGTCGCGCCCCTGCTCGCGCAGCAGGTCGTGAACGCGAGGGAAGAGCGTCATGTGCGCGCCGCT
Source organism: Gemmatimonadaceae bacterium (assembly GCA_045804285.1). GTDB lineage: Bacteria > Gemmatimonadota > Gemmatimonadetes > Gemmatimonadales > Gemmatimonadaceae > DATMHT01. The sequence goes on from JBJMNL010000008.1 coordinate 5,942, forward strand.
GAGGATCGAGAGGCCGACGACGTCGACGTCCTCCTGGACGGCGGCATTGGCGATCATCTCGGGCGTCTGGTGGAGGCCAGTGTAGATGACCTCCATGCCGGCGTCGCGCAGCGCCGCCGCGACGACCTTGGCGCCGCGGTCGTGGCCGTCGAGGCCCGGCTTGGCGACGAGGACGCGAATGGGACGGGACATGGGAGCTGGGAGTCGTGTCGCTGGATAGGACCGAGGGTGCGACCGCACCGGCGAGGGGCGCGAGAGGAAGGCCCTCCGTCTCGCGTCCGCCGCCCGGTCAGCAGGGAAGTCTACCCGCGCGCCTCGCTCCCCGGCAACTCACTGCTTCCGGGCGACGAGGAGCATCTCCGACGACCGCCGGGTGAGCGGCCGGTCGCGGAAGGCGTCGAATGCCTCCTCCACGATCAGCCCCGCCGCCGCGCACAGCTCGGCGAGGCGCGTGGCGGTGAAGAGACGGATGCGGTGCTCGCGCTCCCCGCTCGCCCCGGGTCCCTCGAAGGTGGATCGGATCGTGAGCACCCCGGAGAGGGGGTCGAAGCTCCGCTCGTGCGCGATGACGGTGCCGTCGTCCGCCTTCCACCAGTCGCGCTCGAGGAAGCGCGCCATCACCCCGTCGCGGCTCCCCCCGTGCCAGACGAGCGTGCCGCCGGGCCTGAGCACGCGCGCGAACTCGCCGATCACCCGCGCGTCGTCGCCGGGGTCGAGGAAGAAGCCGAAGGAGGTGAAGAGGTTGACGACGGCGTCGAAGCGCCCGGTCCACCGGGCGGGGAGCCGCCGCATGTCGCCGCGGGTGTAGCGGAGCGTGCGCCCGGTGCCGCGCCGGCGGGCGACCTCGAGGAGATCCGCCGAGTAGTCCAGCCCGTCGACGTCGAACCCCGCCTCCGCCAGCAGATGGGCGTGCCGCCCCTGGCCGCACGGGACGTCGAGGATCCGCGCCCCGGTAGGCAGGGCGAGGACGTCTAGCAGGCGCGCCACCTCGCGGCGGTCGCGCTCGAGGGTGAAGATCGGCTGGTACTCGAGCAGGTAGTGGGCGTCGAAGTACGTGGTCCACCACTCCGACGACGGCTTCTTCACGCCCACGCCCCCTCCATGCCCCACGCTCCACGCTCGGCCTGCTCGAGCGTGGAGCGTGCACCGTGGAACGAAGGCGGACGAGAAGCGGGGCTCAGAAGAACACCGGCTCGCGGTACGCCCCGAACACCTCCTCCATGGCCGCCCGGATCTCGTACAGCGTGCAGTAGGCTCGCGCGCAGTCGAGGATGAAGGGCATCGTGTTCGCCGTGCCGCGGCAGGCCTCGCGGAGGGCGGCGAGTCGCTGGCGGCAGAGATCGTCGTCGCGCTCGGCGCGCAGCTTCGCCAGCCGCTCCCGCTGCTCGCGCTCGGCCTCCTCCCCGACGCGCAGGAGCGGGATCGAGAGCTCCGGCTCCTCGGTCACGAAGTCGTTCACGCCGACGATCACCCGGCGGTGCTGCTCGATCTCCCACTGCTGCCGGGCGGCGCTCTCGGCGATCTTGCGCTGCAGCCACCCGGTCTCGAGCCCGCGCACGACCCCGCCCTGCTCCTCGATCTGCGCGAACAGCTCCTCGGCCTCGGCCTCGAGCTGGTCGGTGAGCGCCTCCACGTAGTAGGAGCCGCCGAGCGGGTCGGAGACGTTCGGCACGCCCGTCTCGTACGCGAGCACCTGCTGCGTGCGGAGGGCGACCTGCACCGCCTGCTCCGTGGGGAGCGCGAGCGTCTCGTCCATCGAGTTCGTGTGCAGCGACTGCGTGCCCCCGAGCACCGCGGCGAGCGCCTGGTAGGCCACGCGCACGACGTTGTTCGTCGGCTGCTGCGCGGTGAGCGTGACGCCGGCCGTCTGAGAGTGGAAGCGGAGCGTCCACGAGCGCGGGTCCTTCGCGCCGTACGTGTCGCGGAGCCGCTTCGCCCAGATGCGGCGCGCGGCGCGCAGCTTGGCGATCTCCTCGAAGAAGTCGTTGTGGATGTCGAAGAAGAACGACAGCCGCGGCGCGAAGTCGTCGACGCGCAGCCCGCGCGCCACCCCGCGCTCGACGTAGGTGAAGCCGTCGGCGAGGGTGAAGGCCAGCTCCTGCGCCGCCGTCGAGCCGGCCTCGCGGATGTGGTAGCCGCTGATCGAGATCGTGTTCCAGAGCGGAGCGTGCGTCGCTCCCCACTCGAAGCAGTCGACGATGAGGCGCAGCGCGGGCTCGATCGGGAAGCACCACGCGTGCTGCGCCATGTACTCCTTCAGGATGTCGTTCTGCACCGTCCCGCGCAGCTTCGCGCTCGGCACCCCCTGCTTCTCGGCGGCGGCGACGTAGAACGCCCAGAGGATGATCGCCGGCCCGTTGATCGTCATCGACGTCGACACCTTGTCGAGCGGGATCCCGTCGAAGAGGACCTCCATGTCGGCCAGGCTCGACACGGCGACCCCCGTCTTGCCGACCTCCCCCTCCGAGCGCGGGTGGTCGGAGTCGTAGCCCATGAGCGTCGGGAAGTCGAACGCCGTCGAGAGCCCCGTCTGCCCTTGCTGCAGCAGGAACTTGAAGCGGGCGTTCGTGTCGCGGGCGCTGCCGAAGCCGGCGAACTGCCGCATCGTCCACAGCTTGCCGCGGTAGCCGGTGGGGTGGATGCCGCGCGTGTACGGGAACGCGCCGGGCACGCCGAGCGCGGCGCCGAGCGGGTCGGCGACGTCCAGCGCCGTGTAGAGCGGGGCCACCTCACGCTCGGAGTTCACGAAGGCGAGGTCGCGCTGCTCCCCCTTCTCGTAGCGGCGGCGCCACTCCGCCACCTCGGCGCGCAGGCGCTCGAGCTCCGCCTGCTGCGCGGCGAGCGCGTCGGCGTCGCGACGGGCGTCCGGTCCGGTCCTCAGCTCACGCGTCGATGTCATAGCTCCCCTCGGCGGACGCCGCCCGCGGGCGGCGTCGGTTGCGTCAGTAGGTTCCCGCTGCGCTCCAGCAGCGCGTCGGCGACGAGGAACGGCGTCGTCGCGCCGCGCTCCGCCTCGGCGAGCCGGCCGTCGAGCCACTCCGCGGTGGGCGCATCGCCCCAGAGGCGCTCACGCACCTTCCGCTCCACCACTTCGACCACGCGCTCGCGCAGCCGCTGGCGGCGCCGCCCGTGGAGGGCGCCCGTCGCCTCAAGATAAGCGAAGTGCCGGTCGAGCGCCGCGAGCACGTCGTCGATCCCCTCTCCCTTCGCGGCGACGGTGCGCAGGACGGGGGGCGTCCACGTCCCGGTCGAGCGCGGGTCGGCCTCCGCCGCCTCGCGCGCGGCGCGGGCGGGGTTCATCGCCGTCCGTAGCTCGTCGCGCTCGGCGACGGTGCGGAGGTCCACGCCGTGGTGCGCCGGCACGTTCTTGAGCGCCGCGCCCATGCGCATGCCGAGCATCAGCTCGATGTCGTTGCGCAGCCGGTCGGCGCCCGGCCGGTCGGCCTTGTTGACCACGAACACGTCGGCGATCTCCATCACCCCGGCCTTGAGCGTCTGGATCGAGTCGCCGGACTCGGGGACGAGCACGACGACGCTCGTGTCGGCCGCGCGCGCCACATCCAGCTCGCTCTGGCCCACGCCGACCGTCTCGAGGAGGATCCGGTCGAAGCCGAACGCGTCGAGCACGTCGGCCACCTCGCGCGTGGCCGACGCGAGCCCGCCGAGCGAGCCGCGCGTCGCCATCGACCTGATGAAGATCCCGGGGTCGAGCGCGATCTCCTCCATGCGGATGCGGTCGCCGAGCAGCGCCCCGCCGGTGAACGGCGACGTGGGGTCCACCGCCACGATGCCGACGCGGAGCCCCGCCGCGCGCATCGTCCGCGCGAGCACCGTCGTCATCGTGCTCTTCCCGGCGCCCGGCGGGCCGGTGACGCCGATGCGCCGCGCCCGGCCGACGCGCGGGTGGAGCGCGCCGAGGAGCAGGTCGAAGCCCGGGCGATGGTTCTCGACGATGCTCACCGCGCGGGCGAGCGCGGCGGGCTTGCCGGCGTCGAAGTCGGCGAGCAGGCGCTCGAGGGCGGGCGTCAGCGCCGGAAGGGCGCGAGGGTCCGTCGGGGCGATCGACACGGAGGCGGCGTTGGGGCGTTCGGGGTGGACGGCGGGCGCGCCGTCAGCGCGCCGGCGGGAGCGACCCGGCGCCGTCGCGGCGCGCACCGCCGGAGACGGGGTGGGGTGGCTCGGTCGGTTGCGGCTCGTCGTGCTCGTCGCGAATGTCGCCGACGAGCTCCTCCAGCAGGTCCTCGAGCGTCACGATGCCGAGGGTGCGGCCGCCCGGCGCGTCCTGCACGACCGCCAGGTGCGTGCGCCCGCGAAGCATGTCGAACAGCAGCTCGTTGCAGTGCTTCGACGCGAGGGCGACGCCGACCGGGCGGACGGGGGGCGCCGCGTCGCCCCCGGCCTTGAGGACGTCGAAGGCGTGGACCATCCCCACGACCTGGTCGAGCGTGCCGTGGTAGACCGGGACGCGGCTGTACTTCGACTGGGCGATGCGCCGCGCCATCTCCCGCGGCGGCGTGTCGCGCTCGACGGCGAACACCTCGTCGCGCGGCGTCATCATGTCGGC
>JBJMNL010000009.1:0-21892 GCA_045804285.1 Gemmatimonadaceae bacterium
ATCGAGGTCGAGGGCAGCCGCCGCTACACCCTCGAGCCGCTCGCCCACATCGATCTCGGGCGTGAGACCGAACCGGACCCGTTCCTCGACGGGGCGTCCCGCCTCATCAACGACGACAGCGGCGCGCGGGTAGGACTTGCCGTCCCCGAGCCGCTGGACGCGCGCATCATGCGGAGCGCCCCGTCCGGCCGATACCGGCACTGAGAGCGGGCGGGAGATGGAGTCGACCGCGCGCAGCTTGCGCGCGCCGACGTCCGGACGCACTCTCGAAGGAGGTCCTCGCCCACGGGGGTGGTAGCGGTGCCTTCTGCCCAGGCTGCGCTCGGGCCCAGCACGCAGCCGGCGCGTCCTGGCGTGGCGAATCAGACGAGCCCTCGAGCGGGGCCCGGCCGAGCGTGATAGCATGAGCGCGGACACGCCGACACGCCCTGGATCGTCGCGGCGGCCGCCTTCCCGGTTCTCGCGATACGGGATGGCGGTCTCGAGCGTGGCGGTGGCGCTGCTCGTCACGCTCTCGCTGCGCTACCACCCGCTCTTCATTCCGGCCATCCTGGTGACCGCCTGGTACGGCGGGATCGGGCCCGGCCTGCTCGCGGTCTTCCTGTCGATCCTCGGCACCGTCTACTTCCTGGCCGCGCCGCGCTTCGCCCCGCGGCCCGTCACGCTCGACGATGCCCTGTACCTGCTCGTCTTCGTGCTGTCGGCCCTGTTCGTCGCCTGGCTGGCCGCGACGCAACGGCGCGTCGAGCATGCACTGCGGCAGGCGCACGACGAGTCGAGCGCCCGGATGCGGGACCTCGCGCGCGCCAACGAGCGGTTGCGGGCCGAGGTCGTCGCGCGCGAGCGCGCCGAGCAGGTGCTCGAGCAGCGCGAGCGGCGCTTTCGCGCGCTGATCGAGCGCAGCTCGGACGCGGTCCTGTTGTACACTCCGGACGGCACCATCGTCTACGCCAGTCCGGCGGTCGAGCGGATCCTGGGCTACACGCCCGAAGAGTTGATCGGCCGACATGGACACGACCTGGTTCACCCGGATCATCGTCAGGACAGCATGGAGCGGCGGGAGGCCCTCGTGCAGCGCCCGTACGAGGCGTACAGCTCCGAGACCCTGGTGCGCCGGAAGGACGGGGCGTGGAGGTGGCTCGAGAGCACCGTGACGAACCTCGTCCACGAGCCCGGCGTGCAGGCCGTGGTGGCGAACTTCCGCGACGTCACCGAGCGCAAGCAGGCGGAATACCTGACCAGCCAGGTGTTCGAGTGCTCGCCCGACAGCGTGGCCATCGTCGGCCGTGACTACCGGTTTCAGCGAGTCAATCCGACGGTCGAGCGGCGGTACGGGATCCCGGCCGAGAAGATCGTCGGGATGCACGTGACGGACATCATCGGGGTGGAGGCCTTCGAGCAGACGATCAAGCCTCGCCTGGACCGATGCTTCGCGGGAGAGGACGTCTCTTTCACGACGTGGATGACCAACACCGGGAGTGGCCGGCGATTCTATGCGATCACCTATTCGCCGCTGCGGCCGGACCCGGCGCGGGTAGACGCCGCACTCGCGACCACCCGCGACCTCACCGAGCACCTCCGGGCCTCGGAAGCTCTGCAGGAGTCGCAGGCGGAGCTCGCGCGCGTCACTCGCGTGACGATGTTGGGAGAGATCACGGCGTCGCTCGCGCACGAGGTCAGCCAGCCCCTCGCCGCCGTGGTCATGAACGGCAACGCATGTCGCCGCTGGCTCGCCGCCGACCCGCCCAACCTGGACGAAGCGCGTGAGGCGGCGCGGCGCATCATCAGCGACGGGGAGCGCGCCGGTCAGGTGATCGGACGCATCCGCGCGCTCGTGCGCCGCGCGACACCGGCGAAGAGCCCGCTGGACGTCAACGGCGTCGTCGAGGAGTCGCTCGGGTTCACGCGCAGCGAGCTCGAGCGGAAGGCGGTGTCGATCCGCACCGAGTTGCAACATGGGCTCCCGCCGGTGATGGGCGACCGCGTCCAGCTCCAGCAGGTGCTCATCAACCTCGTCCTGAACGGCGTCGACGCCATGGCGGAGATGACGGGGCCGCGAGTGCTGACGGTGAGGTCGCGACGCGAGGACCCCGGCCACGCGCTGGTCGAGGTGGCGGACTGCGGCAAGGGGCTCGGTGCCAGGCAACTGGAGCGGATGTTCGATGCCTTCTTCTCGACGAAGCCCGCCGGCCTGGGGATGGGCCTGTCGGTCAGCCGCTCGGTCGTGGAGGCGCACGGCGGCCGCATCTGGGCGACGCCGAACGACGGTGCCGGCGTGACGATGCGATTCACGCTGCCGTTCGCACGCGAGGGCGCGTAGTGCCGCCGTCAGAACCCATCGTGTACGTGGTCGACGACGACCTCTCCGTCCGCCAGGCGCTGAGCAGCCTGATCCGGTCGATCGGGCTGCGCGCGGAGACCTTCGCGTCGGCGCGGGAGTTCCTGCGATACGAGCGCCCGGACGCTCCCGCGTGCCTGGTCCTCGACGTGCTGCTTCCCGACACGAGTGGGCTCGACGTGCCGCGCGAGCTGGACGCGATGGACGTGCCGATTCCCGTCATCTTCATCACCGGGCACGGTACCATCCCGATGAGCGTGCGCGCCGTGAAGGCGGGGGCGGTGGAGTTCCTGACGAAGCCCTTTCGGGAGGAGGATCTGATCGCCGCCATCCGGCAGGCGCTCGAGCACGACCGCGCGGCGAGCCGGCTGCGGGGCGAGCTCGCGCAGATTCGGGGGCGGCTCGAGACGCTCACGCCTCGCGAGCGCGAGGTGCTGGCGCTCATCGTCACCGGCCGGATGAACAAGCAGATCGCGGCGGAGCTGGGCATCGCGGAGCAGACGGTCAAGCAGCACCGCGGCCACGTGATGCGGAAGCTCGCCGTGGGCTCGGTCGCCGAGCTGGTACGACTCGTGGAGCGCATCGCGGGGCAGCCGTGGGCGTCGGGAGCGTCGTCGCCGCGGCCGGCCGCCGCTCCCCCTCCCACGACGGGTGCGAGTCCCGGATCGCCCATCGTACCAACGTAGCATGGCCGTCGGGTGCGACGTCGCGCAGCGTTGTGTCATGATGGCAACGACACATGCGACGATCGCGGTCGTCGAGGACGATGCCGGCGTGCGTACCGCGCTGCAGCAGCTGCTCCGGGCCGCGGCATTCGACACCGTGACGTTCGCGTCGGCCGAGGAGTTCCTCGAGGCCGATGGCGGCGCGCACGTCGACTGCCTGATCGCGGACGTCAACCTCCCGGGAATGAACGGCGTCGCGCTGCTCGAGGCGCTGGCCGCGGACGGCGGGAGGGAGGTGCCCGCCGTGCTCATCACGGGCCGGGACGATCCCGGCACCAGCGAGCTGATTCGCCACGCCGGGCCCGTGCCGAGTCTGCACAAGCCGTTCACCGACGGCGCGCTCTTCGACGCGATCCACGCGGCGCTGCGCGGCGTCTGAGACGTCGTCCCCGCGCTCCGCAGCGCGGGGCCATGCTCCTCCGTCGACCCAGGCAGGGGGACCGATGATGCTCGAGCACGCGAAGCGTGTCGCAGAGCTGCGCGGGGTCGGGAGCGTGACCGACGACCTCTCGCAGAGTGAGTCGGACGCCATCGCGCGCGAGGGGCCACGGCGACTCGAGTCGGTCCAGCGCTCTCTCGACGTCGGTCGTGGAGCGCGGCCGGGAGGCGGCTCCGGCGGTCCACCGCGCAGCGACGAGCTCGACTTTCTCGCCGGTGGCGGCGAGATGGGCGAGCGCATTCGAGCCTACGACTGGTCGGCGACGCCGCTGGGTGCGCCCGGGCGGTGGCCGCGGGGGCTGCGGAACGCTCTCCGACTGCTGCTGTCGGCACCCCATCCGATGTCGATCCTGTGGGGGCGCGAGCTGCTGCACAGCTGCAACGACGCCTGCGCACGGCTTCTCGGTGCCGACGGGCAGGCGCGCATGATCGGGGCCCCGGCGCGCGACCTCGACGCCGACCTCCGCGGGCCGGTCCTGGGGCGCGTCGTCGACGACGTGATGCGGCGGGGCGTTTCGCGCGTGGTGGAGGACCACTTCATCTGCGTCTTTCGCAATGGTCGTGCGGAGGAGACGTACCTGACCTGCCGCGTCGATCCGATCGCGGACGACGAGGGAGCGACCGGCGGCGTGTCGATCACGCTGACCGAGACGAGTGACCGCGTGATGAACGCGCGCCGTACGGCGGCGCTGCGCGGGCTCGCGGCGGAGGCCGCCGACGCCCACTCGGTGGAGGGGGCGTGCCGGTGCGTCCTGGCCGAGCTCTCACGCCATCCGGCCGACGTGCCGTTCGCGCTCCTGTACGTGCGCGACGCCGACGGAGGGCGCGCCCGCCTGGTCGCGACGGCTGGTCTCCCCGCGCGCACGGCCGCCAGTCCGGACCGGATCGAGCTCGGCCCCACTGCTGACACGGCGGGGTGGCCGGTAGCGGCGGCGATGGTCGGCAACGACGCCGTCACGGTGGACGACCTGCCGGCGCGGTTCGGCATGCTCCCCAGTGGCGACTGGCCGTTCGCGCCGCGGACCGCCCTCGTACTCCCGCTCACGCCACCCGGATGCCAGCGGCCCGCGGCCGTGCTCATCGTCGGCGTGAGCGCGCGGCGTCCGCTGGACACGGAGTACCGCGGATTCATCGAGCTGGTGGCCCGGCACGTCACCGCGGCGATCGCGGCGGGCCGCGTCCACGAGGAAGCGGAGCGGCGAGCCGTGGCCGCCGCGGCGTCGGCGAAGCTGGCGCGGGCGAGGCGGCGCGCGCACGAGCGCGCGCTCGAGGCGCGGTTCGCGGGGGTGCTGGAGGAGCGGACGCGCATGGCTCGTGAGATCCACGACACGCTCCTACAGGGTCTGACCGGGATCGCGCTCCAGCTTCGCGCGATGATCCCGCACGTGCGTACGGCGCCCGATGAGGCGGCCGACTCGCTCCAGCGCCTCGTGGAGCTCGCCGACAGGGCGAGTCGCGACGCCCGCCGGGCCGTGTGGGACCTGCGGAGCCCGGCGCTGGCGCGGGCTGGGTTGCCCGGGGCGCTGGAGCAGGTGACGCGGCGGGCCGCGGGCGGCGTGGCGCTCCACTTCGCCATCCGTGGCACGCCGCGCCCGTTGCCGTCGGCCATCGAGGACACGGTCCTCCGCGTGGGGCAGGAGGCGGTGGTGAACGCGATCAAGCACGCGCAGGCCCGCTGTGTCGCCGTGAGCGTGGTGTACGGGCCGCGCGCCGTGCGGCTCGCCGTCGTCGACGACGGGCGTGGGTTTCCGGTCGACCCGGATCTCCGGTCGTACGCCGGCCACTGGGGGCTGCTCGGAATGCGAGAGCGCGCCGAGCGTGTCGGCGCCACGCTCACCGTCCGCAGCGCGGTGGGCGCGGGGACGACCGTCGAGCTGCTGGTCCCCAAGCGCCTGGCCGGCGCGGGCCGCTGACGTGCCGCGCGCCGCCTACCACGTCCGTGGTATTGCGATGCCGGGCGCCGCGGCGCTTCGTGTCGGCGTGACCATTCGCGTGTTGGCTGCCGACGATCATCCGGTGGTGCGCGCCGGCGTCCGGGCGATGATCGCGAACGAGCCGGACATGACTGTCGTGGCGGAGGCCGGCAACGGCGCCGAGGCGGTCGCCCTCTACGAGGCGCACCGGCCGGACGTCGTCCTCATGGACCTCCGCATGCCCGGGCTGGACGGCGTGGCGGCGGCGCGCGCGATCCTCGCGACCGACCCGGCGGCGCGGATCGTGGCGCTCACCAGCTACGAGGGCGACGCGGACATCTACCGCGCCCTCGACGCCGGCGCCTGCGGCTACCTCATCAAGGACATGCTGGGGACGGAGGTCGTCGGCGCCGTCCGGACCGCGGCGGCGGGCAAGCGGGTGATCCCGCCGGACGTCGCCGGCCGTCTCGCCGAGTTCACGCCGCGGGTGGACCTCACCGGGCGCGAGGTCGAGGTGCTGCGCCTCGCCGCCAAGGGGCTCCGGAACCGGGACATCGCGCGCGTCATCGGCCGGACGGAGGAGACGGTCAAGGTGCACCTCAAGCACGTGATGGCGAAGCTCGGCGTCGAGGACCGCACCGAGGCCGTGACGCTCGCCGTCCAGCGCGGGATCATCCACCTCGACGACTGAGCGCCGCCCGACGCGATGCGTCCAGGCCTCGAGCCGTCGAAGCCCGACCGTGCGGCCGCGCTCGAACTACTCGAACGGGTAGCAACGCGCTACCTCGCGCGCGGGAGCAGAGGATCACCCGCGCGCGGAATGACCATGGCCGCGGCGAGCGCGTATCCTCGGAGCACGGTGCGCGCCTGTAGTGCGACGGTCGTCGTGGAGCGCGAACCGGCCAGGGATCTACCGTCGGCCGTGACGCGACCGCCGGACCGCCTGGATCACTCACACGAGTCAGCGGGAGAGGAGTGCCATGAGGAATACACGCGCAGCACGGCGCTGGTATCGCCGCTCCGGGGAGCGAGGGAACGGGTGGACGATGAACGCATCGTCAGGGCGTCACGACGTGAGTCCGACGACGATGCTGCTGGTGAGCGGGATGTTGGCGGCGACACTGCTCGCCGGCTGTGGCGGCGATTCGTCCACCGGACCGCGTGCTGGAGGCGGCGCGACCGGCGGGTCCAATGGGGGTGGCACTGGCAACACCGGGAGTCCGGCCCCGGCCACCGCGGCCGTCACCGTGGGGGACATCTTCTTCAAGAGCGCGCGGAACGGGTCGTCCAACTCGGCGGTGGACACCGTCGCCGTTGGCGGGACCGTGACCTGGACGTGGGCCGCCAACGCGAGCCTGCCGCACAGCGTGCAGTCGCTGGGCTCGCCGAGCTTCACCAGCAGCGCGATCCAGACCGGGAGCGGCAGCACGCACAAGGTCACGTTCGCGGCGCCGGGCACCTATCAGTACGACTGCGCCGTTCACGGGAGAAGCATGACCGGCACGATCGTCGTGCAGACGGCAGCGTCGGCGGCAGCGTCGGCGGCAGCGGCGCCGGCCCCGTCCTCCCAGATGCCGGCCTATCCATGAGCCCCCGTGCCATGGCGCGCCGATGGGCGCCTCGGGGCATTCTGGTGGGGTTGGGATTGGCCATGGCCGGGGCGCATGTCGCCCCGGCCCAGGCCCCCGCCTCGGCCCCCGCGCCGGACTCGGTGGTCTACCGTCTCCTGCCGAGCAGTCGCTTCGAGGTGCGGACCGGCAAGGCGGGCGTGTTCGGGTTCGCGGGGCACAGCCACGTCGTCCGGGCCCGCGCGTTCACGGGCTCGGTGCTCTATCGCCCGGGCGACCCGGCCGCCTCCCGGCTCGAGATCACCGTTCCGGCCGAGAGCCTGGAGGTGCTGACGCCGTCCGACACGGCGGAGATCCGGCAGGTCACCGAGGCGATGCGCACGCAGGTACTGCACGTGGAGCGGTACCCGGAGATCCGCTTCACCGCGACACGAGCAACGGCGACGCCCACCGGGGCTCGCCTCGACGGCCAGCTGACGCTCGTGGGCCAGACCCGCCCGGTGCGCGTCGACGCCACGGTCCAGGTGGGCCCCGATACCCTGCGGGCGCGCGGGTCGTTCGCCGTGAATCAGACGGACTTCGGGATCAAGCCGTACAGGGGCGGGCCGGGGGGGACGGTGAAGGTCGCGGATCGCGTGACCTTCGACTTCGATGCGATCGGCGTGCGCGAGCCGGCGACGGCGAGCGGGCGAGCTGATGGGAAGGGCGGGATGGCTCCCACCGGACCCAGGGGGGGTGGTCCGTGATCACGCGAGCCTGGTCACGCGCCTGGTCGGGCATCGCGAGCGTCGTCCTTCTGACGCTCGCCCCGGCCCAGCGCTCGGTCGCACAGCTCTGCCGGCCACCGGCGAGCTCGAACGAGGCGAAGACGTTCGCGATCTTCTCGGTCCCGCTCGCCTTCGGCCCGGGGCTCGCCCCGGAGACCCATCCGCGGTTCCAGCTGGGGCTCGAGGGGGCCTACCTGCCCAGAGTCGACCGGGCCACGGCGACACCGACCATCTGCCAGCCGGGGAAGGGGCCGGAAGCCACCGACCTCCTGTTCGCCGTGCCGCGCCCGCGCATCGGGGTGCCCCTGCCGCTCGGGCTCGCGCTGGAGGCCTCATGGATCCCGCCGGTTCGTGTAGCCGGGGTGAAGGCCAACCTGTTCGGCGTCTCGCTCGCGAAGAGCTTCGGGCTCGGCATTCTCGTCGGGTCCCTGCGCGCCCACGGCACGTTCGGCTCGATTCACGCCGCGATCACCTGCGCGCGGCCCGCGCTCGCCAACCCCGCGAGCGAGTGCTTCAACGGAACCCTCTCGGACGACGAGTTCTCGCCCAACATCTTCGGCGCGGATCTCTCGCTGGGGCGGACGATGGTCGGTGGCAGGCTGCGACCGTACATCGGAGGCGGTTACAACCGGCTGCAGCCGCGCTTCCGCGTGAACTTCACCAACCAGTTCGGCATCGTGGATCGCACGCGGGTGGAAGTGAATCTCGACCGCGCGGTCCTCTTCGGCGGAGCGACCTTGCAGGTGGCCGATCCTCTCACCGCCACCACCGAGGTCTATGCCGCGCCCGGCGATGCGGTGACCGTGCGGCTCGTGGTCCGGGCGGCGGTTCGGCCCTGAGCGGTCCTCTCGCCCGATCAGGGACTGTAGCGCACATTCCGCGGGTTCCTGCCCCGCGTGAGGCGAGCTGCCGCTGATCACGGCATGCCGAGCTGTCGGTCGGCCAACCTGGCAGCTGTCGCCGCGCCCGCGGTGATGGGGGCCGCCTGACGCTCCTCAGGGTGAACCCACCCTGTCCCCGCCGTCACGCCACTCCCATGATGAGCGCACCGCGGCTCCGCCGCGCCTCGAGCATCCGCGTGCTCGCTGCGGCGGCGTGCACGGCGATGGGGGGGTGACCGTCACTCCGGGCACGAGGGGACTGACCGGCGACCGATGAGTTTCGCGGGCCAGGGGAGTCCAAGGGGAAAGGGATCGGATCCCCCGCCCACCCCTAGCCTCACGTGCCGCATCAACGCAAGGGAGTAGTGACCACATGACCAGTCTCCATACTCAGCCGAAGGACCTCGACGCCGGGCAGAATCTCGCAGGGCGCATGATCGCCGAGCTGAACCGCGAATCGGAGGCGACGCGCCGGGTGCTCGAGCGCGTCCCCGAGGACCGGCTCACCTGGAAGCCGCACGCGAAGTCGATGTCCCTCGGGCAGCTCGCGCTGCACCTCGCGCAGCTGCCGTACGGCATCGCGATGCTCGTCGAGCGGCTCAGGGTCGAGGTGCCCACGGTCCCTCTCGTCCAGCCTGCGTCACGTCGCGAGATCCTCGACGCGCTGGAACGGAGCGTCGCGTACGCCACCGAGCGGCTCACCGCCTGGGGCGACGAGGATCTCGAGGCGCCATGGACGCTGACGCGCGACGGAGCCGTGCTCATCGCCCGGCCGCGCGGCGAGATGCTGCGGACGCTCATGTTGAATCACACGTACCACCACCGCGGACAGCTCACGGTGTATCTGCGGCTGCTCGACGTGCCGCTGCCTCCGGTCTACGGACCGACGGCGGACGAGAACCCGTTCGCGTGACGCAGCCCGAACCCCGACCGCTCCGGAGACGACATGGCCAACCTTCAGCGAATCACCCCCTGCCTCTGGTTTGCCGACGAAGCCGAGGAAGCCGCCCGGTTCTATACGGGGATCTTCCCGAACTCACGGATCACGACGATCGCGCGCTACAGCGACGTCGGGACCGAGATCCATGGTCGACCACCCGGCTCGGTGATGGTGGTCGCGTTCGAGCTCGACGGGAATTCCTTCACCGGGCTGAATGGCGGGCCAGTGTTCAAGTTCAACGAGGCGGTCTCGCTGCAGGTGAACTGCAAGCGCCAGGACGAGATCGACCACTACTGGGAGGCGCTCTCCGCGGGCGGCGATCCCAGGGCCCAGCAGTGCGGCTGGCTGAAGGACCGGTACGGCCTCTCGTGGCAGGTCGTCCCCGACTTCATGGATGAGATGTTCGTGGACGCCGAGTCGGCCGGGGCGAAGCGGGCGATGGCGGCGATGCTGCGGATGAAGAAGATCGACATCGCCGAGCTGCGTCGAGCCTACGATGGCAAGAGCTGAGAGGCGCGACGTGTCACGGCTTCGCTTCACGATCTCGATGTCTCTGGACGGGTTCGTCGCCGGTCCGGACCAGAGCGTCGCGAACCCACTCGGCGTCGGGGGGATGCAGCTGCATCAGTGGGTGTTCGCGCTCACCACGTTTCGCGAGATGCACGGCATGCCGGGCGGGGAGGTGAACGAGAGCACGCCGGTGGTCGAGGAGACGCTCGCGAACATCGGCGCGACGATCATGGGTCGCAACATGTTCGGGGGACATCCGGGCCCGTGGGACCGAAGGGCGCCGTGGAACGGATGGTGGGGAGAGAACCCCCCGTTCCATCATCCGGTGTTCGTGCTCACTCATCACGCGCGCGAGCCGCTCGTGCTCGAAGGGGGCAACTCCTTCACCTTCGTGACGGACGGCATCGAGTCCGCGCTCGAGCAGGCGCGGCGCGCGGCGGGGGGCAGGGACGTCTCGCTGGCCGGCGGCGCGGAGGCGGCTCGGCAGTACCTCGTGGCCGGCCTCGTCGACCAGATGGACATCAACCTCGTCCCCGCTCTCCTCGGCGGCGGTGAGCGGCTCTTCGACGGCGTGGACGACCTGCACGGCCTCGAGCTCGTGCGGACCGTCGCGACGCCGAAGGTGACGCATCTCCGGTTCGCGAAACGGTGAACGCTGTGGCTGCCGCGGACAGGCGATCGCCGCGCGAACGGCCTCACGGCCTCGAGCGTGCGCCTCGCTCCCGCGGCGCCCAGCGCCGGCGGTCCCGGCAGTGCCGGGCGTCGGAGTAACGATCGCTATGCGCCCCGCCGAGCGTGCAACCTGCGCGCGCCGAGGAGCGTTCTTATCAGCGTGATGGCGGACAGCGAGCCAACGATCCTCGTCGTCGACGACGACCCGTCCGTGCTGACGTCCGTGCGCCGCCTGCTCGCGTCCGACGGCAAGCGGGTGGAGACGTTCGCGCACCTCGGCGAGCTCCTGCGCTCGCCGCGCTGCGGCGGTCCGGGCTGCCTGGTGCTCGACGTGGGCCTGCCGGGACTGAGCGGGCTCGAGCTCTACCAGCTCCTGCGCGACGCGGACTGCGAGATGCCGGCGGTCTTCATCACGGGACTCGCCGACGTCCCGACGAGCGTGCGCGCCATGAAGGCGGGGGCGGTGGACGTCCTCTCGAAGCCCTTCGCCGACGTCGACCTGCTCGACGCGGTGGAGCGCGCGCTCGAAGCAGACAGGGCGGCGCCGCGCGAGCGCACGGAGCGGCTCGCACTCGAGCGGCGGCTCGCCGCGCTCACTCCACGCGAGCGCGAGGTGTTCGCGCTCGTCTCCATCGGCATGCTGAACAAGCAGGCGGCGGGGGCGCTCGGCACGAGCGAGAAGACGGTGAAGGTGCACCGCGCGCGCGTCATGGAGAAGATGGGCGCCGGCTCGCTGGCCGGACTGGTGCGCATGGCGCAGCGTCTCGAGGTGGACGGCGCGGCGCCACCCCTGACGGCGCGTCGCCTCGCGCTCACCGTCGCGCACTGACCGTCGGGCACGGCGGCGTCGGCGCAGGTCGTCACGCGGCACGGGACCAAGGTCGTATGGCCCGCGCGCCGCGTTGGGGCTACGGTGCGTACGCTATGGTAGACGAGCGAGACGTCGACCGCCGCGCTGGAACCGCCAGCGCTAGAGCCGCCAGCGCTAGAACCGCCAGCGCCGCAGCGCCTCGATCCCCCACTGGCGAGGCGCGAGCGCGAAGCCGTGCGGGAGCGAGCCGCCGCAGATCGTGGCGGTGGTGGGAGGCTCCGACCTGACGCTCAGCACGCGGTCCGCGCTGAGCCGGTAGTCGAGGCTCAGCCCGAGCGACTCGGCGAGCGACGTCTGCGACGATGAGCCGGTCAGCGCGCACCCACCCGCATCCACGGTGAGGAAGGTGCGGTCATTGAGCTTCTTTCCCACGCCCAGCCGGCTGCGCTTGAGGGCCTCCACCGTCTGGGCCCCGACGCCGGTCGCGTCGTCCTCGGTGACGGCGCCGGGCGTGATCGTCACCATGTCGAACAGCCCCCCGCCATTCAGGCGGTTGGCGAGGTTGCTCGCCACGCGCGACGACAGCTCGCTGCGCGCGAGCTCCCTGTAGGCGGAACCCTCGCCGACCTCGAACGTCGGCTGCCCGGTGACCAGGTAGCTGAGCAGCTCCTCCTGCGACATCTCCGCACCGCCCGCGTTGGAGAGCACGAGCGTCGGGCTCTGGAGCGTCCCGCCGATGTGGGCGCGGATGCGCACCTCCTGCACGCGCCCTTGCGACGGGTCGGGGCCGAGCACGTGGAGCGCGTTGATGTCGAACGCGGGGTTGATCGCGTTCTCCCCCTCGAAGCGCAGCGTGCCGTTCTCCAGCTCGAAGGTGCGCCGGAAGGCGCCGAGGTCCATGCTGTACGTACCACGCACCAGCCGCAGCTCGCCGCCCAGCTTGATGGCGGCGCTGTCGCGCGCCTCGTGCGCCGCGGACTTCGTCACGCGCACGGCGCCGCCGATGTTGAGGTTCGCCTCCGCCGATCGGAGCCAGACGTCGTTGCCCATCCGGAGCTCGAGGTCGCGCACCATGAGGTGATCGACGAACCGCCGGGTGACGCCGGGGCCGCGGGCGCCGCCGCGCCCGCGAGTCGTCAGGCTGTCCACCAGGCGGACGAACGCGGAGTCCTCGTTCCCGACGACGTCGTGGCCGCTGAGCTCGGGAAGTCGCAGGACGCCGCGACTCACCACGATACGGCCGCCGAGCGTGGCGCCGTCGTAGGCGCCGGTCAGCCGCAGATCGGACTCCAGCTCGAGCTCGGCGCGGCGCTGGAGGGCGACGACGGGCATGTGCGCGGCGCTCAGGCGAAGGTCGAAAGTCGGGTTGGAGGGCTCGCGCACCGCGATCCACCCGCCGAGCGTCGCGGTGCCCTCCACGTCGCTCTTCCCGCGTACGGAGAATTGCCTGATCTGGAGGCTGTCGCCGAGGAGCCCGACGTCCATCTGGAGGTCGTCCAGCCGGAAGCCGAGCGCCTCGGGGTCGAGCGCGCCGTCGCGCACGCGCAGCTCGCCCCTGAATTTCGGACGCCGTCCCGATCCGCCGAGCTCGACCCGCGCCAGCGCGGTGCCGGCGGTGGCCGGGAACGCGGGGAAGCTCGCTCGGACGTCGCGCAGCGCGACGCTGTCCACGACGAGGCGCCCCGTGAGCGGCGCGTCGAGCATCGTGGCGCTGGCGGGCGACAGCGTCACGCGCACCGGCACGACGGCGTTCGCCTCGACGAGCGTACGTCCGATACCGTACGCGCCCAGCGCGACGATGGCCCGATCGCTCCGGTACGCGCCGCCGACGCGCACGCTGTCGAGCAGCGAAGCATCGCGCAGCGACGAGTCGCGCGGCGGGCTCCGGAGCAGTCCATGGAACGTCGCCACCGGCGCCGCGCGCGTGCCGGTGAGGAGGGCATCGGCGGTCACGGTCGACAAGGGGCCGCCGGGCGCCGTGGTGTCGGACTGCCCTCCCAGTCGCGTCAGCGCGGCGAGCGGCACCCGCTCGGCCGACAGGAAGGCGTCCAGCGTGCTGTCCCGCCGCATCGCCCCGGCGAAGCGGAAGCGGGAGCCGCGCCGTCCGACGAGCTCCAGGGTGTCCGCAACGGTGCCGGTGCTGTCGAGGCGTACGCTGGCCGCGCGGGCGAGACGCAACCCGTTCTCGCGGTCGTGATAGTCGAGCGAATCGAGCGTGACGACTCTGGTCGCGCCGGAGAGCGCGACCGACCCGGCAGCCGCGAAGCCCGGCACGTCGCTCCCTCCCGACCGCGCCGCGAGTCGCCACAGGCCGGCGCGCTCGGCGCGCGCCTCGGCCACGAGCCGGCCGAAGGCGAGCGTGGAGGCGCGCGCGCTGTCGAGCGCGAGACTCACCCTGCCGCGCGGCGCCGCCGGGAGCCCGGCCAGGTCGAAGTCGACGCGGCCGCGCGCGACGGCGAGCGCCGCGACGGCGAGCGAATCCACGGACGCGGTGCCGCTCGCGGCGAGCGTGTCCGTCGAGCCCACCAGCCGCACCGCCGCCGTCGCCGAATCGCGCGCGCGGCGCACCGAATCCGGCGCGGCCCGTCGCGGCGCCGCATCCGCGCTCGAGGCGGCGGAGCTCCACCCCTGCACGAGCTCCACCAGGCGCCCGAGCGAGTCGGTGGTCAGTGCGAGGCCGAGCGTGTCCCGCCGGCCGGGAGTGCGGCCGAGCGCCCCACTCGCGCGCAGTTCGGCGACCGTGGTGCGGAGAGCCGCGGAGTCCACGATGACGCGGTCAGGCGCCAGGCGCAGGCGGGCGAGCGACGGGAGCGTCCTGATCCCGGCCACGCGGCCCTGGTTGACCCGCAGCTCCGCCGAACCGGCGAGCGTTCGCGCCGACGCGCCGTGAAGCTCGACACCGAGGTCGAGCGAGAGGTCGCTCCTCGGGAGCGCGGTGTCGCCGGTGGCCACCCGGAGGTCGAGCCGACGGACGCTCGCGCGTCCCCGCGCCCCGAGCGTGGGCGTTCTCGCGTCGAGCCGCCCGTCCCACGCCACGGATCCGCCGGCGCCGGCGAGCGCGGCGCGAAGCGAGAGATCGTCGAGCGTGCCGCGGGCCACGACCTCGCCGCGCAGGTCGGGCCACCCGCGCAGGGCCGGCGCGGCCCGCGCCAGAGCGGCGAAGGAGAGCGGCTCGAAGCGCACCGCGCCATCCACCACCGGTACCCCGCCACGCACCGCGACGCGGCCGGCGGCGCGCAGCGAGAGTGGCGGGGCGCCGCCCTCGCGATAATCGAGGCGTGCGTCGGAGACGCGGACGTCGTCCAGCGCCGAGTCGAGGGTGGCGGCAAACGCGAGCCGGCCGGCGAAGCGCGGCAGCCCGGGGAAGAGCAGGACGGCCGAGCGCGCGTCGATCCCGTCGCTCGACACGCGCAGCCCACGGAAGCGGAGCCGCGAAGGCTCGGAGAGGTCCACGGCGCCGCTCAGGCTCAGCTGGCTCACCGCGCCCCGCACGCGCTCGTCGCGGAAGCGAAGACGCACCGTGTCGAGGCGGAAGTCGCGACGCGTGCCGCCGCGCGCCACTACCCGCCCCTCCACGTCGCCGCGAACGTCGTAGGGTAGCGGCCGGCCATAGAGACGGCGGACGAGGTCGAGCCTCAGTGGCGCGAGGTCGAGCGCGACGTCACCGACGTCCGCCGCCCCCCGTGCGACGCGCAGCGCGAGGCCACCGCGCACGCGCGACCCGCTCGTGGAGGCGTCGAGACCGCTCACCACGTACTCGGTCTCGTCGGGCCGCGCGCCCGTGCGCAGCCGCAGGCGCGCGCGGCCGCCCCCCTCGGTGGGGATGATCGAGTCGGCCCAGGCGAGGTCGGCGAACGCCACCGTGTCGGCGTCCACGCGCACGTCGAACCGCGTCGCTCCTGTGCCCAACGCCAGCGCCCCGCTGGCGCGCACCGCCGAACGCCCGAACGCGAGGCGGGGGAGCGTGAACCACGCCGAGTCGTGCGCCACGCGGAGCGTGCCGCGCGCGTCGCGGACGGCGAGCGGCGGCCGGTCGCCGCGGGCTGCGAGGCGCGTCAGCCGCAATACGAGGTCGGCATCGGGGGCGGCGGCCCGGAGGTCGGCGATGCCCAGCTGGAGCCCCGACCAGCGCGAGCGGGCGACCGAATCGCGGGCGCGGGGCATGCCGCCCCCGGCGATGCGGCGCCCCGCGGCGCTATTCGCGCGCGCCGGCGCGGGTTTCACGAGCGTGGCCAGGAGCACGACGCCGTCGCGTACGCGCAGGTCGTCGACGACCACGGCGGGCGACGTGCGCGGTGCGCTCGGACCGGGCGTCGTGTCGCGGCGGAAGGCGTGCGCCCAGTTCAGGCCGCCGCCGGGCAGCTCGCGCAGCGAGAGCAGCGGTCGGGTGAGCGTCACCTCGTGCAGCACGAGCCGGCCGCGAACGAGTGCCGCGACGTCGCACCGCGCGCCGACCGGCCCCGTCGCCACGAGGAGCGAGTCGTCGGCGTCGCGCATCGCGAGCGAGTCCACGGCGATCGCGCAGCCCGGGGTGAAGCGGAGCCTCCCGAGATGCAGCGTGCCGTTGATGTGGCCCGACGCGAGGCGCGCCACCACGTCGCGCACCCTGTCGCGACCGGCCGCGGTGTAGAAGGCGACGAGGAGGAGCGCGACACAGGCGACGAGCAGCGTCGCGAGCCCGATCCCCATCCAGCGCAGGAGCCGGAGAATCGCGCGCACTAGAAGGCCTGCCCGAACGAGAAGTGGAGGGTCAGCCGGCCCAGGAAGGACCTTGGCCGCTCGCGCTCGAAAGTCGCCGGACACGGTCCGTCGGCCTGCACCGGCGGGATCGGCCGGCCCTGCGCGTCCACCGGCCCGAAGCCCGTCACCTTGAGCTGGTTGCCCGGGCTGACGCAGTAGAGCGGCGCGCTCTGAAAGCCGAGGGCGACGTCGTAGTACGCGGGACCCGGCTGCGGCGCGTAGGGGTTGTAGCCCACATCGAGCCGCGCCGCGCCGATGGGCGTGAAGGCACGCAGGCCGACGCCCGGCGTCACGCGCAGCTTCGCGTCGCGCTCGCCCGCGGCGCCGCCGCGGTTCCAGAGCGCGCCGGCGTCCACGAAGCCGACGACCTGCAGCAGCGTCGGCAGCACGGGGGGACGCACGCGCAGCTCGGCGTTGGCGACGACGAGCGCGTTGCCCCCCGACGGAATGGTGCTGGCCTTGGTGGCGTGGGGGTCGCTGCGAAAGACCGTGTCGCCGTTCTCGACCGTGGTGAAGAACTTCTCGGGCAGGTAGACCTGCGGGCCGAGCTCGTTCTGCTGGAAGCCGCGCACGGTGCTCGCGCCGCCGGCGTAGAGCCGCTCCTCCGTGGGCACCTGCCCCGAGCTGCCGGGCCAGACGCTGGCCAGCCGAAGTCGTGCCGCGCCGATGACGTTCCGGCGGAGCCGGCGGTAGAGCGACCCGTCCAGCCGCACGCCGATGAACGTCTCGAGCGGGTCGGAGAGCAGGTAGCGCGACGCGCCGCGCACCTCCGCGCGCAGCATCGTGCCCCGCGACGGGTTGGACGCGTCGTCGGTGCCGTCCCGCGCGACGAGGGCGCTGAGCACGCCGAGCCGGCGCGCCTCGGAGAGCCGCTGGCGGTCCGCGGGCAGGCACGCCGAGAACACGCCGCACAGCACCGCCGGCTCGGCGATCGTGCGCCCGTAGCTCAGCTCGTAGCCGAGCGTCGCGACCCAGCGGCTCTCGCCGAGCGGGCGACTCGCCGTCAACGCGGTCCCGAGGTAGACCGTGCGGACGTAAGCGAGGTACTCCGAGCGACGCTCGGTGAAGAGCGATACCGAGCGCCGGAGCGGCCGCGAGCCGAGCCCCGGGTTCGTGTAGGTGAAGCCCAGGTAGTAGTTCAGGTACTGGCTGAACGGGTCGGCGCGGGCCGACCCGGCGCAGAGCGCAGGCGCGAAGTCGAGGGGACTCCCGATGCCGACCTTGGAGACGCGGCCGGTCACGATGAGTTGCCCCGTCGCGCGCAGGAACGCGGTGCGGCGGAGCGTCGCCTGGGCGCGGACGCAGTCGAGCGTCGCCCAGCCGGCTCGCAGCTCGACGTCGTTGGCGTAGGATTCGGACGCGGCCACCGAGACGCCCGCGAGGGCCTGGCCGTCGACCACGCGCACGGAATCGACTCGCACCGTGGCCTCCCGATAGACGTCGGAAGAGGCGAGGTTGCGGCGCGCCGTCTCGAGGTCTCGCGCACGAAGCACGCGACCGCTCTCGATCCCGGTGATGCGGCGCAGCGCGGCGTCGGAGACACGCTGGCCCCTGCCCGGGTACGGCTCGACCGCGACCGTCACCTCGCCCACGCGAACGGGCGGCCCCGGCGTGGCCTCGAGAACGACGCGTGCACGGCCAGACGCGCTGTCCACCCGCCACTCGCCCTTCACCGCGGCCGAGTAGTAGCCGCGGTTCTGCAGCCGGCGCCGGAGCGCCTGCGCCGCGCTGTCGAGCGCGAGGATGTCCATCGGCCGTCCGGCGCGCACCGCGTCCACCGCGTTGGGCAGCCGGCGCCCGGTGTCCACCGTCGCGCCCGGCGGCGCGCCCACGATCGAGAGCGTGGCGATGCGGAGCGGCTCGCCCTCGCGTATCGAGAAGCGCAGCGCCACGCGCTGCGCCGACTGACGCTCCACCTTCGACGCGACCTCGGCGCGCGGATAGCCGCGGCGGCGGTAGTGGAGGAGGAGGCGGGCGACGTCGCGGGGCACCTCGTCGGGATCGAGACAGCGGCGTGCGCCGAACAGCCGGAAGGCCCGCCGTACCCACGACGTCGGGGTGCTCGCGATCGCCTGCTGGAGGACGCCGTCGCTGAAGACGTGATTGCCGACGAAGCTGACCTCGCGCAGCTCCGGCGTGCGCGCCTCACACGCCTGGGCCGGTGCGCGCGCCGGCACGGCGCCGAGCGCGAGGAGGGCGCACCCGAGCGCCGGACCCACGAACCGGAGCAAGCCTGGCGCACGGCCGATCAGCACTCGATCGCTCCTCAGGCGCGCGGGAGCGGCCTCGTGAGATAGCCGACTCCCACCGTCTCGCGAGACTGACGATCTCTACCACTTTCACCACTCGCCGCCATCACCGCCGACGAACATGGCCACGGGACCGCGCAGAGCCAATAGGACCTTGGGGAACGGCAGTCGAGCTGCATATTTCGAACGTGTGACCCCGCCGCCCCGTCCTCGCGGTAGGTGCACTGTGCAGGAAGGACAGGCACAAGCGTGATCGCCGGCGCCGCAAGGCGCGCCGACCGTGCTCATGGTGGACGACGACGCGTCCGTCCTCCGGGCCATGGCGGATCTGGTGCGGATCGCCGAGCGGCTCGGGCCCGAGGGGCCCGCGGACGCGATCGAGGCGACCTGGACCGGCCCGCGCCCCTTCGCGTTGAAGCCATTTCAAACCATCCGCCGCCTCCGCCCGTCCAACCCGTGACCACCCGGTAGACGCCGCTGGCGCCCGGGTATTCTACATTGTAGAAACCATGCGACGCGCGAGACCGTAGGCCGACCATGCACGGCTCCCACGAGGCGCACCCACACCGCTCGCCGCCGCGGCTCCCGATGGCGCTGCTCCGCGCGCTCCTTCCGCGCGCCGAGCGCGACGAGGTGCTCGCGGACGTCGCCGCCGAGTACGCGGAGCAGGACGCGGCCGGCGGCCGGGCGGCGGCGCGGCAGTGGCTCTGGCGGCAGGCGCTCCGCTCCGCGCCCGCGCTGCTCGGGTGGAGCTGGTGGCGCGGCTGGACCGGCTTCGAGCCGCGCGCGAACACCTATCGGCCCGGAGGGCCCATGCTGACGAGCTGGATCACGGACGCCCGCTACGCCGCGCGCCGCCTGCGCGCGCGTCCCGGCTACACGCTCCTCGCGGTGCTCACCCTCGCCCTCGGGATCGGCGGCACCGCCGCCGTCTACGGCATCGCGCGCGGCCCGCTCTTCGACCCGCTCCCGTACGCGAACGAGCGCGAGGTGGGCATCTTCTGGATGACGGGCTCGTGGACGGAGGAGGAGTTCCTCTTCCTCCGCGGCCGGATCCCGGGCTTCCGCGCGGTGGCCGCCTACCGCTCCGGCGACGTCACGCTGCGCGAGGGCGACGCGCCCACGCGGCTCGTCCCGGGCATCGCCTCGTCGGCCGAGCTGTTCGACGTGCTCGGCGCGCGCCCCCTGCTCGGGCGCGGATTCCGCGCGGGCGACGACGTGCAGGGCGCGGAGCCGGTCGCAGTGCTCAGCTACGGGCTCTGGCAGGAGCTCGGCGGCGACCGCTCGATCCTCGGCTCGCGGCTCACCCTCGACGGCCGGCCGCGGACGGTGGTCGGCGTGATGCCGCGCGGGTTCTGGTTCCCCGACCCCTCGATCCGCGTCTGGCTCCCGCGCGCGCTCGACCCGCAGGGGCGGAACGGGAGCTACACGCTCGTCGGTCACGTCGCGCCGGGTCAGGACGTGCGCGCGATGAGCGCCCCCCTCCGACGGCTGACGGCGATGCTCGGTGAGCGCTTCGACTATCCCGCCGACTGGGACAAGACGCGCGACGCGGCGGTGACGCCCATCCGCGACGTCCTGCTCGGGCCCATGCGCCCGGCGCTCGTCGCGACGTTCGCCGCCATGGGGCTGATCCTCCTCATCGCCTGCGCGAACCTCGCCGCGCTCATGCTCGGCCAGGTGGAGAGTCGCACGACGGAGCTGGCGGTGCGCTCGGCGCTCGGCGCGAACCGCGGCCGGCTCACGCAGCAGCTCGTCGTCGAGGCGCTGCTGGTCGGGGTGGGCGCGGCCGTGTTCGGCGCGGCGCTGGCGGCGGCGGGCTTCGGCGTGCTCGCGCACGCGCTCCCGATCGGCGCCTGGGGGGAGAGCGCCACGCTCGACTGGACGATATTCGCGGCGGCGCTCACCATCGCCGTCGTGGCCGTGCTGCTGGTCGTGCTCGTCCCGTCGGCGGCGCTCTGGCGGAGCGACCTGCGCGACGTCCTGAACGGGTCGCGCACCGGGGGCATCCAGGGGCGCGGCGGCCGGCTGGAGCGGGGGCTCGTGGTCGCCGAGGTCGCGCTCGCGATGCTCATCGCCTCGGGGGCCGCGCTCCTCGTGCGCAGCGTCGCCAACCTGTACGCGATCGACCCCGGCGTCGAGACGGCCGGCGTCGCGGTGGTGGACGTCGTCGGGAACCGCGGCGTGGCTCTGCAGGAGCGCCAGCGGACGATCGCGGAGCTGACGTCGGCGCTCGCGGCACTCCCGGGCGTGCGCTCGGTGGCGGCGACGATGAAGCTACCGCTGCGCGGTCGCGGCGACAGCTTCGGGATCACCGTCGAGGGGCGGGAGGCGCGGGAGCGGACCACGACCTACTTCCGCATCGTCACCCCCGCGTACTTCGAGACCATGGGCATCAGGCTCCGCGAGGGACGCACCTTCGACGGCTCCGACCGCCCGGACAGTCTGGGGGAGCGGGTCGTCGTGATCAATCAGGCGCTCGCCGAGCGCTACTTCCCGGGAGAGAGCCCGATCGGCCGGCGCCTGGGCGGCGGCTTCGACAGCACGTGGCGCGTGATCGGGGTGGTCTCGAACGTCGCCGAGGCGAACCTGACCGACGCGCCGGAGCCGGCCCGCTACTATCTGGCCGGTCAGGCGCCGTGGTTCTCATCGGAGGCGACGCTCGTCGTCCGCGCGACGCGCCAGCGGGACGCCGCCGCGCTGCTCGACGCGGCCCGCCGCACCGTGAACCGCGTCGCGCCCGGCTTCGCCGTGCAGGGGACCACGACCATGTCGCGCGTGCTCGACACGGCGGTCGGTCCGGCGCGGCAGATCATGTCGCTCCTCGTGCTCCTCTCGGGGCTCGCGCTGGTGCTCGGCGCGGTGGGGATCTACGGCGTCATCTCGCACTTCGCCACGCGGCGCAAGCGCGACTGGGCGATCCGGGTCGCGCTCGGCCTCCCCACGTCACGCGTCGTGTCGCACATCGTCGGCCAGGGGGCGGTGCTCGTGGGGATCGGCATCGCGCTCGGCGTGGCGGGCACGGCGGTGCTGGCGCGGCTGCTCGCCTCCTTCCTCTTCGGCGTCGGCACCGTCGACCCGCTCGCCGTCGCCGCCGCGAGCGCTGCGCTGCTCGCGGTGGGACTCGTGGCCGCGTTCGTCCCCGCGCGCCGCGCCGGGACGGTGGATCCGGCGCTCGTCCTCCGGGAGCAGTGACCGCGTGCCGGCGCTCCCGCCGATCGCACGAACGACTCACCTCCATCACGTCCGACCAGACGCTCTCCGATGACCGACTCTCCCTTCGCTCCGCTTGGCGTGCTCGAGGAGCAGATCGTGGTCGCCGTCCTGCGCACGCGCGGCG
>JBJMNL010000010.1:0-3265 GCA_045804285.1 Gemmatimonadaceae bacterium
CGTGCGCCGCCTACCGCCGCCCGTGCACCGTGACGTAGCCGAGCAGCGCGACGCCGAGCGAGGCGGCGGCGAACAGTGCCGGGAGCGCCAGCGCCGCGCGCCCGGAGGGCGGGCGGTCGCGGAGTCGCGCCTCGCGCCACCCGCGTAGCGCACCGAGCCCGAGCATGAGGGCGACGAACGCGACGCGGCGGCCGGCCGGCACGCCGGCCGCGAAGGGCAGGAGCAGGTGCCCGGCGGCGGCCGCGACGCCAACCACGAGAACCACGCTGTTGATCCGGGAGAGAGTGAGGAGCTGCATGCGGGGTGGAAGATAGACGCGTGCCCGCTCCGGCGGACTCGTCCGTCGCGTCGGATCGTCGGCGGCGGCGCCCGTCGCAGGTGCGCGGATGTTGCAGCGCTCGGGGGCCCCGGCCGCTCGATCCGGCGGTGGTGGGACGATCACCCCTGAGCCACGAGGAGGGCGAATGCAACAGGTCCAGGATGGGCAGTGCGGGCTGTGTACGCACTTCGGCGAGGACCACGCCACGCGCGACCGCCAGCTGCTGCAGATCCGGCAGAAGCACGAGGCGCCCGAGACGCTGGTGGACGACTGCGGCCACCCGCGCCACGCCTCGCTCCACCTGAGAGTGACGCCGATCAGCGGCTGCGACGGCTTCGAGCCCGCCCGGGCGTAGCGTCCGGGCGCGGCGCACGCGCTACGCGTGCGCCGCCGAGCGAGCGACGGGGGTGGGGAGAGCCCGCGGACCGCGTCGCTCGCTCAGCGCGCCGCGCGACCCTCGAGCACGCGGCGCACGTCGTCGAGCGTCACGCCGATCGCCTGGAGCGCGACGAGCGTGTGGTAGACGAGGTCGGCCCCCTCCGCCGCGGCGCGCGTCGCGTCGCCGTCGGCGCACGCCGTCACGAGCTCCGCGGCCTCCTCGCCGAGCTTCTTGAGGCGCAGGTTGCGGTCGTCGAGCAGCCGCCTCGTGTAGCTCGGCGTCGCCTCCGGGACGTCCCGCTCCGCGGCGCGCGCCGCGATCGTCCGCGCGAGGGCGCCGAACGCGTCGTCTCCCTCGCCGCCGCGGACGTCGTCGCCGAAGCAGCTCACCGTTCCCGTATGGCACGCCGGCCCCGCCGTCGCGACGCGCGCCAGCACCGCGTCCCCGTCACAGTCGGCGGCGAGGGAGACGACGCGCTGCACGTTCCCGCTCGTCGCTCCCTTGTGCCAGAGCCCGCGCGAGCGCGACCGGTAGTGCATCTCCCCGGTCGCGATCGTCCGCTCCAGCGCCTCGCGGTCGGCGTGCGCGACCATGAGCACCGCCCCCGTCCGCGCGTCCTGCGCGACGACGGTCACGAGGCCGTTGCCTTTCTCGAAGTTCAGCTGCGCGACGTCCAGCATCCGTGAGCTCGGCGGCGGGAATGGGGATGGGCCGTCACTCCCGGAGGAGACGACGTACCTCGTCGGCGAGTGCCGCGTTCGTCGCGACGGCGTCCCGTCCGAACGCCGTCGCGGCGCCGCTCCAGTCGGTGAAGACGCCGCCGGCCTCGGTGACGATGGGCTGGAGGGCGGCGGTGTCCCATGGAGAGACGACGTCGTCCAGCATCGCCTCCGCGCGCCCGGTGGCGACGAGGAGATAGCCGTAGCAGTCGCCCCACGTGCGGGCGACCGCGGTGCGGGCGGCGAGGCCGGCGTAGGCGGCGCGGCGCGCGGGCCGCTCGGGGAAGCGGTCGTCCGTCGTGAGGACGGTCGCGGCGCCTAACGATGCGACGCTCGAGACGGCGCAGCGGGCGCCGTTCCACCACGCCCCCTCGCCCGGCGCGGCGCAGACGAGCTCGCCGACTGGCGGGAAGTACGCGGCGCCGGCGAGCACCGTCTCCCCCTCGGCGACGGCGACGAGCGTCCCCCAGAGCGGCACGCCGCGCACGAAGCTCTTCGTGCCGTCGATCGGGTCGAGGATCCAGCGGCGGCGTGCGCCGACGCGCACGGCGCCGAACTCCTCGCCGAGGATGCCGTCGTCCGGGAAGCGGGCGTCGATCCACTCGCGCGCCGCGCGCTCGGCGTCACGGTCGGCGGCCGTCACCGGCGAGCCGTCGCTCTTCGTCTCGACCGCGACCGCGCGGCGGTAGTAGCCGAGCGCGACGTCGCCGGCGAGACGCGCGAGGTCGGCCACGGCCTGCAGGAGTGTCTGCGGGGATGCCGTGGGCGCGCTCATCGCCGGGACTCCGCGGCCGGCACGCTCCGCACCGGGACGCCCGCCCCGGCGAGCGCCGCCTTGAGCGCGCGCACCGTCGTGACGCCGTCGTGCAGGATCCCGGCGACGAGCGCCGCGTCGGCACGCGCGTCGACGATCGCCTCGCGCACGTGCTCCGCGCGTCCCGCCCCGCCGGACGCGACGACGGGGACGTCGACCGCATCCGCCACGGCGCGCGTGAGCTCGAGGTCGTACCCCGTGCGCGCCCCGTCGCGGTCGATGCTCGTGAGCAGGATCTCCCCCGCCCCACGCGCCACGCATTCGCGCGCCCACGCGACGGCGTCGAGGCCGGTGGGAGTGCGGCCGCCGCGGGTGTAGACCTGCCAGCGAGCGCCGTCGGACGTCGGGGGTGGGGAGTCTGGGGTCGCCGACCCGGGGGCGCCCAGCGCGGCCGGTCCACGCCCGGCTCCGCTCCACCGCTTCGCGTCGATGCTCGCCACCACGCACTGCGCCCCGAACCGCCGCGCGCTCTCCGTGAGAACCGCGGGGCGCTCCACGGCCGCGGAGTTGATGCTGACCTTGTCGGCGCCCGCGCGCAGGGCGTGCCCCACGTCGTCCGCCGAGCGTACCCCGCCACCGATGGTGAGCGGCACGAACAGCCGCTCGGCGGTGCGTCGCGCCACGTCGAGGAGCGTCGCGCGCTCCTCGATGCTCGCCGAGATGTCGAGGAAGACGATCTCGTCCGCCCCTTCGCGCTCGTAGCGCGCGGCGAGCTCCACCGGATCGCCGACGTCGCGCAGCTCGAAGAACTGCACGCCCTTCACGACGCGGGCGCCTTTCACGTCCAGACAGACGATGACGCGGCGGGTGAGCATGAGAAAACGGAGGTGCAAGGGTGGAATTCGGAGGTGCAAGGGCGGAATTCGGAGGTGCAAGGGCGGAATGAGGCATGAGGCATGAGGGCCGGGACGCCACGAGAGGCGATGCTGGCCACTGATAGCGTCCCGGCCCTGATGCCTCATGCCTCATTCCGCCCTTGCACCTCCGAATTCCGCCCTTGCACCTCCGAATTCCACCCTTGCACCTCCGTTTTC
>JBJMNL010000011.1:0-37669 GCA_045804285.1 Gemmatimonadaceae bacterium
GCCGGTGAGCGCCGGCTCGAGCGCGCGGCCGGCCCGCGCCGCCGCCTCGGGCGCCGCGTACAGGAAGCAGCCGCCCGGCCCGCCGCACAGCCACTTGAGCACGCCGCCGGTGAGGAAGTCCACGCCGCTCCGCTTCACGTCCACCGGGAGCACCCCGACGGAGTGGTACGCGTCGAGCGCGACGAGCGCGCCGACCTCACGCGCGCGGGCGCAGATCGCGTCGACGTCCATCACGTACGCCGAGCGGAAGAGCACGTGCGAGACGGCGACGAGGCGCGTCCGCTCGTCGATCGCCGCGAGCAGCCGCCCGGTGTCGATCGAGAGCCCCCCGTCGTCCGACGGGACGACCTCGACGCGCGCGCCGAGCCGCGCCGCGAGGGCGTCGTAGACGTAGCGCACCGAGGGAAAGTCGAGCGCCGTCATCACGATCTTGTCGCGCGCGGGCGGGTAGTCGAGCGCCGAGAGCACCGCCGCCTGCGCGATCGACACGTTGGGCAACATCGCGACCTCGCCGGGCCCGGCGCCGATCAGCGGCGCGATCTCGTCCCCCACCCGGAGGGGCATCTCCCACCACCCCTGCGCCCACGCCCGCACCCCCTGCTCGGCCCACGCCGCCGCGTACTCGGCCAGCCGCTCCGGTACGGCGCGCGGCATCGCGCCGAGCGAGTTGGACACGAGGTACGTGCTGCGCTCGAGGATCGGGAACTCGGCCCGGTACTGGAGCAGCGGATCGCTGCCTCGCGGATCGCTGCCTCGCGGATCGGTCATGGTACGGGGTCGGGCGCCGCCGCGGCGCGGCGGGCGCGACGCAGCGGCAGGGTGATGACGTAGACGAGGGCGGCGGCGACGACGACGAGCGCCGCGGCGAGCCACTCGCGCGCCTCGAGCCCCCACAGCAGCCAGGCGATGACGGCCAGCGCGAGCCACGGGGCGACGCGCGTCAGCGGCACCTGGAAGGGGATCCCGCCGGCGCGCACGTCGCGGCGCCGGAGCTCGACCGCGGCCAGACAGCACGCCGCGTACACGAGCAGCACGGAGACGTTGGCGGCGACCGCGAGTAGCTCGAAGTTCCCGAACAGCGCGAGGTAGGCGACGAGAACCGTCTGCGCCGCGATCGCGAGATGCGGCGTCCGCCACCGCGGGTGCACGGCGGCGAGCGGCGCGGGCAGGAAGCCGTCGCGCGCGAAGGCGAAGAGCATCCTCGGCACGGCGAGCGTCATCCCGCTCACGTAGCCGAACATCGACACCGCCGAGCCGACGAGGATGAGCGTCCGTCCAGATGGCCCGAGCGCGACGCTGGCCGCCGACGCGAGCGGCGTCCGGTCGCCGGCGAGCGCCGGGCCGAGCAGCCCCTGCGCGACCACCTGCACCGC
Organism: Gemmatimonadaceae bacterium; assembly: GCA_045804285.1. GTDB lineage: Bacteria > Gemmatimonadota > Gemmatimonadetes > Gemmatimonadales > Gemmatimonadaceae > DATMHT01. The sequence goes on from JBJMNL010000011.1 coordinate 1,374, forward strand.
AACGTAGAGCAGTGCCACCGCGCCCATCGCGAGGAAGACCGCGCGCGGCACGGTGCGCGCGGGGTCGCGCACCTCCCCGCTCGGCACGAGCGCCGCCTCGAGGCCGAGAAAGGCGAAGATGAGCAGCACCGAGGCGCGCGCCACGGCGCCCGCGGTCGGCACCTCGGTCCAGCGCAGGTTGTCGGCCCGCATCGCGAACAGCCCCGCGACGATCAGAAGGACGAGCGGCAGGAGCTTGGCGACCGTGGCGGCGGCGTTGAAGCGGCTCACCCCCCGCACGCCGCGCGCGTTCGCCGCCGCGAGCAGCGCGAGCACGCAGACGAGCACCGCCCGCTTCCCCACCGTCCCCAGCGCCGGCACGAGCGCCGCGAGCGAATCGGCGAAGAACGACGACACCGCCGAGAGCGCGAGCGTCGTCCCGACCCAGAGCAGCGCGCCGGAGAGAAAGCCGACGAAGGGGCCGAACGCGGTCTCGACGTAGGCGTAGGGACCGCCCGTCAGCGAGACGCGGCTCCCCGCGTCGGCGACGCAGATCACGATCAGCCCCATGGCGACGGTGCAGGCGAGATACGCCAGCGGCGCGGCCGGTCCGAGCGCCTCCGCCACCCCCGCCGGCAGCCGGAAGATGCCCCCGCCGACGGTGACGTTCACGATGCTCGCGGCGAGCCCCCAGACGCCGAGGACGCGGACGAGGGCGGAGTCGGGGGAGGAGGGCTGATCGCTCACGCCGGGAAGGTACCGCGGCGGTGGGGCGAGACACCAGCAGGGGGACAGAAACGGCCAGTTCGTAGTCGGCGAGGGGGACGGAAAAAAAGCAGTTCGTAGTCGGCAGTTTTCAGTTTGCAGTAGGTAGTCGAACTGCCTACTAGCAACTCACAACTGCCGACTACGAACTGGCTCTTGCCCTCACGAACTGGCTCTTGTCCTCACGAACTGGCTCTTGGCCCCGCCCCTGTCGGGCTCGGCGCTACCGCGCCGCCGTCTGCCCCGCCTTCCTCACCGACCTGAACTCCGCGTCCGCGTTCCACGTCGGCGTCACCGGCGAGTTGGCGAGCAGCGTGCCGAAGCGCAGCACGATCTCCGAGAGCTGCACCGCCCCCGAGAGGTCGAAGTCCGGGCGGTACTCGTCCGATGGCTGGTGGTAGCGCTTGGCCGTGTACTCCTCTCCCTGCGCCTTCCCCCACCCGGCGGGCCGGCCGACGAAATCGCTACCCGCGCCGATGGAGACCGCCGGGATGCCGGCCTTCGCGAAGGAGAAGTGGTCGGAGCGGTAGAAGTGCCCCTGCTCCGGGTGCTCCTCCGGCGAGAGGCGCATCCCCTGCTGCCCCACCATGTGCGCGAGCATCGGCCCGAGGGAGCTCTTGTTGTCGCCGAGCACGTCCAGGTCGCGCGTGCGGCCGAGCAGGTTGCCGCCGTCCATGTTCAGGTTGGCGACGATGCTCGCCGCGGGCACGGTCGGGTGCTCGGCGAAGTACGCCGAGCCGAGGAGCCCCGACTCCTCCGCCGTGACGAAGACGAAGAGCTGCGAGCGGCGCGTCTTGGGACCCTGCGCCGCCGCGCGGGCGACCGCGAGCAGGTCGGCGACGCCCGAGGCGTTGTCCGAGGCGCCGTTGTAGATCGAGTCGCCATTCACCTTCGGCCCGATGCCGAGGTGGTCCCAGTGCGCGCTGTAGGCCACGTACTCGTCCTTCAGCTTGGAGTCGCGCCCGCGCACCACGCCGACGACGTTCTCCGACTGCATGTGCGCGACGCCGTTCCGGAACGACATGTCCATCGTGATCCCGGTGCTCACGGGGCGGAAGTCGCGCGACTCCGCCTGCTTGCGCAGCGCCGCCAGGTCGAGCCCCGCCTGCGCGAGGAGCGCCGTCGCCGCGCTGTCGGTGATCCAGCCGCGCACGCCGATCGGCGCCGGCCCGCTCGGGCCGCGCGGAAGCAGCCGGTGCTCGACCGAGTTCGAGCCGACCACCACCTGCCACGGGTAGCCGGCGCGCTCGGTGGTGTGCACGATGAGCATCCCGGCCGCGCCTCGCCGCTCCGCCTCCTCGTACTTGTACGTCCACCGGCCGTAGTACGTCATCGCCTTCCCGCCGAACAGCTTCGGCTCCGTGGGAGGCGCGGGCGGGTCGTTGACGAGGACGAGGAGCACCTTGCCCTTCAGGTCCTCCCCCTTGAAGTCGTCCCACCGGTACTCCGGGGCCGCCGCGCCGTAGCCGACGAAGACGAGCTCCCCCTTCGCGGCGCTCGACTCCTGCGCCGAGCCGGCCCAGACGACGACGTCGTCGGTGAAGCGGAGCGTACCGGTCGCCTTTCCCGACGCGGCGACGCGGATCGTCGCCGGATCGGCCTTCACGACGTCGATCGGCACCTTCTGGAGGTAGGAGCCGTTGGCGCCCGGCTCGACACCGGCGCCGCGGAGCTGACTGGCGATGTACTCGGCGGCGAGCTGCCCGCCGCGCGTCGCCGGCGCCCGCCCCTCGAGCAGGTCCGAGGAGAGGAAGCGGAGGTCGCCGTCGATCCCGGCGGCCGAGATGCGCGAGCCGGTGGCCGGCGCCCCCTGGGCGCGGAGCGCGGCCGGGAAGGGGGCGCCGAGCGCGAGGGCGCTCAGGGCGCCGCACGCGAGCACGTGTCGAGCGCGCCCCACCGGGGCGGGGGTCGGGCGAAGAGGCGGCATCAGCGGGTGGAGTATGGGAGGAGCCGGCGAGCCGCGCGGCGGAGCGGACCGGCGCCGCGCGACCGGGCGATGGACGCCGCCCGCGCGGGGCGCGGCGCGGCGCGAAGCCATGGCCGTATGATGGCGGCGGCGCCGGGGCCCCGCAATCGCCGGCGGCGCGGCCGGGGGTGCGGCATGTCACCGACGGCCGGCCCGCTCGTCCGCTATCGTGACTTCGCCGCGTGCGGTGCGGGGGCACGACATTTCCATCGTCGCCAGTCGCTCCGCGCGCGCCACACCCACCCCGCACCACCGAATGAGGATGCACTCATGAACGCACGCTTCCGCGTCTGGGCCTCCGCCGCGATGCTCGCCGTCGCCGCGCCGCTCGCCGCGCACGCGCAGGATCTCGCCTCCACCGCGCCGGACGCGCCGCTCGCCGCCGCGCCCTCCGCGGCTCCCGTCGCCGCGCCCGCGGCGGCCGCCGAGCCGCAGGCCCCGACGGGCGGCCCGACGCTCGCCGCCGCCAGCGTCGCCGTCCGCGCGGTGGCCGACGACCGGCCGGCGCTCTCGGCTCGCTCCGAGGCCAGCGCCGCGGCGCCGCTCAACGCCCTCCCCGCCGCCCGCTCGACGCGGACGCAGTCGAAGGCGCTCATGATCGTCGGCGGCGCGGCGTTCGTCGCCGGCGCGATCATCGGCGACGACGCCGGCACGATCATCATGATCGCCGGCGCCGGCGTCGGGCTGTATGGCCTGTACCAGTACCTGCAGTAGCTGCCAGCAGCCGCAGCGCCGGCTCGCTCGCGATCGGCTGGGCGCGGGCACGCCAGGCGGCAGGGAGGCGGGCGGAGCGCGCCGCGGAGCCCGCGTCGCGCTCCGCCCGCCGTCGCTCACGCTCGCTCATGCGAGGGGGGCGGCCGCGCTCCGCGCGCCGCGTCCAGCTCTTGCATAACGTGGCCGAGGTGGCGCGGCGCGCCGCTGGCGCGCCCGCGGTCCCCGGGTGACGTTGGGACCGGTCCACCAATCCTTTGGCTGTATGAGAGACGTGACGGCTGCGCGGCGGATCGGACTGGTGCTGGGCGGGGGTGGGTTGAAGGGCTTCGCCCACATCGGCGTCCTGCGTGCGCTCGAGGAGCGCGGCATTCGCCCCGCCGCCCTCGCGGGGACGAGCATCGGCGCCCTCATCGCCGCCGCCTTCACCGGCGGGATGAGCCTCGACGAGATGGCGCGCCGCGCGGAGTCGCTGAGGCGGCGCGACCTCTTCCGGCTGAATCACGTCGGGATGCTCCTTGAGCGGATGCGCTCCCCCTCCATCTACCTCGAGGCCCCGCTCCGGGCGCTGTGCGAGTCGGTGTGCCCCCGCGGCCGCTTCGACGACCTCACGATCCCGCTGCTCGTGAACACGGTGGACGTCGAGCGCGGTACGCAGGTCGTCTGGGGGCTCCCCGGGCTGCGCGACGTCCCCGTCGCCGACGCCGTCTACGCCTCCTGCGCCCTCCCCGGCTTCTTCCCGCCCGGACGCGTCGACGGCCGGACCTGCATCGACGGCGGCACCGTCGACAACCTTCCGGTGTCCGCCGCGGCGCTCGGCGGCGCGGCTGGCGCGGCTGGCGGCGGCAGGGCGCTCGACGCGCTGATCGCGGTCGACGTCGGCAGCGGGGAGCTCGCGCACGACACCGCGATCGCCGAGCAGGGCTTCGCGTCGATCTACATGCGCGCCGCGACGACGATGATGCACGCGCTGCAGGAGGCGCCGCTCACGCACTGGAGCGGCCCGCCGATGCTGCTCATCCGCCCGCGCCTGGCCCAGGTCTCCTGGTTCAGCTTCGGCCACACGGCGGAGGTGATCCACGAAGGGTACCGCGCCGCGCGCGAGGCGCTCGAGACGCTCGACGAGGTGCTCGCCGCGCCGGGCGGCGTCTTCCCCCGCCGCTCGGTGCACCTGACGGTGGACGAGGCGCGGTGCACGGGGTGCGGGCTCTGCGTCTCCCTCGCTCCACGCGTCATGGGGCTCGACGCGCGCCGCAAGGCGTTCGCGCTCACGCAGGTCGCCGAGTGGTCCCCCGCCGACGGCGACTTCGTGCGCCACTGCCCCACCGACGCGATCGCCGTCCACCGCATCGAGCGGCGCTCGACGGGCGTGACGATCTCGCCGGACGAGGAGACGGCGGCGTAGGGGGGACGCGAGGACGAAGGGCGGAATTGAAAGACTGAAGGGCGGAATGAAAGGCGAAGGGCGGAATTGAAAGAGCGGAATGCGGAATGAGGCCGGGACCCCACCGGTGGCTTTGCCGGCCACCAGGAGGGTCCCGGCCTCATTCCTCATTCCGCCTTTCGGCACTCACACCTCATTCCTCATTCCGCTCTTTCAATTCCGCCCTTCAGGCCTCTTCATTCGACGCCTCGAGCGCTTCCCGGGCGAGCCTCTCGTACGTCCCCACCGCCGCGACCAGCTCCGCGACATCTACGTGCTCGTGGTCGGTGTGGGCGACGTGGATCGAGCCGGGCCCGAACAGGTACGGGGTGCCCCAGTTCGTGAGCTCGGGGATGTCGGTGGCGTAGGCGACGACCGCGGTGGGATAGCCGGGCAGGATGCCGAGCCGCATGGGCGGGACGGAGACGCCGACGTCGAGCGAGGCGCCACCCTCACCCGCCCACCGCCGCAGCCGCTCGACGACCTCCTCGACCGGCGTCACGAGGCGCGCCATGAGCCGGGCCTCCGCCCAGGGCGCGACGACGTTGTCGGCCACCCCGCCGGCGAGCGAGGCGATGTTGACCGTCGTCTCGCCGAGCAGCGGGTCGTGCGGCAGCGAGAGGTCGTCGAGCGTCGCCAGGAGGCGCACGAGGTCGCGTGTGGCCGAGTGGCCGAGTTGCGGGTAGGCGGAGTGCGCGGCGCGCCCGCTGGTCCGCACGGTCATGCGCACCGCGCCCTTGGTGCCGAGCGCCAGCGTGCTCTCGGTCGGCTCCCCGTTGATCAGCACCCGGCTCGTGGTCGGTACCCCGTTGGCCGCGTGGGCTCCGTCGTGGCAGCTCTCCTCGCCGACCACGAAGAGGAGCGCCACCGGCACGCCGGCGCCCCGCAGCCGCTCGGCGGCGCAGATCATCGCCGCGGCGATCCCCTTGGCGTCGCACGCCCCGCGACCGAGCAGCCGCCCGCCGTCGACGCGGGGCGGGATGTAGGGGGGCACCGTGTCGAGGTGCGTGGAGAGCGTGACGAGGGGGGCGTCGCCCGCCATGGCGAGGAGGTCGTCGCGCCCCACGGTCACCGGGATGCGGCGCGTCGCCCAACCGCGGCCCGCGAGCATCCGCTCGACGAGGGCGATGACCTCCCCCTCCCTCCCGCTCGTGGAGTCGACGCGCATCAGCTCGACGGCGAGGGCGACGGGGTCCAGCGTGTCGTGTTCGGGGGGCATTGGGGCAAGAGAATTCATCCCCGCGCTCCGACGCAAGGTGCGGCGCCCCGGTCGCGGCGGCGCGACGCGCGCTCGATCGGTCCGACGCGCGGGGGCCACGGTGAGGCCCGCCCGCCGCGGCGAGCGCGCCCTAACTCTGTGGCGTCGTCGCAACGAACCGCCGCCCGCGCCACCGCGCCTCCCCTACGACCGCCTCGCCCTCGCCACAGGCACACGCCGTGCGTTGCGCCCGCGTGACACTCGACGGGACACTCGAGGGGAGACTCGACGCCGGCGGCGCCATCGGAGCCCGGGCGGACCAACCGTGGGAGGCGGCGTGCGGCAACGACTCGTGGCGCGCGAACGACACCTGGCGACCCTGGCAACGGTCGCGCTCCTCGTCGTCATCGCCGACCTGGGCACCAAGTGGCTGGCCGTTTCCTGGCTCGCCGGCGGCGACGCCTCGTTAGGTGCGATCGGCGGCGCGATCGGCGAGCGCATCCGACTCGTGCTCGTGGCCAACCCGCGCGGCGCCTTCGGCGTCGGGTTCGGCCCCCACACGCACGGCATCAACGTCGCCCTCACCTCGCTCGCCCTCGTCCTCGTCGTCCGCGTCTGCCGAGAGCTGGCCCGCATCGACAGCGACGCGCCGCGCGCCCTCGGCCTCATCGCCGGCGCGGCCGGCGGCAACCTCGTCAGCCTCCTGACCTCGCCCGGCGGCGTCCCCGACTTCCTCGCCATCGACCGCGGCGGCGGCCGCGAGCTCGTCCTCAACCTCGCCGACGTCGCCGCCTACGCCGGCCTCGTGCTCATGCTCCGCGTCACCGTCCTCCTCGTCCGACGGGTGCGGGCGGGCGGAGGGGCGGGGTTGGGACGAATCGTCGAGGGCTGAGGCGGAAGGGCACAACTCTGAAAGGCGGAAAGAGGCATGAGGAATGAGCCCGGGCCGCTCCAGGTACCTGGTACCAGGGAGGGGGGGGCAGCCTACAATGCCCGCCCCTCCCAGGTACCAGGTACCTGGGACGGGCCACCCGCGATGCCGGCACCCCCAGGTACCTGGTACCGGGGCCGGCCCGGCCTCGTGGCGGAGTCGTTCCCCGGTACCAGGTACCTGGGGCGGCCCGGCCTCATTCCGCTCTTCTGCCTCATGCCTCATTCCGCCCTGCAGGTCTCCTCATTCCTCACCCCTCGTCCCGCCCCTTAGTATTCCAATTCGAACCGCACATCACGGGTGAGCATGATGGAGAGCGAGCGAGAGGAGCGGGGGCGAGAGGTGGCGCAGCCGCAGAAGCACCAGGATCAGGTCGACGAGGACGGGGAGCGGAGCGTGAAGCCGGACGATTCCGACGACAAGGTCGAGGAGGCGTCGAAGGAGAGCTTTCCCGCGAGCGACCCTCCGGCGTGGACGCAGCTCCACGTCGGCGGACCCGACGGGCACGCGTGAGCACATCGCACAGCTCGGGCGCGGCCGGCGGCGGCCACACCGCTCGCGACTACTCGGTCTGGATCGAGGCCGAGGAGTGGGGGGAGGGCGCCTGGGACCCGGCCGACGAGGCGTCGGACGTCGTCGTCACCTTCGGCGACGGCGAGCGCTGGGTGGCATCGTTCGTCGCCTACGGGCACGTCCCCACGCTCGCCGCCCGTAACCGCGAGAGCGGCGACTGCCTGGGCGGCCGCTATCTCTGGGCCTCCGACCTCGTCCTGGTGGATCGCATCGACCGGCCGACGGTCGAGGCCGTGGTCGCCGACCTGATCCGCGACGGCGGCTTCGAGAGCGCCTTCACCGAGCACGCCGAGGGAGAGGGGGCCGCGGAATAGCGGGACGGCGGGCGCGCGGTGCGTCGGCCAGCGACGCGTCGGCCAACGAAGCGTCGGTCAGCGAAGTATCGGCCAACGAGCTCCCCCGCGCCCGGGCGCGTGGCGGGCGGCGCTGCGGAGCCGCTCCCCGCGCCCGCCGTCCGCCCCTAGCTGAGGAACCTGCGCGCCAGCTGCTCCAGCCGCTCGTCTCCATCCTGCTGGGCACGCTCCAGGAGACGGGCCACGTGGGGGCGGAGGCGCGGCTCGCCCCAGTAATAGCCGGTCGCGTTCTCGGCGCTCCCGGTGTCGCCGTCGCGCGCCGCCTCGAGCAGCGCGCGCGCCGCCGCCGCGTCGAACTCGGGGTCGTCGCGGCGCGGCAGGTCGAACTGCCGCCCGGAGCGTCCCCAGCCGTCGGCGTCCTCGTTCACGAATGCGCGGGACATGACTGCGCCTGCAAAGTGTCGGGTGTCGGGTATCGGACGGTGACTCTGCCCTGCCCTGCACGCCCTGTTCCCGCCCGCCGTGCGCGCGCGCGCTCGAGTGGCGCCGCACTGTCGCCTCCCGACGCCCGGCACCCTCCACCCTGCTAGATTTCCCTCCAGCCTGTGCGCCCGCCGCAGCCCGGCGCGCAGCGGCTCAGGGAACAACGTCGCGCAAACCCGGCACGCGTCGCGCGACAAATCCAAGAGAATATCCGAATGGCACACCCCAACTCCTTCGGAAGCCGCGCGACGCTCGACGTCGCGGGGCGGAAGTACGTCATCTATCGCCTCGACGCGCTGTCGCGGCTCACCGGGGGCGCGAGCGACCGCCTCCCGGTCAGCCTCCGGATCCTCCTCGAGAACCTGCTCCGCAACGAGGACGACGCCTTCGTCAAGAAGGCCGACATCGAGGCGCTCGCGAAGTGGAACGTGAAGGGAGGCGTCGAGAAGGAGATCGCGTTCATGCCGGCGCGCGTCCTCCTGCAGGACTTCACCGGCGTCCCCGCCGTCGTCGACCTGGCCGCGATGCGCGACGCGATGGCCCGCCTCGGCGGGAGCCCGCAGCGCATCAACCCCCTGCAGCAGGTGGACCTCGTCATCGACCACTCGGTGCAGGTCGACGAGTACGGCTCCGAGGCCGCGTTCTTCATCAACAAGGAGCTCGACTTCGGCCGCAACCAGGAGCGCTACCGCTTCCTGCGCTGGGGACAGGAGGCGTTCGCGAACTTCTCGGTGGTGCCTCCGCACACCGGGATCTGCCACCAGGTCAACCTCGAGTACCTGGGGCGCGTCGTCTTCAGCCGGCAGGACGGCGGCGCCGACGGCGCGCAGCTCGCCTACTTCGACACCCTCGTCGGGACCGACTCCCACACGACGATGATCAACGGCCTCGGCGTGCTCGGCTGGGGCGTGGGCGGGATCGAGGCCGAGGCGGCGATGCTCGGCCAGCCGTCGTCGATGCTCATCCCCGACGTCGTCGGCTTCAAGCTGCACGGCAAGCTCCCGCCCGGCGCGACGGCGACCGACCTCGTGCTGACGGTCACCGAGATGCTCCGCAAGAAGAAGGTCGTCGGCAAGTTCGTCGAGTTCTACGGCAAGGGGCTGTCGAGCCTCGCCGTCGCCGACCGGGCGACGATCGCCAACATGGCGCCCGAGTACGGCGCCACGATGGGCTACTTCCCGGTCGACGAGCAGACGCTGCAGTACCTCCGCCTCACCGCGCGGAGCGAGGAGCAGGTGGCCCTCGTGGAGGCGTACAGCAAGGCGCAGGGGATCTTCCGTACGGACGAGACGGCGGACCCCGTGTTCACCGACACGATCGAGCTCGACCTCGCGACGGTCGAGCCGTCGCTCGCCGGCCCGAAGCGCCCGCAGGACCGCGTCCCGCTGCGCGCGGCGAAGCAGATGTACCTCGACGCCTTCCGCGCCGACATGGAGAAGGCCGGCACGCCGGCCGCCGCCCGCGAGCTCAAGCGCGCGACCGAGGTCTCGGCGTCGCCGCAGCTCGATCCGCGCGTCGTCGCCGTCGCCGAGGCGCCCGCCGAGGACGGGCTGCGGGTCGAGATGAATGGCGAGACGTTCACGCTGCGCCACGGCGCGGTGGTCATCGCCGCGATCACGAGCTGCACGAACACCTCGAACCCGAGCGTCATGCTCGCCGCGGGGATGCTCGCGCGGAACGCGGCCAGGAAGGGGCTCAAGGCCAAGCCGTGGGTGAAGACGAGCCTCAGCCCCGGCTCGAAGGTCGTCACCGACTACTACGAGGCCGCCGGGCTGATGGACGACCTCGAGAAGGTCGGCTTCTATCTCACCGGCTACGGCTGCGCGACGTGCATCGGCAACTCGGGACCGCTTCCCGAGCCGATCGCCAACGCCGTCGAGCAGGGCAAGCTGATCGTCGCCGCCGTCCTCTCGGGGAACCGCAACTTCGAGGGGCGCGTCAACCCGCACACGCGCTTCAACTATCTCGCCTCGCCGCCGCTCGTCGTCGCCTACGCGCTCGCCGGCCGGATGGACGTGGACCTCGAGAAGGAGCCGCTCGGCGTCGGCACCGACGGCCCGGTCTTCCTGCGCGACATCTGGCCGTCGCCGGCCGAGGTCGAGGCCGAGATCGCGCGCTCGGTGAAGGGGGAGATGTTCCGCCGCCAGTACGCGAACGTGTTCGAGGGGGACGAGGACTGGCGCGGCCTCGACGTCCCGACGGGGGAGACGTACGCGTGGGACCCCGCTTCCACCTACGTCAAGAACCCGCCGTACTTCGAGAGCATGACCCTCACGGCGCCCGGGGTGCAGCCGATCGCCGGCGCGCGCGCCCTGGCCATGCTCGCCGACTCGATCACCACCGACCACATCTCGCCGGCGGGCAACATCCCGGCGGCGAGTCCGGCCGGCAAGTGGCTCCTCGAGCACGGCGTCCAGCGCAAGGAGTTCAACTCCTACGGCGCGCGCCGCGGCAACCACGAGGTGATGATGCGCGGCACCTTCGCCAACATCCGCCTGCGCAACGAGCTGGTGCCGGGCACCGAGGGCGGCTGGACGGCCACGGCGCCGGGCGGCGAGAAGGTCACGATCTACGACGCGGCGATGGCGTACCAGCAGCAGGGCACGCCGCTCCTCGTCATCGCCGGCAAGGAGTACGGCACGGGGTCGTCGCGCGACTGGGCGGCCAAGGGGACGCTGCTCCTCGGCGTCCGCGCCGTGATCGCCGAGTCGTTCGAGCGCATCCACCGCTCGAACCTGGTCGGCATGGGCGTGCTGCCGCTCGAGTTCACCAGCGGCGACACGCGCCAGTCGCTCGCCCTCACCGGCTTCGAGACGTTCGAGATCGAGGGGCTGTCGGACGACATGAAGCCGCGCCAGCGGCTCACCGTCGTCGCCCGCGCCGACGGGGGCAAGGAGACGCGCTTCACCGTCCTCTCGCGCATCGACACGCCCGAGGAGATGAGCTACTACAAGCACGGCGGGATCCTGCCGTACGTGCTGCGGCAGCTCGTGGGGAAGAAGCAGTAGCGTCGGGACGGAGGGCTCGGGGGTCGAGGCGCGGGAGGGAAGGCGCGGGGCGCGACGTTCCGATGAGCTGAGGCAGGCGCGCCCCGCGCCCTGCTCCCGATCCCCCACCCCCGAGCTCCGCGTCGTTGCCAATCGCTCTTCCAAGCTCCACGTGGACACCAACCGGCACCTCGGTCGTCAAGGCTGAGGTGCCGGTTCGCCTTTTCGACGCGTCCTGATCTCGCCAGCTCCCGATCCCCGCCCTTGAAAGTCCGTCTCATCGCCAACCCCGCCGCCGGACGCGGCCGCGGCGCGCGACTGCTCCCCGCCGCCCGCGCCGCGCTCGCGCCGCTGGGCGCCGACGTATGCGTCACCGCCTCGCCCGGTGACGAGGCGCGGCTCGCCCGCGAGGCGCTCGACGACGGCTGCACGACCATCGCCGTGCTCGGCGGCGACGGGACCTGGAGCAACGCCGGGCGCGCGCTGTTGCGCGCGGGCGGGGGGGACGCGTGCGCGCTCGCCCTCCTGGCCGCCGGCACGGGGAGCGACTACGCGAAGACCCTCGGCGCCCCGGCGCGCGACTTCGCGGCCACGGCGGCGCTCGTCGCCGCCGGGACGACCTGGCTCGTGGACGCCGGGCGCGTGGACGACGAGCCCTTCCTCAACATCGCCGGCTTCGGCTTCGACGCGGCGGTCGTCGAGGCGATGGTGGGCGTCCGCTGGCCGCGCGGGAACGCGCTCTACGCCTACGCGGCGGTCCGCGAGCTGTTCGGCTACCGCGGCTTCGAGGCGGCGACGGACGGCGGCGCGCCGCGACCGCTGCTCAGCCTCGTGGTGGCGAACGCCCGCTACTTCGGCGGCGGCTTCGCCATCGCCCCCGACGCCCGCCCCGACGACGGCGCGCTCGACTTCCTGGAGATCGGGCCGGCGAGCCCGCTGCGGCGGCTCCGCATCTTCGCCGCCTCGGCGAGCGGCGCCCACGTCCGCCTTCCGGAGGTGGACGCGAGCCGCGCCGCCGCACGCCTCGTCGCCTTCGACGCCCCGCCGCTCTACGAGGCCGACGGCGAGCTGCGGCGCGCCGCGCGGCGCGAGGTGGAGATCGCCTGCGTGCCAGGCGCGATTCGCGTCGTCGCCCCGGCGACGCGCGCTACGGCAGCGACCCCTCCGGCTGCCGCTTGCGGTTCGGGTGCGTCACCTCGCGAATCTGCTCGATGAGATTCCGCTCGATCGCGTCGGCGTCGAGGGGCTGCAGCATCTCGCGCAGCTCGGGGTCCTCCCCGAGCCGGTGCCCGAGCCGGGTGTAGAGGCCGGCCACGAGCTGCAGCGTCTTCGTCACCTCCTCCTCCATGCGCAGGTTCACCTGGAGGGTGATCTCCTCGCGCAGCTCCGCGATCTGCGACTCCCGGCTCTGCGCCATGAGGACGAAGATCGAGAGGAAGATCGCCTCGAGCGAGACGACCATCGTCAGGAGCCCGAACGGGAAGGGGTCGAAGGGGCGCGCGCCGAACAGCCCCTCGTTCAGCGCGATCCAGAGCGCGAACCAGAGCGCGTGGACGACGAGAAAGGGGGTCGAGCTCGCGACTCTGGTGAGGAGGTCGGCGGCGCGCTGGATCAGCGTGCGCTCGGCCTGATGCTCAGCCTTGATGGCGCGTCGGGCGCGGTTGGTGGCAAGGCTGCGCTGCCTGCGCTCGGCGAGGGTTGCGAACCCCAGATCCCCGCCGATCGCGTCGTCGCGCGCCGCGGGCTCGTTCGTGCCGCCGTCGGCGCCGTGCCCCGCCGCCGGGGCGTCGGGTCGTCCGTTGCCTGTGGGCATGAGCGTCCGGGTGAGAGGGCACCCGGCGGGACACGACTGATTCGCGGCCGCCGGAAGGTGCACTACCGTACAGTGCCGATACCCCGGAAGGCGAGAAGCGTGCCCTGCCACACCACGGCGGCGCCGCGCCAGCGGCTCGGTGGGCGCGCCGCGGCCGGGCTCAGCTCCCCCGCGTGCTGTCGGCGCTCCGCGGCGGAGCCGGAGGCGGAGCCTGGGCGGGAGATGGCGCGTCGGGGGCGCCTCCCACCGGCGCGGCTTCCGGTCGCGATCGCCCCCAGCCCGGCGCGGTGAAGACGGCGGCCGCGGTGTCGCCGGACGCGATGTCCACCCTCACCTGGAGCGGGAGAAAGGCGTCGCCCGCCCCCTCGACGGTGACGGCGTGCGGGCCGGGGTCGACGCGCAGCACGAGTGGCGTGAAGCCGTAGCCGCGGCCGTCCACGCGCACGCGCGCCGAGCCGCCGCGCGTGATCACGCGCAGGAAGCCGGCGTCGTCGAAGGGCGGCGCGGGGCGCGGCGCCGGCGCGCTCGCCGCGCTGCCGGCGAGCGCCGGATCGAGGCCGATCGCCGTCCGCGCCGGCGGCTGCGCGGCCGCAGGCGACCCGTCGGCCGCGCCGGCGAGCGAATCGGCCGACGGCTCCGCGCCCACCCCCGTGGAGTCCACGATCGCCGGCGGCGCTGCGGGGAGCGCGGCGGGCCCCGGCCGATTCGCTGGCGCGGTGGCGCGCGTCCCCGCGCCGACAGTGGATCGCACGACCTCCCAGCCACGGAGCACCGCCGGACGCGTCCGCGGCACGATGGAGGCGGCGCCGACGGCGCCGGCGACGACGAGAAGGGTCGCGAGCACGACGATCGCCGCCCCGCTCCCCGCCGACTCGCCAGGCTGCTCCAGCGGCAGGGTGGCCGGCTCGAGGCGCGGGGCGCGCGGCGCGGTGCCCGCGGCGAGCGGACGGCGGCCGGCGAGGGTCTCGACGAACGCCGAGACGGAGGGGAAGCGCTCGGCCGGGAACTTGGCCAGCGCGCGCCGGATCGCCGCCCCCACCGCCGGGTCGAGCTCGGGGCGCGCCGCGCAGACGTCCGGCACCTCGGCGGAGAGGTGAAGCTTGAGCAGGTCCTGCACGCGCACCGTCTCGAACGGACGCCGCCCCGCGAGCATCTCGTACGCGACGATGCCCAGCGCGTACTGGTCGGTGCGACCGTCCGCGGGCTCCCCTCGCCACTGCTCGGGCGACATGTAGCCCGGCGAGCCGATGACGCCCGTCCCCGTCGCGCTGGCGCCGTCCGTGGGCCCCAGCGCCTTCGCGATCCCGAAGTCGGCGACGGTCGCGTGCCCCCCTTCCTCGCCGAGCAGGATGTTGGCCGGCTTGATGTCGCGGTGGACGACGCCCTGCCGGTGCGCGTAGTCGAGCGCCGCGGCGACGTCGCGGAGGATCGCGGTCGCCCGCGCGAGGTCGAGCTGCCGCTGCGTGGCGAGCAGCTCCTCGACGCTCCCGCCGCGCACGAGGCGCATCGTGTAGTAGGCGACCGACGCCCCCTGGCCGACCGAGAAGATCGGAACGATGCCGGGGTGGTCGAGGCGGGCGGCCAGCCTGGCCTCGCGCTCGAAGCGCTCGTAGGCCTCGGGGGCGAGCAGCGGGTCGAGCGCTAGGACCTTGAGCGCGACCTCGCGGTCGAGCGCCGTCTCGCGCGCACGGAACACGATCCCCATCCCGCCGCGCCCGAGCAGCTCGAGGAGCTCGTAGCGCTCGCCGACCGCGTCCTGCAGCCGCTGCCGCACGCGCTCGGCGTGCTCCGCCGCGGTGTCGCCGGTGACCGCCGCGCCGCAACGCGGGCAGGCGGTCGCGAGCGTGGCCATCGTCGCCCCACAGCGCGTGCAGGCGCTACCGCCCGAGAGCGGGCGGGTCGTCTGGGCACCGGTGGGGAAGGCGACGGTGTCGGACACGGCTCGGGAGGCGGGAGCGGGACGTGGCCAGCGGGAAGCAGGGCGCTCCCCGTGAGACTCGTGAGCCGCGTCACACGTCACGTCCGCGTCCATCGGCGTATGCCAAGGCGAGAGGGCCCCCGGCCGTCGGCCGGGGGCCCTCTCGCTACCGCGAGCTGCCAGGGACTAGTGGCGCTTGATGTCCACGTTGTTGCCGATCACGGCGCCCAGGAGGCCGCCCGCCGCGGCGCCGATCACGCCACCCTTGAGCTTGTCGCGGCTGGAGGTGGCGCCGATGACCGCGCCGGCCGCCGCGCCGATCGCCGCGTCACGACCGGTGTGCTTCTCCACCCGGCGCGCCGGCGCCGGAGCGCTTCCGGAGCGCGCCGACGACCCCGACGAGGCCGAGCTGCGGTAGACCGGGGCCGACCGGTAGACCACCTGACGCTGCACCGGGGCCGGGGCGGGCGCGTAGTACGGGTTCGGCGCGTAGCCGTTAGGCGCATACTGCTGGGGCATCCCGTACCCCTGCGCGTAGCCCTGCTCCACCGGCGACATGTACTGCTGCGGCTGATACGGCTGCTGCGACGCCGCGAGCGCGAGGTCGTTCCGCAGCGCGTCGTCGACGCGCGCGTCGTCCTTCTTGGAGCTGCAGGCCGCCGCGAGAATGAGTGCGGGAGCGATGATGAGCGTACGAGGGATCTGCATACGTCCTCCGGTCGATGGCGGCCGCGAAACGTCGGCCGAACGACCGTAGAGATTGGCACTCCCCGTGCCATCGGTCGAGGCCGTAGATCGTGGCTCTACCCCTCGGTTTCGCGGTCGAGCGTCCCGTTCGGAGCGCCCCGGGTGTCCTTACGGGTGGACAGCGCCTGACGAGTGTTGCGCGCCGGGGGCGCAGGGCGCAATTTCCCCGCTTCCCACGCCCCGCCTCTCACCCCTTTCCGGAGCCCACATGCCCCGGTCGATCCGGCGACGCCGGCCGCTGGCCAGTCGCCCCATGCGTCGCACCCTGCTCGCCGCCCTGACCGCGCTGACGGCGCTCGCCGGCTCGGCGCAGGCGCAGCAGTCCGCCGCGGCCGCCGCGACTCCCGCGGCGGTGCCCGGCCCGTCGGTTGGCGACCTCGCCCCCGACTTCACGCTCCGCGGCGCGACGCGCTACGGCATCCTGCGCGACTCGGTCCGGCTCTCGGACTTCCGCGGCCAGACGGTGGTGCTCGCCTTCTTCTACAAGGCGCGGACGAAGGGCTGAACGGTCCAAATGGAGGCGTACCGTGATCAGTACGCCACGCTCTTCAACAACGGTCGTCGGGTGGTCGTGCTCGGCGTCAGCGTCGACCCCGACACCGCGCTTCACTCGTGGGCGCGCGACGCGAGCTTTCCGATGCTCTTCGCCTCCGACCCCGGCGGCGCCGTCGGGCGGCGCTACGGGTCGTTCGACGCGAAGAACGAGCTCGACGACCGGTCGCTCTACGTGATCGCGCCGGACGGGCGCATCGCGTACCGCGCCAAGCCGTTCCGGCAGCTCTCCGCCGACGCGTACGCCGAGCTGGGCGCGGCGGTGGACCGGGTGTCGGGAACGGGAGAGGGGGCTCAGGGAAGCTGACTCCGGGCCGCGCGATTCGCGGCCGAGCGCGGAGCTCGTCGCATGGCAGTCTCTCCCTCCCCTGCCCTCCTTCGCTCGCTGTTCGACGCCGCCGTAGCCGGCGCGCAGCCGCGCGCGGCCACCGAGCGGGCGGTCGGCCGGCTCGGGCTCGGCCCGGAGCCGGTGTGGGTCGTCGCGCTGGGAAAGGCGGCGCCGTCCATGGCGGCGGGCGCGGTGGCGGCGCTCGCGGCGCTCGGGCGCGAGCCGACCGGTGGGATCGTGGTCGGCGCCGGAGCGGCGGCGTCGCCACATCCCGCGCTCGCCGTGGCGGTCGGCGACCATCCGATGCCCGGCCCGCGCTCGCTCGCGGCCAGCGCCGCGCTCGCCGGCGTCCTGAGCCGGGTCGAGGGGAACGACAGCGTGCTCGTCCTGCTCTCCGGTGGGACGTCGAGCCTCGTCGGCGCGCCGGTGCCCGGGGTCGATCCCGAGGATCTCGCGCGGCTCAACGCGCTGCTGCTCGCGTCGGGCGCGGACATCACGCTCGTGAACGGCGTGCGCAAGCGGGTGCTGCGCTGGGGGGCGGGCCGGCTCGCGCTCGCGGTCACCCCCGCCCGCCTCGTCTCGCTCGCCGCGAGCGACGTGATCGGCGACGACCAGGCGACGATCGGCTCGGGCCCCTGCGTCCCCGACCCGACGACGGCGGCGGGCGTGCTGGCCGCGCTCCGCCGCGTCGGACTCGGCGCGGAGCGCCTGCCGAGCACGGTGCGCACGTATCTCGAGGCGGTCGAGCGCGGCGCGCTTCCCGAGACGCCGAAGCCCGGCGACCGCGCGTTCGAGCGCGGAAGCGCCGCGGTGATCGTCCGCAACGCGGACGCCGTGCGCGCCGCCGCCGGCGCCGCGCGCGCGCACGGGCTACGCGTCGTTCGCGCCCGCGCGGCGCTGTGTGGCGAGGCGCGGGAGCGAGGGCTGGAGATCGCGCGCCGGGTCGCCGCCGGCGCTCTCGACGGAGGCGCGTCGGGCAGCTGTTACATCTGGGGGGGCGAGACCACCGTGACGCTCGGCGGCGCCGCGCCCGACGCGCTCGGCGGCCGCTCGCAGGAGCTCGCCCTCGCCGCCGCCGGCGCGCTGCACGAGCTGGGCGCGCGCGCCCGGGGCGTCACCCTGCTGGCCGCCGGCACCGACGGCCGGGACGGACCGACCGACGCCGCCGGCGCCGTCGTGGACGCGACGACGTGGGACAGCGTGCGCCGCGCCGGCCGCGACCCCGCGCGCGACCTCGCCGCCCACGACGCGTACCACGCGCTCGACGCCGCCGGCGCGCTGCTCCGCACGGGATCGACGGGCACGAACGTGATGGACGTGGTGATCGGGGTCGTGCGGGCAGAAGACTCAAGAGCGGAATGAGGGATGAGGTGACAACGAGCAGAAGGCGGAATTGAAGGAGCGGAATGAGGAATGAGGCCGGGACCCTACGCGTGGCTGTTCGAGCCACCGGGAGGGTCCCGGCCTCATTCCTCATACCTCATTCCGCCCTTCAAGTCTTCGCATTCCGCCCTTCGTTCTTCACCCCGCCTTCTCCGGCCCACTTCCTGCCCGCCCCCCACCCGACGCAACTTTCGCGCGTCACAGGCGCCGCGGGGTGGAGCGACCGCGCGGGGCCGTCGCTCACTGTTCGGGAGACTCTCACGACATGACCCAGACGCCGTTCACGGTCGGGCTGATCCAGGATGCCGTGGCCGCCGACGCCGCGACGACCGTCCGCGAGACGGTCGAGCGCGTGCGCGCGGCCGCCGCGCGCGGCGCGCAGATCATCCTGCTCAAGGAGCTGTTCAACGCGCCCTACTTCTGCAAGGTGACCGACGCGGAGCGCTTCGACCTCGCCGAGCCGATTCCCGGCCCGACGGTCGAGCTGATGCAGGGGCTCGCGCGGGAGCTCGGCGTCGTCATCGTCGTCCCGATCTTCGAGAAGCGCGGGCCGGGGATCTATCACAACTCGGCGGCCGTGGTGGACGCCGACGGGGCGCTGCTCGGTGTCTATCGCAAGATGCACATCCCCGACGACCCGCTCTACCACGAGAAGTACTACTTCACGCCGGGCGAGATCTACCAGCACGACGAGGCGCGGCCGCCCTCGGGCTTCCGCGTCTTCAAGACGCGCTTCGCGACGATCGGCGTCCTGATCTGCTGGGACCAGTGGTACCCGGAGGCGGCGCGCATCACGTCGTTGATGGGCGCGCAGATCCTGCTCTACCCGACGGCCATCGGCTGGCACCCGAAGGAGAAGGAGGAGTGGGGGAAGGCGCAGGCCGAGGCGTGGAAGACGGCGCAGCGCGCCCACGCGATCGCCAACGGGCTGTTCGTGGCCGCGACGAACCGCGTGGGGCACGAGCCCGAGCCGGGCACCGACGGGCTCGAGTTCTTCGGCCACTCCTTCGTCTACGACCCGTTCGGCCGGCCGCTCGCCGAGGCGGGGACGAAAGAAGAGACGCTCATCGTGCAGTGCGACCCGAAGCAGATCGAGTACACGCGTCGCAACTGGCCCTTCCTGCGCGACCGCCGGATCGATGCGTACGGGCCGATCCTCAACCGGTACCTCGGATGAGGGAGCGAGCGACACACGGGACGCGACTCGTGGGAGGAGGATGCTGATGCGGGACGACATCGAGGCCGGCGGCACCATCGGGCCGGCGGGGCCGCGGAGCACGGAGGGCGGGCGCGGCGCGCACGCGTTCGAGCCGGCGCCTGCCGCGCCGGGGAGCGCGGCGCGGCAGTTCCGCATGCCCGCCGAGTGGGAGCCGCACGCGGCGACCTGGATCGCCTGGCCGCACCACGAGCCGGACTGGCCGGGCAAGCTGGCGCCGATCCCGTGGGTGTACGCCGAGATCGTGCGCGCGCTCCACCCGTTCGAGCGGGTGGAGATCCTCTGCCAGGACGAGCGGGTGCGCGAGGACGCGCGGTACGCGCTCGACGCGCACGGGGTGCGGCCGGACGGCTACCGGCTGCACCTGGTGCCTAACGACCGGGTCTGGCTCCGCGACTCGGCGCCGACGGGCGTGATCGCCCCCGACGGCGACGTGGTGCTCGCCAACTGGCGCTTCAACGCGTGGGCGAAGTACCCGAACTACGAGCACGACGCCCAGGTGGGGCGCGCGATCGAGCGGATCACGGGGCTGCCGCGCATCGAGCCCGTGCGTCCCGACACCGGAGAGCGCGTCGTGCTCGAGGGCGGCGCGATCGAGACGAACGGGGAAGGGCTCCTCATGGTGACCGAGGAGTGCCTGCTCTCCGACGTGCAGGAGCGGAACCCGGGGCTCGACCGCGACGGCTACGAGCAGATCTTCCGCGACTACCTCGGCGTGCGCCAGACGATCTGGCTCGGCGAGGGGTGCGTGGGCGACGACACGCACGGGCACATCGACGACGTCGCCCGCTTCGTGTCGCCGGACACGATCGTACTCGCCTACGAGGAGGACCCGGCCGACGAGAACCACCTGCGCTCGGCCGACAACATGCGCCGCCTGGAGCTGGCCGGAGCCGAGCGCGGTGCGCTGCGCGTGGTGAAGCTCCCCTTCCCGCGCGCCGTCGAGATGGCGGGCGAGCGGCTGCCGGCGAGCTACGCGAACTTCTACGTCGCCAACGGCGTGGTGCTCGTGCCGACGTTCAACGACCGCAACGACCGCGTCGCGCTCAACGCCATCGCCGAGCTCATGCCCGACCACATCGTCATCGGGATCCACGCGGTCGACCTCGTCTGGGGGCTCGGCACGCTGCACTGCCTGACGCAGCAGCAGCCGCTCGGCGCGCGCTGAGCTCGCCAGCCCGCGCCGCCGGCCGCGGCCGGCGGCGCGGGCATCGATTTGGGTCCCAACGATCGGCGCCGGCCCAACGATCGACGCCGGAACGCTCGGTGCCGGACTGAACGCGGCGGCCGGCCGGTGCGGGCACGCGGGTTGCACCCGTGCCCGCACCCGGCCGACGGCGGTCGGGAGGGAGCGCGCACGGGGGCAACCGTCGTGCGCGCACCGACCGCCGAGGCCGCTCCCGCGCTGCGGGACGGCCGAGCCGAGTCTGGTCGCTCGGCAGGGCGGGCGAGTCGCTACGCGGAATCTCGCCGGCGTCAGCCGGCGGCTCCGCCGATGCCGGGCGGGTGTAGATGGCAGTCCGCAGCCGACGCAAGCTCCTCTCGGTCGTCGTCCCCTGCTACAACGAAGAGGCCGTCATCGCCGAGACGCACCGACGTCTCGGCGAGGTGCTCGACGCACTCCCGGAGCTCGCCTCCGAGGTGATCTACGTCGACGACGGCAGCCGCGACGGCACCCGCCGGCTGCTGCGCGAGATCCAGCGGCACGACGACCGCGTCCGCGTCGTCGGTCTCTCGCGCAACTTCGGCCACCAGCTCGCCGTGACCGCCGGCGTGGACCACGCCGCCGGCGACGCCGTCGTGCTCATCGACGCCGACCTACAGGACCCGCCCGAGGTCATCGCGCAGATGGTCGAGCGCTGGCGCGCGGGCTACGAGGTCGTCTACGGCGTGCGCACCGACCGCGCCGGGGAGTCCGCCTTCAAGCGGGCGACGGCGAAGGCCTTCTATCTCCTCATCAACCGCGTCAGCGACACCGACATCCCGGTGGACGTCGGCGACTTCCGGCTGATGGACCGCAAGGTGGTCGACGTCCTCCGCTCGATGCCCGAGCGAGACCGCTTCGTGCGCGGGATGGTGAGCTGGGCCGGCTACCGGCAGGCGGCGCTTCCCTACCGCCGCGCGGCGCGCCTCGCGGGCGAGAGCAAGTATCCGGTCTGGAAGATGGTGCGCTTCGCCCTCGACGGGATCGCGTCGTTCTCGACCGTGCCGCTCCGCCTCGCCGGCTGGGCCGGCTTTGCGGCCTCGACGCTCGCCATGGTGGGCATCGTCTACGCCCTCGTGCTGCGGCTCTTCACGAGCATCTGGGTCACGGGGTGGACGGCGCTCTTCATCGTCGTCCTCTTCCTCGGCGGCGTACAGCTCATCTCGCTCGGCATCATCGGCGAGTACGTCGGCCGGATCTACGGCGAGTCGAAGCGGCGGCCGCTCTACGTCACGCAGGAGCGATTGGGGTTCTCGGGCACGGCGCAGGCGCCGGCCGGCGCGGGGATCCCGCTCCACCGCGAGCCGGAGGTCGTGGCGCCGCCGCGCGCCGCCGCGGCGCCCGCGGAGACGCTCGCGCCGCACGCCGGCCTGGGCACCGGAGGCAACGGAGCATCGGACGCGCCCACTCCGCCCGGCCCGTGAGCGGGCCGCCGCCGCTCCGCTCGCGCGCCGTACATCACCCGTTCACCCGACGATCGTGCTGAACTCGGCAGATGCGCCCCCCCGGACGGTGATCATCGGGGGCGGGTACACCGGCCTCACCGCCGCCTGGGAGCTCGCCAGGCGCGGCGTCGCCGTCACCGTCCTCGAGGCCGACCCCGAGGTCGGAGGGCTGGCCGGCTCCTTCCCCGTCGCGGGCGGCGAGCGGTTGGAGAAGTTCTATCACCACTGGTTCACGAACGACGCGCACGTCGGCGATCTCGTGCGCGAGCTCGGCGCCGAGGGCGACGTCGTGTACCGGCCCACGCGCACCGGGATGTACTTCGCCAACCGGATCTTCAAGCTCAGCTCTCCGGCGGACGTCCTCCGGTTCACGCCGCTCGCGCTCCCCGACCGGCTCAGGCTCGGGCTCCTCGCGCTCCGCGCGCGCGCCGTGCGCGACTGGCGCTCGCTCGAGTCGGTGACGGCGCGGGAATGGCTCATCGAGCTCGGCGGACCCGAGGTGTTCCGCGTCGTGTGGGAGCCGCTGCTCGAAGGGAAGTTCGGGCCCGTCGCGTCGGAGATCTCGGCGGTCTGGTTCTGGAACAAGCTCAAGCTCCGCGGCGGGAGCCGGGGCAAGGGCGGCGCCGAGGTGCTCGCCTACTATCGCGGCGGCTTCGCCGCGCTCGCCGGCCGCCTCGCCGGAGCGATCCGCGCGCTCGGAGGCGAGATCCTCACCGGCGTCGCGGCGACGGGGTTGGTGGTCGAGCGCGGCCGGGTGGCGGCCGTGCGTACCGGCGGCCGCGCGATTCCCGCCGACGCCGTGCTCGCGACGCCGGCGCTGCCGATCGTCGCCGACCTCGTCGAGCCGCACGCGCCTGCGGGCTACGCGGCGAGACTGCGCCGCATCGAGTATCTCGCCAACGTCTGCGTCGTGCTCGAGCTCGACCGGAGCCTGTCGGAGACCTACTGGCTCAACGTCAACGACCCGGGGTTTCCGTTCGTCGGCGTCATCGAGCACACGAACTTCGAGCCGGCGTCGAGCTACGGCGGGCGCCACATCCTCTACCTGTCCAAGTACCTGCCCGCGGACGCGGCGCTCTACCAGATGAGCGACGAGGAGGTGCTCGAGTTCTGCCTGCCACCGCTCCGGCGGATGTTCCCGGCGTTCGAGCGCTCCTGGATCCTCGGCGCGCACGTCTGGCGCGCGCGCTACTCGCAGCCGGTGGTGGTCAGGCGCTACGGCGAGCTGATCCCCGCGGTGGAGACACCGATCGGCGGTCTCTTCCTCTCCACGATGGCGCAGATCTACCCGGAGGACCGCGGCACCAACTACGCGATCCGCGAGGGACGCGCGGCGGGGCGACGGATCGCCGAGTGGCTCGGCCGGCCGTCGCTGGCCGCTGGGCCCGCGGTGCCAGGCGCCGGCGATGGAGCGGCCACGAGAGCAGCCACGGGAGCGGCGACATGAGCCGGCGCGCTCCCGTCGCCTTCGGCACGGTCGACGCGCGGCCGGAGCCGGCACTCCGGCCGCGGCGCGAGGCGCGAGGGGCGGACGGCGGCGGCGCCGTCCGCCGCGAGCGGCGCCCGCTCGACCCCGACCGGGTGGCGCTCGCGGCGCTGGCCGCGCTCGCGCTCTGGCTCGTGCTGCTCCTCGCCGCGCGCTGGCCCGCGCTCCGCAATCCGTCGTTCCAGTCGAACTCGACCCTCGACGCGGCGTTCTTCGCCTACGCGGGGGAGCTGGTTCGCACCGGGGGCGTCCCCTACCTGACCTTCTGGGACCACAAGCCGCCGCTCGTGTACTTCATCGACGCCGCCGCGCTCACGCTCTCGCGCGGGCAGGTGTGGGGAGTGTGGTTGGCGAGCCTCTCGGCGCTGCTCGCCTCGCTCGCTCTCGGCTACGCGGCGATGCGGCGCGCCTTCGGGCCGGTGGCGGCGGTGCTCGGCGCGTCGTACTTCGCCCTCTCCTTCACCACGGTGCTCGCCTCGAATCTGACCGAGGAGTATGCGCTGCCGCTGCAGTGGTGGGCGGCGCTGCTGCTCGTCGCGCGGGCGCCGCGCACCGGCGGTACTGGCGCGTTCCGCACGGGTGCGGGGCTCGGCGTGGTCGGGGCGCTCGCCTTTCTGCTCCGCGCGAACCTCGTCGGCGCGCCGCTCAGCGCCGCGCTGGCGCTCACCGTCGTCATGCTGGCGCGCCGCCAGGCGGGGGCGTGGGCGCGCCTCGCGCTCGGCGCGCTGCTCGGCGCCGGAGCGGTGCTCGCGGCGGTGCTGGCCTACCTCGCGTCGCACGGCGCGCTCGGCGCCTTCTGGGACCAGGTCTTCCGCTACAGCGGCCACTACGTCGCGGCGACGTGGGCGATGCGGGCGCGCGCCGGCTACGCCGGTCTCGTCACCGCCAGCGTGGTCGGCTCGCTGCTGCTGCCCGTCGCCGGCTGGCTGCTCGCCGCGATCCGCTCCGCCCGCTCCGGCCGCGACCATCCCGCGCTCTCGGTGTGGCTCTTCGCGCTCGTCTGGCTCCCCGTCGAGCTCGCGCTGGTGTCTGTATCGGGTCGGCCGTACACGCACTACTACGTCAACCTGCTCCCGCCGCTCTCCTTCCTCGCCGCCCTCGCCGGCGCCGAGCTGCTGCACCTCGCCGCGCGCGCGGGCGCGTCGCACCGGCGCGCCTGGTCCTGGGGCGCGCTGACCGCGGCGGTGTTGGCGATGGCGATCCCGGCGGTCGGGAACACCGCGCTCGCGGTGCGCGACGGCGAGCCGCGCCCGGCGCGGGGCGAGACGGTGACGGCCGCCGCCGACTACGTCCGCGCGCACGCGCCCGCGGGGGCGCGGGTGCTCGTGTGGGGGCACGCCGCCGACGTCTATCTCTTCTCGGGGCGCCGGCCGGCGAGCCGCTTCGTGTACGCGCTGCCCCTCCTCACGCCCGGCTATGCCGACAGCGCGCTCGTGCGGGGCTTCCTCGCCGAGCTGCGCGCCGCCGACCCGCCGCTGATCGTCGACGCGACGCCGAACTCGCCCCAGAACGAGGACCTCGTGCCGTCGCTCGCGCGGTGGGATCCCGGCTGGCGCTTTCCCACCGACCTCGGTCCGAAGGTGCGCTACTGGGCGACGACGCCCGCGCTCGAAGCCGTCTACGACTACGTCGCGACGAACTACCGGCCGGTGGCCACCGTCGGGCCGCGGGCGTGGGTCGTGTACGAGCGCGCGCGGGCCGCCGCGCCCTCCCGCTGAGATGGCGTCGCGCCTGACGGGCGAGCCCAGGGCGGCGGCGCCCCCGCCCGGAGACGCCGCCAGCGAGGCGCGCGTCCCACCGCGATCGGCGGCCGCACGGTCGTGGCCCGCCGCGACCGAGCCGTCCGCCCTGGCCGCCGTCGCGTCCGTCGCCGGGGTGGTGCTCGCCGTCGTGCTCGGCACCTACCTCCGGTACTACCTCGTGCTCGGCCGCGACTTCCCGCTCAACGACGGCGGTCTGTTCTACCTCATGATCGAGGAGCTGCGCCGCGCCCGCTACGCGCTGCCCGCCAGCACGGCATACAACGGTGCCGGCATCCCGTTCGCGTACCCGCCGCTCGCGCTATACGCCGCCGGCGTGCTGTCCGACGCGACCGGCGCGCCGGCGATCGACGTCGTCCGTCTCCTGCCGGCGCTGGGGAGCGCGCTGACCATCCCCGCATTCTTCCTCCTGGCGCGCGCGCTGCTCCGCTCCGCCGCGGCGGCCGCGGTGGCGACGTTCGCGTTCGCGGTGCTGCCCCGCACCTTTCTCTGGTTCGTGATGGGGGGCGGGCTGACGCGGGCGCCGGGCCTCCTGTTCGCGATCCTCATGCTCTGGCAGGCGCAGCGGATGTACGTCCGGCGTCGCGCGCGAGACGTGGTCGCGACGGCGGTGCTGGGGGCGCTCGCGGTGCTGAGCCACCTCGAGAACAGCTGGTTCGCGGTGTACAGCGCGGCGCTCCTCTTCCTCTTCTTCGGACGCGACCGCCGCGGCGTGGTGATGTCGCTCGGCGTCGTGCTGGGAGTCGTGGCGCTCACGTCGCCCTGGTGGGTGGCGGTGGTGCGGGCGCACGGCGTCGCGCCCTTCGCGAGCGCGGCGACCGGCGGCGCGTACGCCGGCAACTTCAGCACCGTCCCGATCCGGACGCTCAACTTCTCCGACGAGCCGCAGCTCACCGTCCTCGGCGTCCTCGGCGTGCTCGGCGCCTTCGTCTGCCTCGCGCGGCGCGAGCTCCTTCTGCCCGTGTGGCTGGCGGCCGTGTTCGTCGTCAACCCGCGCAACCCGGAGACGCCGGCGGCCATCCCGCTCGCGCTGCTGGTCGGCGTCGCGGTGACGCGGCTGATCGTCCCCGCGCTCCACCGCGCGGCCGGCGGCACCGGCGCGCCGGAGGGGCGACCGGCCCGGATGTGGACGCTCGTCGCGCCCGCGCTCATGCTCGCGTACCTCGCGGGCTACACCTTTCTCGCGGCGCGCAGCGCCCTCAAGTGGGACGCGAGCCTCCACTCGCTCGACCCGGCGGAGCGCGACGCGATGCACTGGGTGTCGACCCACACGCCCGGCGACAGCCGCGTGCTCGTGCTGGCGTTCGAGCCGCCCTGGTTCGGCCTCGACGCGACGAGCGAGTGGTTCCCGGTGCTCGCGCGGCGCGCCAGCGTCGTCACCCCGCAGGGGTACGAGTGGCTGCCGGGCCGCCAGTTCCACCGGCGGATCGACCGCTACAACGACGTGCACGCCTGCCGCGACCGCGGCGCCGCGTGCCTCGAGCGGTGGGGCGCGAGCGAGTCGGTGGCGTTCACGCACGTGTACCTGCGCAAGGAGCGCTGCTGCGCGGCGCTGCTCGCGTCGCTGCGCGCCTCGCCGGACTTCGCGCCGGTGTACGACGGGCCCGGCGCCGCGGTCTTCGCGCACGCCGCAACCCCGCGGTGAGGGTCGCGCGCCTCCCCCGGGCCGCGCTCGACGCCGAGCGCGTCGTGCTGGCGCTGTGCGCACTCTGGATCGCCGCCGTGCACTTTCTCCGCTGGCCGGCGCCGGTCCGCGAGAGCGTGTCCTCCGTCTCGTCGGTGGACGCGGCCGTCTTCGCGCTCGCCGGCAACATGCTGCGCGAGGGCGGCCGGCCGTACGTGAGCTACTGGGACCACAAGCCCCCGCTCATCCACCTGCTGAACGCCGCCGCGCTCGCGCTGGCCGGCGGACATGCGTGGGGGCCGTGGCTCCTGAGCCTCGCGGCCTTTCTCGGCGCGCTGCTCATCGGTCACCTCGCGATGCGGCGCGCCTTCGGACGGGCGGCGGCGCTGCTCGGCACCGTGTATTTCGCGGCCTCGCTCCCGTCGATCCTCTCGGCGAACCTGACGGAGGGGTACGCGCTGCCGGTGCAGTGGGGAGCGGCGCTGGTGTACGCCGCCCGCGCGCCCTTCGACGACCGGCACCTCTCGCTCGGCGCCTGGCTCGGCGCGCTCGCGGCGGCCGGCTTCCTCCTCAAACCGACCCTCGTCGGCGCGCCGGTCGCGGCGGCGGCGGGCGTGACGGTGCTGCTCCTCGGCCGGGGGCGCGTGGCGGCCTGGCTGGTGACGGTAGCGGGGGGCGCGATCGCGCTCGTGGTCGCGGGAGCGGCGACGGCCGCGTACCTTGCGGGGAACGGCGCGCTCGGCGCCTTCTGGGACGAGGTGATCCGCTACAACGTCGTCTACGCCGGATCGTCGGCGGGGGAGCGGGCGCGCGCGGCGTGGTACGGGCTGCAGCTCGCGACCTCCCTCGGCTCGGCCGCGCTCCCCGCCGCGGGGTTCCTGCTCGCCGCCTGGGCGCTCGCGAGACGGCCGGCGCGCGCGTGGTCCGAGGCGCGCGGACCGGTGCTGCTCCTCGCGCTCCTCTGGCCCCCCATCGAGCTGCTGCTGGCGGCGGCCTCGGGGCGCCCCTTCCCCAACTACTTCACGCAGCTCTTCCCGCCGCTCTCGTTCCTCACGGCGTGCGTCGGTGCCGAGCTGGCGCCTGGCGCCGCGACCGCCGCGACACCGCGCCGCCTGGCGCCGCTCGCGGCGCTCGCGCTCGCGACGGCGGCGTGGTCGGTCGGCTCCACCGTCGTGCGGTTGCGCGACGCCGTCGACCGTGGGGCGCGCAGCGAGCAGGTGGGGCGGATCGCCTCGTACCTGCGCGCGCACACGCGCCCCGACGAGCCGATCTTCGTCTGGGGCCACGCCGCCGACGTCTACCTGTTCTCGGGGCGGCGGCCGGCGACGCGGTTCATCTACCCGCTCCCGCTCCTCACCGCGGGCTACGCCGACAGCGCGCTCGTGCGGGGCTTCCTCGCCGAGCTGCGCGCCGCCGACCCGCCCGTGATCGTCGAGGTGAGCGGCGTCGGGCTGGAGGGGGAGGTGCTCACGCCGCCACTCGACCACTGGGATCCCTCGTGGGGGCTCCCGACGCGGGGCTACCCGGACTTCTCGCGGGCGCGCCAGTGGTGGACGATGGCGCCCGCTCTGCGCCAGTTCTACGACTACGTGGCCACCCGCTACCGGCCGGCGGAGCTCGTCGGCCGCTGGCGCGTCTACCGGCGCATCTCCCCCGTGGCGACGGCGCCGGACACGAGGGCCGCGGACACGAGGGCCGCGGACACGAGGGCCGCGGACACGCTCGGGCGCGCCACCGAGCGGCGGCCGGCGGCGCCCGTCACCCCCCCGCGCGCGCCGCCGTTCCCCGCGCCCGGGTCGGCGTCGCACGTACACGCGCCGCCGTCAGCCGCGGCGCGTGCGCCGCGAGCAGGTCGCTCCGGGTGACGATGCCGACGACGGTTCGCGGCCGCTCGCGCGTGACCACCGGCAGGCGGCCGACCTGCTCGAGCACCATGTGGTCGGCGGCGTCGCGGAGCGTGCTGTCCTCGTAGACGACCGCCGGCCGGCGGCGGATCACGCTCCCCACGGTGCGCCCGGGATCGTCGGTCGGGCCGAGCAGGTCGCGCCGCGTGACGACGCCCACGAGGTCGCCCGCGGCGTCCACCACCGGGAAGCCCTGGTGCGTCGCCCCTTCGCCGGGCGACGCGAGCCAGCGGCGCACGTCCTCGAGCGTCTCGTCGGCGCGAAGCGTCCGCACGTGGCGGCGGGCGACGTCGCGCACGAGGACGTGGGCGAGGTGGTCGGCCGCGTACTCCGTGCGCACGGCCGCGCCGCGCCGCGCGAGCTTCTCCGTCATGATCGAGTGGCGGCGGAGGAGGAGCGAGACGAGGTAGGCGGCGGCGCACCCGAGGAGCATCGGCAGGAGCCCCACCGGCTGGCGCGTGGTCTCGAAGGCGAAGACGATCGACGCGAGCAGGGCGTGCGACGCCCCGGCGAAGATCGCGGCCATGCCCACGAGCCCCGCCACGCGCGGGTCGATGCCCAGCGCGGGCGCGGCGGCGGCCGCCGCCGCGCCGAGCCATGCGCCGAGCCCGCCGCCGATCGTGAACAGCGGCGCGAGCGTCCCCCCCGACGTCCCGCTGCCGAGATAGATCGCCCACGACAGGAACTTGAGGACGACGAGCGCGAGCAGCGCGCGGCC
The DNA here is from genome assembly GCA_045804285.1 of Gemmatimonadaceae bacterium. Taxonomy (GTDB): domain Bacteria; phylum Gemmatimonadota; class Gemmatimonadetes; order Gemmatimonadales; family Gemmatimonadaceae; genus DATMHT01. Next base: position 30,781 of record JBJMNL010000011.1, read on the forward strand.
GGCGATCGTCCCCGAGATCGCGTCGGTGATGTTGGTGTAGCCGACGCCGAGCGTGCGCGGCTCCGCCCAGCCGATCACGCCGACGGCCACGGCCCCGATCGCGGGCCACCACATCCAGTGGAGCGGGAGGTGCTCGAAGAGGTCCTCGATCGCGTACGTGGCGCGGGTGATCCCGGCCGCGATCGCGCCGATCAGCGCGCCGAGCACGGTGTAGCACGCGAGCGCCGCGCCGCTCGGCTGGCCGAGGGCCGGGATCGGGAACACCGGCGCCGACCCCTCGAAGGCGATGCGCACGCTCGCCGCCACCGCGGCCGCGAGCGCGACCGGCACGAGCGACCGCGGACGGTACTCGAACAGCAGCAGCTCGACCGCGAGCAGCACGGCCGACACCGGGCTGCCGAAGGTCGCCGCCATGCCCGCGGCCGCGCCGGCGGCGAGCAGCGTCTTCCGCTCGTCCGCCGTGACGCGAACGTACTGCCCGACGAGTGACCCCAGCGCGCCGCCGGTGGCGATGATCGGCCCCTCGGCGCCGAACGGCCCGCCGGTGCCGATCGCGACGGCCGCCGAGAGCGGCTTGAGGAACATGACGCGCGCCGGGATGCGGCTCTCCCCGTAGAGCACCTTCTCCATGACCTCGGGGATGCCGTGCCCGCGGATCGCCGCCGACCCGTAGCGCGCCATCACGCCGACGACGAGCGCGCCGGCGACCGGGACGACGACGACCCACGCGCCGAGGTGGTTGCCGGCCGGCGAGACGAAGGCGGTGGACACGCGGCCGTAGAACGCGAGATTCGTCGCCAGGCCGATGAGGGCGACGAGGAGCCGCGCGACGAGCCCCGCGGCGACGGCGATCAGCACGGCGAGCGTGGCGATGACGACGTCGCGCCGGCCGACCGGCTCGTAGTCGCGCGGCGGGAGGATGTCACCGTCGGCGAGGCTGCCGAGCGCGGGGCCGAGACTCGGCGCGACGGGGAGCGCGCCGCCGTCCGGTGCGCCGCGCCGGAGCTCAGTCGGCCGCATGGCCGTCTCCCCGCACGCGGCGACGTGCGCCAGCCGGCGCCTTCCGCCCCTTCGCGCCGCGCTCGCTCCGCTCGAAGAAGAGCGTCGGCGGGACCTCCGCGAGGCCCGCCGCGGCGAGCCACGCCTCCAGCCCGGCGGCGACCGCCCGCCGCTGCGCGGGGTCGAGCCGCGCGAAGCCGTCCATGAGATCCGACTGGACGGTCGCGGGCGCCGCGCGGAGGAGGGCGCGGCCGCGCGCGGTGAGCGCGAGCTCGTGCCGCCGGCCATCGTCGGCCGCCGTGCGGCGCCGGACCAGCCCGCGATCGACGAGCCTCGCCACGACCTCCGACACGGTGCTCTGGTGCGTGAGCGTGCGCTCCACCAGCTCCGTGAGCGACTGACCCGGCGAGGCCGCGAGCTGCCGCAGCACGAAGAGCTGCGCCCCGCTGATCCCCACGTCCCGCTCGACCGCCCGCGACGAGACGCGCAACGCGCGCACCAACCGCCGCACGGCGTTCATGGCGCGCGCCGCGTCGCTGCTCCCCTCTCCGTCCCCCGTCATCCGCCCTCCACGAGCCAGCGAGCAATTAGATCGGTACCGATATATATCCTAACGTTGCCCGCCGGCCGGGGCAAGGCCGGCGGCCGCTCCGGGTCGCGCTCAGGTGGTCGGCGGCGTCGCCGGCGGGCGCTGGGGGCGAGGGGGCGGGTACGGCGGCGGGACGGTGCCCGGCGGCGTGGCCTGGATGCCGGGCGCCGCCGGATGCTGGAGGAGGGGCGAGTAGTGCATGATCGAATCGCTCTTCCTGGCCGCCCACGACACCGTCCCGGCGCTCGCGACCGCCCCGAGGACGACCAGCCCGCGCAGCCACGCGGGGGTGTCGAGGCTCTCGTCGCGCGGCGCGGCGCGCAGGGCGCGCCACCAGGCGTAGGCACTCAGCGCGCCCGTCGCCAGCATCACCCACTGCGCGAACTCCGCCGCCTCCTCGTGGGCATGAATCGCCCGGCGCTCGACGTAGTTCATGTCCTCCATGCTCCGCTCGGCGGCGCGCCCCGTCAGCGTCACCGGGTAGACCGAGAGTCCTGCGAGGGTGAGCGTCGCCACCGAGTACAGCCAGACGGCGCGCCGGCGCCACACGTACGAGGCGACCGCGGCCGCGAGGCCGAGCAGCGAGAGGGTGATCGGGAAGTGGTTGACGAGGATGTGCAGGTACGCGGCATCCATGACCGGGCTCCGTGCGTGCGGTGACGCGATCCGCCGCCGGGCCGAGCCCGCCGCCGCGACCGCCGTGGACAAATGTCCGGCACGACGGCAAGATACGCGCGCGGCGGGCGCATCGATACACGCCCTCGCTCCGCGCGCCCTCTCTTCACTCACCCTGGCGCGCGCGTGCCGAGGCGGGCGTGCTCCTTGCACCGCCGCTCGCCCGCGCGGGCGACGACGCCCGCGCGGCCCGATCCCCAGCGGAGGCGGCATGAAGATCACGCTCACGTCCGACACCTCCCTGCGGCTCGAGCCGACCGCGGGGCCGATGACGATCGACGCCCCGTCCGCGGACCAGCAGTTCTCTCCTTTCCACATGCTCGCCAGCGGGCTGGCCTACTGCACGTACTCGATCCTCGCCTCCTGGGCGACGCACGTCGGCGTCGGCACCGACGCGCTCGCCGTGGACGTGGAGTGGAGCTTCGCCGAGGGTCCGCACCGGGTGGGGGCGATGCGCGTGACCTACAGCTGGCCCGAGCTGCCGGAGAATCGCCGCGCCGCCGCGAAGCGGGCCGCCGCGCTGTGCGCGGTGCACGCCACGCTCACGCACTCCCCCACGATCACGATCGAGCAGGGCGCGGTGGGCGCCGCGGCGCCCACCGCGGCGCCCACCGCGCCGGCGGCCGCGTCCGCGGTGACCCCCGGCGACGTCGCGGCGAGCGAGGTGGGCGTGGCACAGCCGCCCGGCGCGCCGGGAGCGGCGGCGCGGTGACGCCCTCCGCGTCCGGCGCACCTCCGCGCGCGGCGACGGTGCCCGTCGTCCTCTTCACCGTTGGCGGCGTCCCGCGAGACGGCGCGGCCGCGACGGCCGGAGGACGATTCCGCGACGCGAGCGTCGGCCTCGGGCGGCCGTTCACGGTCGTCTACGACGGCAACTGCAAGGTGTGCACGCGACTCGCCCGCGTCCTCGAGCAGTGGGACCGGCGGCGCCAGCTCGAGATCGTGCCGTCGCAGGCGCCCGGCGTCTACGCGCGATTTCCGTGGATCCCGCCCCGCGCCTACGCGGAGAGCCTGCAGGTGATCGACCGGGGCGGGCACACCTGGCAGGGCGCCGCGGCGCTCGAGACGATCATCAACGCGCTGCCGAAGGGACGCCTGCTCTCCTGGATCTTCAGGATTCCATTCGCGCGTCCGCTCGCCGAGCGCTTCTACCGCTGGTTCGCCCGCAACCGGTACAAGCTCGGCTGCGGGGAGCACTGCTCGTACCGCGGGGACGCGATCGTGGAGTACGGCGAGAACGACTAGGAGGAGGCGGGGCGTTCCGACCACTCCCGCCCATCGCCCCGCTCCTCCCGCTTCCGCTCCAGCACCAGCTCCCGCAGCCACCCCTCGATCCGCTCCGCCTCCTCGCCCGCGAGCGTCTCGGACTCGTGGTGCACGCCGTCGGGCGCCGAGCCCCCGCTCTGCCGGACCACCTCCTCGACGATCCCCTTCCACGTCGCTCGCTGGATGTGTCCGCCGACGGTGGCCATCACCACCCAGTCGACGAGGTTCGAGGCGCGGTCGTGGACCTGGACCTCGAAGCGCAGCACCGACCCGCGGGTGGTCGAGCCGGCGCCACGCGGCTCGCAGCGGAAGCGCACCGCGCCGGCGAGCGGGTGCCCCTCGAGCGTGACCAGCGTCAGGCGGCGTGGCGTGAGCTCCTCGATCCGCACCTGGATGTTGCCACGCACCGGGAGGCGCATCGTCAGCGTCTCCCCCTCGCGCGGCTCGACCTGGGTACCCGGCTCCGCGCCCACCTCGAGGTGCCATGGCGTGATCTCGGCGAATCGGAGGCGGAAGCGCTCGAAGAGCTGCTCGGCCGTGAGCGGGCTGTCGACGATGTCGGCCCAGACGCGTCGCCGCTTGAGCCCCCCGGTCCCCTCGTCCGGCAACGTCTCGGGGAGCGAGTCGGCGAGCTTGCGCAGCCCCTCGGCGAGCGGCGTCGGCCGGAGCTGAAAGTCGCGCACGAGCGCGTTGTCCTCCGGTCGCTCGACGACGTTCCCCTCCTCGAGCATCTGGATCTGCCCCTCCGTCACCGGCGTGTCCATCCCCAGCGCCTCGCCGACGCGCGCGCCGAGCGAGACGACGCGCGCCGGCGTCGGCACGCGTAGCACCTTGCGTCCGACGATCGCCTCGAAGCGTTCGACGAGGTCGTTCATGCAGGTGCGGTCGGGGCCGGCGAGGTCGAGCGCGCGTCCCGAGAGGTCGCGCCGCTCGACGGCCTGCACGAGCGCCTGGGCGAGGTCGCCGACCCAGATCGGCTGGAACTCGTGCTCGCCGCCGTCGATCACCGGGACCGCCGGGAGGGTGCGCATCATCTTGAGCAGGAGGGAGACGACCTCGTCTCCCGGGCCGTAGACGTTGCCCGGACGCAGGATGAGCCACTCCCCGCGGAAGGCGCGCACGAGCCGCTCCCCCGCGTGCTTCGTGCGGTGGTACTCCGACCGCCCGCGGTCGGCGCCGAGGGAGGAGACGTACACGAAGCGCCGCACCCCCGCGCGCGCGGCCTCCGCCACGACGTGTCGCGTGCCCTGGACGTTCACCTTCTCGTAGGTCGCGTCCGGCGGCGACTCGCGAACCACGGCGGCGAGGTGCAGCGCCACGTCGCACCCGTCGGCGGCGCCGAGGAGCGCGCCAGGCTCGGTCACGCTCCCGGCGCGCGCCTCGACGCCGGGCGGCCAGGCGCGCGCCTCCTCGTCGGCGTGGCGCGAGAAGAGGCGCACCTCGTGGCCGGCGTCGACCAGCGCGGACACGGCGGCCTGCCCGACCACCCCCGTCCCGCCGGTGACGAATACTCTCATCGACTCCTGCCCGCGGTGAGTGACGCGCGCCCAGGAGCGCAGGAAGCGTGCACGCCCGCGCCGCCGACGCGGGCGACGAGGCTCCCGGGCGACGCCACCGCCGGCCGTGGCCGCCGCCTCCCGCCGGCGGCGCCCCCCGCCGGCGGCTCTGCCGTGGCCGCGATCCCCTCGCGTGACTCGCCCGATGGGGTGTCGTCAGTAGAAGTGGTAGTCGCGCGGCGGTGGCGCACGGACCACGACCAATCGCGGAGGCGGAGTTGAGGGGGTTCACGAGGGGGCGTGCGGCTGCGCACGTCATGTCGTCCGGCGCCTCGCCGGCCGGTCGAGCGGAAGCGGGCGGCAGGGGGCCGGGAATGCTCGCGTCTCTCGGGGCACGTACCCGGGTGGCGGCGATGCTCCTGGTCGGCGCCGGCGCCGTCGGCGCGTGCGCGGGGCGCGGCTTCGGGGAGGGCGAGGTCGTCTTCGGCGCGGCCGGTCCGTGGAGCGAAGGGTACGGCGCGATGAACAAGCGTGGCATCGAGCTCGCCGTCGCCGAGATCAACGCCGCCGGCGGCATCCACGGACGTCGGCTCCGCCTCCTCGCCCGCGACGACGACGGGAGCGGGGAGAAGGCCACCTCCATCGCCCAGGAGTTCGTCGCCAATGCCGACGTGGTCGCCGTCGTCGGACACGTCAACTCGGGGGCAATGGTGGCCGCGGCGCGGATGTACGACGGCCACCTCGTCTCGCTCGCCACCACCGCCACCTCGCCCGACCTCTCGGGGATCTCCCCCTGGGTGTTCCGGGTCATCTCCAGCGACTCCGCGAACGGCCTCACGATCGCCCGCTTCGCGCGCCGCCTCGGCCGCAAGCGCGCCGCGATCCTCTACGAGAACAACGCCTACGGGCGCGGCCTCACCGAGTCGTTCCGCCGGAACTTCGACGCCGAGGTCGTGAGCGTCGACCCGATCAGCGAGGACACCCGGGACTGCGAGCCGTACGTCGCCTTCCTCAAGCGGTATTCGCCCGACGTCGTCTTCGTCGCCGGCACCGAGCGCTCGGGGATCGCCGTCCTCCGCGAGGCGCGCCGGCAGGGGCTGCGCGCGGACTTCGTCGGCGGCGACGGCTGGACCGGAATCGTCGACGACACCGCGGCCGCCGAGGGCGCCTACGTGGCCGCCCCGTTCACCGCCGAGGACCCGAGGCCGGACGCGAGGCGATTCGTGAGCGCCTTCCGCCAGCGCTACCATGGCTTGAGCCCCGACGGCAACGCCGCCCTCGCCTACGACGCGACGATGCTCCTCGCGCGTGCCGTCACCGAACGCGGCACCGACCGCGCGGCGGTGCGCGACTACCTCGCGTCGCTCGCGCGCGGCGCCGGCTACCCCGGCGTCACGGGCGCGATCCGCTTCGAGCCCAGCGGCGACCCGCTCGGCCGCGGCATGGTCATGACGCGCGTGGAGCGCGGGGCCCTCACCATGGCGGAGGCGCGATGAGCGCGGCCCCGACGATCGAGCCACCCGCCACGCCGCCCGCCACGCCGCTCGCCACGCCGACGGCCGGCGGCCCCGTGCCGGCCACCACCGAGCAGTGGCTCTCCGCCCCGCCCCCGCGGCGGAGCAGCGGTGGGCTGGTCGCCGTGCTGGGCGCGGGGACGATCCGGCGTCGCCTCGGGCTCGGCTTCGCCCTGCTCATGGCGCTCCTCGCCGCGGGCGGCTTCTGGGGGTGGCGCTCGCTGAACCTGATGTCGACCCGGATCGGGGAGACGCTCGCCGCCGTGCAGAGCCAGGCGAGCCTCTCGTCGAAGCTGACGACCGACATCGCGCAGGAGATCGAGGCCGCCGACCATTACGTGAGCGACCGC
>JBJMNL010000012.1:0-17597 GCA_045804285.1 Gemmatimonadaceae bacterium
CGCCGCGCCGCGGGCGGCCCCGCGGCCGGCGGAGTCGGTGGTGCGCGCGGGCGCCGGGGCGGCGCCATGACCGGGCCGCGGAGCGACGTGGGGCGCCGCGCGACCTACAGCGTCGTGCCCCCCGACGCGGTGGAGCCGCGGAAGGGAATCGTCGCCTTCCTGAGCTCCCTCAAGCGGGCCGGCTCGTGGACGCTCGCCCGGCACATGCGCGTCGTCGCCACGCTGGGCGAGATCTCGCTCGACCTGCGCCAGGCGACGCTCGCCGAGGGCCGGAGCGAGATCGAGCTGTTCACGCTCATGGGAAACGTGAAGGTCATCGTTCCGCCAGGGGTGCGCGTGGAGTCGGACGTGGACACGTTCGCCGCGAACGTCGAGATGAAGGGGCCGTTCGGCGAGGCGGCGTCTCCCGACGCCCCCATCGTGCGCGTCCGTGGCACGGCCGTCTTCGCGAGCGTCGAGATCGTCGTCCGGTGAGCGGGACCGCCGCGACCCGCGCGCTGGCGCGCCCGACGTGAGCGCCCCCACCGTGCCCGCCGCCGCCGGGCGCCTGTCGGTCGGGGTGGACGTCGGCGGCACATTCACCGACCTCGCGGCGGTCGGCGACGACGGGCGCGTCGAGACGCGCAAGGTGCTGAGCACGCCGCGCGACCAGAGCGAGGGCGTGGGCGCCGCGCTCGCGGCGCTCGGCGCCGACCCCGCGCTCGTCGCCCGCTTCGTCCACGGCACGACGGTCGTGACCAACCTCCTGCTCGAGCGCGCCGGCGCCCGCGTCGCCCTCTGCGCGACCGCCGGCGCGACCGACCTGCTCGAGCTGCGCCGCCAGGAGCGCGCCTCACTCTACGACCTGTCCGCGCACCACCCGGCGCCGCTCGTCCCGCCGGGACGCGTCGTGGCGGTGCCGGAGCGCGTCTCCCCCGATGGGGTGGAGCGCGCGCTCTCCCGCGACGACGCGGGCCGCGTCGCCGAGGGCGTGGCGAAGCTCGCGCCGGAGATCGTCGCGGTCGCGCTGCTGCACGCCTACGCCGACCCCGCCCACGAGCGGCAGCTCGCCGAGGCGCTCGCCGCGCGCCTCCCCGGCGTCGACGTCGTGCTCTCGTCCGACGTGCTCCCGGAGATGCGCGAGTACGAGCGGACGGCGACGACCGTCGCCGAGGCGTACGCGCGGCCGGCGGTCGCGCGCTACGTCGCGCGGCTGGCGGCGCGCCTCGGCGCCGCGGGCTACCCGGCGCCCGGCGTGATGACGTCGAGCGGCGGCACGCGCTCCGCGGCCGACGCGGCGCGCTCGGCCGCCGCGCTCGCCCTCAGTGGCCCCGCCGGCGGCGTGGTCGGCGCGGCGGTGGTGGCGCGGGCCGCCGGCGTCGAGCGCGCGCTCACCATCGACATCGGCGGCACGAGCGCGGACGTCGGGCTCGTGCTCGGCGGCGAGGCGCTGGTGGAGGCTGGGGGGGCGGTGGCGGGCGTGCCGATCGCGCTCCCGCGCGTGCTCGTCGAGACGGTGTCGGCGGGGGGCGGGAGCGTGGGGTGGGTGGACGACGGCGGCGCGCTGCGGGTGGGCCCGCACAGTGCCGGCGCCGTGCCGGGGCCGGCCGCCTTCGGCCGCGGCGGCGCCGAGGCCACGGTGACCGACGCGCACGTCGTCCTCGGCAACGTGGAGGCGGCGACGCTGAGCGGCGGCGTGCGGCTCGACGCCGACGCTGCCGGCCGGGCGGTGTGCGTCCTCGCCGCCCGCCTCGGCGAGAGCGCCGAGCGCACCGCGCGCGCGATGATCGAGGTGGCCGACGCCGAGATGGCGCGGGCGCTCCGGCGGGTGAGCGTCGAGCGCGGCGTGGACCCGCGCTCGTGCACGCTCGTCGCCTTCGGCGGCGGGGGCCCGCTGCACGCCTGCGCGCTCGCCGAGCGGCTCGGCATGGCGCGCGTCCTCGTTCCGCCGCACGCCGGCGTGCTGAGCGCGCTCGGTCTCGCGCTCGCCGCCGAGCGTCGCGAGTCGCTGGCGAGCGTGGCCTGTCTCGCCCGGCGGCTCGACGCGGGAGCGCTCGAGGCGCTGACGCGCGAGCTGGCGGCGCGGGCCGGCGCCGGCGCGGTGCGGCGCAGCTGGGCGCGCGCCCGCTACGCCGGCCAGGGGCACGAGCTCGAGGTGCCGATCGAGCCCGGCGACGACGGCGGCCGGCTCGCCGAGCGCTTCGCCGCCGCGCACCGCGAGCGCTTCGGCTTCACGCTCGCGCGCGACGTCGAGATCGTGAGCGCGCGCCACGCCGCCTCCGAGGCGCCCCGCGACGTCGCCCTCGTCCGCCCCGCCGGCGTCGCCGGCTGGGACGCCGGCGCCATGCGCGACTGCGGCGGCGCCGGCGACGCGACCGTCCGCGGCCCCGCCACCGTCACCCTCCCCGACGCGACCCTCCTCGTCGCGGCCGGCTGGACGGCGCGCACGCTCCCCATCGGCGGCTGGCTCGTCGAGCGCGATGCGTAGCGGGGCGAGCGCGGCCGGCGCGACCTCCACGTCGGGAGACGATTCGCCATGAGCGCCCCCTTCGATCCGCTCGCCCTGACGGTGATGTCCCACGCCGTCGCCATGATCGCCGAGGAGATGGGGAGCGTGCTCGTGCGCGGCGCGCTCTCCCCCAACATCCGCGAGCGGCGCGACTCGTCGGCGGCGCTGTTCGACGCGGCCGGAGAGATGGTCGCGCAGGCGGCGCACATCCCCGTGCACCTCGGCGCGATGCCCGAGGCGGTGCGCGCCGTGCGCGAGCGCCGGCCGCGGCCGGGCGACGTCTTCCTCCTCAACGACCCCTACCGCGGCGGCTCGCACCTCCCCGACCTGACGCTGGTCGAGGCGATCGACGTCGGCGGCGCGGTTGGCGGGTACGCCGCGGTGCGGGCGCACCACGCCGACGTCGGCGGGATGAGCCCCGGCAGCATGCCGCGCGGCGCGACGGAGCTCGTGCAGGAGGGGCTCGTCGTCCCCCCCGTGCGCCTCGTGCGCGGCGGCGGCGACTTCGATGAGGACGTGCTCGCCCTCGTCCTCGCCAACGTGCGCACGCCCGAGGAGCGCCTCGGCGACCTGCTCGCGCAGCGCGCCGCCTGCGCCGCCGGCGCCGCGGGGTGGCGGGCGCTCGTCGAGCGCGAGGGCCCGGAGCGGCTCGGCGCGGCCTGCGCGGCCCTGCTCGACTACGCCGAGCGGCGGGCGCGGGCCCGCGTCCGCGCGATGGCCGGCGCGCGCGGCCGCGCCATCGACGCGCTCGAGGGGGACGGCGTGAGCGAGGAGGAGGTCGCCGTGGTCGTGGCGGCGGAGGCGCGCGAGAACGGGACGCTCCGCCTCGACTTCACCGGCACCTCCCCCGTCGTCCGCGGCAACGTGAACTGCCCGCTCAGCGTGGCGCGCGCGGCGGCGGTGTTCGTCCTCCGCACGCTGCTCGACGACGACGTGCCGACGAACGGCGGCATCGCGCGCGCCGTCGAGCTGGTGACGCCCGCGGACTGCGCCGTGGACGCGCGCTGGCCGGCCGCGGTCGCGGCGGGGAACGTCGAGATGTCGCAGCGCGTCGCCGACACCATCTTCGCGGCGCTCGCCGACGCCGGCGTGGCCGTCCCGGCGCAGGGGCAGGGGACGATGAACAACGTCACCTTCGGCGGCGCGGGGTGGACGTTCTACGAGACGCTGGGCGGCGGGCAGGGCGCGGCCGAGCGCGGCGCCGGTCCGAGCGCGGTGCACGTGGGGATGAGCAACACGCGCAACACGCCCATCGAAGCACTCGAGCGCGCCTACCCGATCCGGATCGACGAGTACGCGGTGCGCCGCGGCTCCGGCGGCATCGGCGCGCACGCCGGCGGCGACGGCGTCGTGCGCCGCTACCGCGTGCTCGAGCGCTGCACGGTCACCCTCCTCACCGAGCGCCGCCGCCGCGCCCCCGCCGGCGCGTTCGGCGGCGCGAGCGGCGCGCGCGGCCGCAACCTCCTCAACGGCCGCGAGCTCCCGGCGAAATGCCGCGTGGAGCTGGACGCCGGCGACGTCGTGACGATCGAGACGCCGGGCGGAGGAGGGTGGGGGGAAGGGGCGGCAGGTAGCACGTAACGTAGAGCGAGGAGCCCCGGAGGTCCCGAGGGTGCGTCCGGACGCCACCCGCCGTCGTCACGCTACACGCTGCCGCTCTCCCAGGCCCGCGCCCCCACGAACACCCTGAGCAGATCCTCGTCCAGCTCCCCCTTCGCCGCCTGCGCCTGGAGGATCTCGATCGCCTCGTCGCGCGGCACGGCCTTCTTGTAGGGGCGGTCGGTGGCGGTGAGCGCGTCGAAGATGTCGGTGATCGTCATCATGCGCGACTGCACCGGGATGTGCTCGGCGCGGACGCCGCGAGGGTAACCGCTGCCGTCGAGCTTCTCGTGGTGCGCGTGCGCGATCTCGGGGATGTTGCGCAGCCCGCGTGTCCACGGGATCTGCTGCAGGAAGCGGAAGGTGTAGGTCACGTGCGCCTCGATCGCGCGGCGCTCCTCGTCGTCGAGCGTGCCCTGGCGCACGGAGAGCTGGCGAAGCTCGGCGGGGGCGAGGATCGGGCGCTCCTCGCCGTCGACGTCGAGGAAGGAGCGCTCGGCGAGCTGCGTGAGCTGGTCGAACGTCCCGTCGGGGAGCACCGTCGGCTCGCAGGCGGCGAGGATCGCCTGGTGGTAGCGCTCGAGCTCGAGCCGGCGTGCGCAGAGGGCGCGCTCCAGCTCGCGCACCACCTCGCCGTAGCGCGCGCGTCCGTGCTCGAGGAGGTGCCGCGCGCGGGCGCGCTCGAACTCCAGCTCCGCCGCCTGCACGAGGTACGCGAAGCGGCCGCGGATGGCCTCGCGCGTGGCCGGGTAGAGCTTCTTCTCCTTGACGAGGATCTCCTCGCTCACCCCGACCTTGCCGACGTCGTGCAGCAGGCCGGCGTAGCGCAGCTCGCGGAGCTGCTCGCGCGAGAAGCGGATGCCGCGGTAGCGCCCCGGGCCGGCGCGCTCCGTGGCCACGGCGAGCGCGACGGTCATGCCGGCGACGCGCGCCGAGTGGCCCGAGGTCGTCGGGTCGCGCTGCTCGATCGCCGTCACCGTGGCCGTGATGAAGCCCTCGAACAGGCGCTCGATGCTCTCGTAGAGCAGGTTGTTCTCGATCGCCACCGCCGCCTGGGCGGCCAGCGCGCGGACGAGCGCGACCGACCGCTCGTCGAACGGCAGCACCTCGCGCTCGGTCGCCGCGGCGCTCGACAGCGCCACGCCCGGCTCGCGCTTCCGGTTGATGAGCTGGAGGATGCCCACCACCTCGTCGCGCGGGGTGGCCATCGGGATGACGAGCATCGACTTCGTGCGGTAGCCGAAGCGCTCGTCGAAGGAGCGGTTGACGCGGTAGGCGGCGCCGTGCGGAAGGGCGGCGGCGTCGTCGATGACGAGGGGCAGGCCGGTGGTCGCGGCGTGGCCGGCGAGGCTCGAGTGGTCCACAGGGAGCACGTGCTCGGCGAGCGGCAGCCCCGGGAGCGAGTCGTTCTGCGCGAGCTTGAAGCGGAGCCCGCGCGCCGCGCCCGACTCGGGGTCGCGCTCGACCAGGTAGAGCGACCCGGCGTCGCTCGCCGTCATCCGCCGCGCCTGCGAGAGGATGAGGTCGAGCAGCGTCATGAGGTCGCGCTCGATCGTGAGCGCCGCGCCGGTGCGCGCCAGCTCCGCCAGATCCCGCCGCCGAGCGCGCTCCGCGGCGCGCGCGGCGTGCTCGCCGGCCAGCGCCGTGGCGGCGCGGAACGCCCCGCGGAGCTGCGCGAGGACGGCGCGCGCCGGCGCGGCGCCGACGACGTACGCGGTCAGCAGCTGCTCCGGCGCCTCGGCCGGCGGCTCGACCTCCCCGGACCCCGCGACCCAGACCAGCGCCGCCACCTGCGCGAGCGCGGCGGCGTTGCGGCGCGCGTCGGGGGTCGCGGCGAGGAGCGCCCGGTCGAGGAGCAGGACAGTGGGGCGCTCCGGGTCGAGCTCGTCCGGGTGGGGGAGGGCGCGGACCCGCCGCAGCTCGAGCGCGCCCCCTCCAACCGGGAGGCCGGTCGGCAGCGGGCGGTCCTCGCCGAGCAGTAGCAGCGGCGCGCGGGGCTCGATCACCGTCGGCGACGCCGGCGGCGTCGGGCGCCGGGTGCCCATGGTGTAGGCCGGGTGCGCCGGGGTGGTGGTGGACGAACCGCCACCCGTCTGGACCGCCGTGGGACGTGACTTCATCGCTCTTCACCGGGTGCCTGGTACCAGGCACCCGGAAGCAGGCACCTGAAAGTCACACCGTCAGCGTCAGCCCCTCCGCGGCGGCGAGTACCCGCAGCCCCGTGCCGGCCGTCCGGGCGATCGCCCGGCACTCCTCCACGCGCCGGTCGAGCTCCTCGTCGGAGCGCTCCGGCTTGTGGTGGAAGAGCACCAGCGTTCGCACGCCGGCCTCGACCGCCAGAGCGACCGCGTCGCCGTACGTCGAATGCCCCCATCCACGGTGGTGGTCGTACTCCTCCACGGTGTACATCGCGTCGTGCACCAGCAGCTCGGCCCCGCGCGCAAACTCCACCAGCTGGCGCCGCCAGTCGGGCGGCGAGTCGTAGCTGGCGCGGGGGCTGAGCTCGTTGTCCGAGATGTAGACGAGCGCCCTCCCCCCCCCGTTACGCTCGGCGAAACGGTAACCCAGCGCGCCGCCGGGGTGGCGCACCCGCATCGCCCGGACGACGTAGTCGCCGGCGCCCGCGTACTCCTCGCCGTCGGCCATCTCGCGGAAGTCGATCGCCGCCTCGAGCTCGTCGAAGCTCACCGGGAAGACGACGGGGGACATCTGATCGCGCACCACGCGCGCGATGCTCGTCGCCATGGACTCCGCGCCCCAGATCGTGAAGCGGTTCCCGCGCTGGAAGATCGGCGCGAAGAAGGGGATCCCCTGGATGTGGTCCCAGTGGGCGTGCGTCACGAAGACGTCGCCCGCGATCGGGGCTCCGTTGGCGCGCTGGAGGAGCGACTGCCCGAGCTCGCGGATCCCCGTCCCCGCGTCGAGGACGATCAGCCACCCGTCGGAGGTCCGCACCTCGACGCATGGGGTGTTGCCGCCGTAGCGGACAGTCTGCTTCCCGGGGCTCGGGATCGACCCGCGGGTACCCCAGAACTGGACGCGGAGAGACATGGCGCGGGCGAAGGCCGGGGGCGGGCGGTCGGTAGGGGACGATCGGTGGACGACCGGGGGGAGTCGTCAGTGGGGAGTCGTCAGTGGGGAGTCGTCAGTGGGGAGTCGTCAGTCGTCAGTTGCCCGTACCCGCATCACGCTGACCCGCCGGCACTGCCCACCGATCACTAGCGACTGACGACTAGCGACTGAAGACTGCCCACTGCCAAATGGGGTCATGCCCCCCTCTCGACTGGGGTCATGCCCCACGCCCACGCCCGTCACACCTTCTGGTGGGCGCGCGCCTCCAGCGCCTCGCGGTCGGTGATCGTGATCCGTCGGCGGGCGACGCTGATGAAGCCGGCCTCCTGGAAGTCCGACATGGCGCGCGACACGGTCTCGCGGCTGGCGCCGATCATCTGCGCGATCGTCTGGTGCGTGAGCGGCCTGTCGATCGTGTCGCCGCCGGAGTCGCGCGCGGCGTCGAGGAGGAGGCGCGCGATGCGGCCGGGCACGTCGAGGAGCACGAGGCCGCCGATCTTCCCGTCGGCGCGCCGCAGGCGCCGCGACAGCTCGAGGAGCAGCGCCCAGGCGAGCTGGGGCGTGACCTCGACGCGGCGCTTGAAGTCCTCGCGCCGGAGCACGAGGAGCGTCGCGTCCTCCATGGCGATCACGTGCGCCGAGCGCGGCTGCTCGTCGATCAGCGACAGCTCGCCGAAGTGCTCGCCGACGCCGAGCACGCCGAGGATCACCTCGCGGCCGTCCTCGGCGACGAGCACGACCTTGACGCGTCCTTCGCGGACGACGAACAGCGAGTCGCCCGGGTCGTCCTCGAAGACGATGATGCTCCCCTTCGGGTACTGCTTCTCGCGGGTCACCTCGGCGAGGCGCTCGAGCTCGTCGCGGTCGATCGCGGAGAAGAGGGGGACGGTGCAGAGAAAGTCGAGGGTGTTCATGGGCGGGGCGCGAGCGCGCTGGGCGCGGGACGGCGGGGAACGGACGGGGGTGTCGGGCGGCCGGACGCCGCCGGAGTCGCCGGGCGGCGTAGCTGCTGTGCTCGGGCCAAGTTAGAAGGCGCGCCGGGGGCTGTCAAACTGCCAAAGCGTTGTCGGGTTGTCTTTTAGGCGGTGGATCGGTTATATTGACAAGCTGTATTTCCGACCAACACGCCCCGAGGTACCCGTGAAGACCGACATTCATCCCGACTACTACGCCGCCACGGTGAAGTGCGCGTGCGGCAACACGTTCGTGACGCGGTCGACGACCGCGGAGATCCACACGGACATCTGCTCGAACTGCCATCCGTTCTTCACCGGCAAGCAGAAGCTCATCGATACGGCCGGCCGCGTCGAGCGGTTCCGCCAGAAGTACGGGAAGGCTGGCGCCTGAGCCTCCGCGACCGCCTTCACCAGGCGGTGGATCGCCACGCGGTCGTCGAACGCGAGCTCTCCGACCCGAAGACGCTGCGCGACGGCAAGCTCCTCGCGTCGCTCGGTCGGGAGCACCAGCGGCTGACGACCGTCGTGGCGATGGCCAACCGCCTCACCCAGTTGGAGAACGAGCTCGCGGAGGTCCGCGAGCTCGTTTCTGCTGACGACCCGGAGCTCGCCGCCATGGCGCGCGCCGACCAGGAGCGGATCGAGCAGGCTCTGGCCGAGCTCGAGCCGGAGCTGACGCGCGCCCTCATCCCGCACGACCCGCTCGACGACCGCCCGGCGATCGTCGAGATCCGCGCCGGCACGGGGGGGGACGAGGCAGCGCTCTTCGCCGCCGACCTGTACCGGATGTACGAGCGCTTCATCGGCCGCCGCGGCTGGCGCACGGAGACGATCTCGATCTCCGACGGCACGCTCGGCGGCGTGAAGGAGGTCGTCTTCAAGGTCGTCGGCGGTGGCGCGTTCGGCGACATGCGGTGGGAGTCGGGCGTCCACCGCGTGCAGCGCGTGCCGGCGACCGAGACGCAGGGGCGCATCCACACGTCGGCCGCGACGGTCGCGGTGCTGCCGGAGGCCGAGGAGATCGACGTCAAGATCGAGGACAAGGACCTCCGCATCGACGTCTTCCGCTCCTCCGGGCCGGGCGGCCAGAGCGTCAACACCACCGACTCCGCGGTGCGCATCACGCACCTGCCGAGCGGGATCGTGGTCAGCCAGCAGGACCAGAAGTCGCAGCTCCAGAACAAGATCAAGGCGATGGAGGTGTTGCGCGCGCGGCTCCTCGACGCCAAGATCGCCGAGCACGAGGCCGAGCGCTCGCGCATGCGCAAGACGCAGGTCGGTACGGGCGACCGCTCGGCGAAGATCCGCACCTACAACTACCCGCAGAGCCGCGTGACCGACCACCGCATCGGCCTGACGCTGCACGACATCGACCGCGTGATGGACGGCGACATCGCGCCGCTGATCGACGCCCTCAAGCTCGCCGACGTCCAGGAGCGGCTCGACGGTGAGTGAGCCGGCGAGCGGCGACGAGGACGACGGCGGCTCGCCTTCCCGCGCGTCCGACGCGCACGCCGGGCGCGGGGCCCACCCCGACCCGGCGTGCGTCACGTCGCCCCCGGCCGCCGGGGCGGACGAGTCGCCGTACGCCGCGGCGCCGGTGCGCGCGGTGGTCGCGGAGGTGGCGGGCGTGCTGGAGCGCGCCGGCATCGCGCAGCCGCGCGACGAGGCGCGCGACATCGTGGCCGCGCTCCTCGACGTGCCGCGCTTCTGGCCGAGCGTGAACCGCGACGCGCCGCTGGACGACGAGTGCGCGACGGCGGCGCTCGCGGCGGCGCGCCGCCGCGCCGGCGGGGCCCCGTTCGCCTACGCCGTCGGGCGCGCCGCCTTCCGCCATCTCACGCTCGACGTCGACGAGCGGGTGCTCATCCCGCGGCAGGAGACGGAGCTGCTGGTCGAGCTCGTGCTCGAGGAGAGCGGCGGGGCGGGGGAGCTTGCGGTGGACGTCGGCACCGGCTCGGGGGCGATCGCCCTCGCGCTGGCGACCGAGGGGCGCTTCGCGCGCGTCGTCGGCACCGACGTCTCGCTCGACGCGCTCGAGGTCGCGCGGCGCAACGCCCGGCACCTCGCCGGCGCGCTCCGCTCGAGGGTCGAGTTCCGGGCCGGCGCTCTGCTCGCGCCCGTCGCCGGCGAGCGGGCGAGCGTCGTCGTCTCGAACCCGCCCTACATCGCCTACTCCGAGGCCGCCGAGCTGCCGGCCGGGGTTCGCGACTGGGAGCCAGCGCTCGCGCTCTTCAGCGGGGACAACGGGATGGCGGCGACGGCCGCGATCGTGCGCGACGCCGCCGCCGTCCTCCTGCCCGGCGGGCTGCTGGCGCTCGAGGTCGACGCGCGCCGCGCGTCGCTCGCGGCCGAGATGTGTCTCGCCGACGGGCGATACGGCGACGTGCGCGTTCGGCTCGACCTGGCCGGCCGGGAGCGGTTCGTGCTGGCGAGGCGGGAGTGAGCGTGTAGGGGCCCGGGTCCCCGCTGGACGGTCGCGCTCCGGCCCCGGTGGCCCGCGCCGAGCGTGGAGCGGCGAGCGTGGAGGGGCCACACTTTTCCTGGAGATCCGATGCTCGAAGACAAAGCCGTGGAGCTCGGCCGCATGATCGGCCAGAGCCCTGAATACCAGGCCCTCAAGCGGGCCAACGACGCGCTGAACAACGACCGCGACGCGGTCGCGCTCCTGCGGCGGATGGAGCAGATTCGCGTCGACGCACAGCGCATGATCGAGCGGGGCGAGCAGCCGACGGCGGAGATGGAGCAGCAGCTCGACGAGCTCCTCGGCCAGGTGCAGGGGAACCCGGTCTACCAGCGGGCCGTGGCCGCTCAGGAGAACTTCGACAAGACCATGATGAAGGTGAACGACCTGATCCTCGACGGGATCAAGAAGGGCGCGACCAGCTCCATCATCACGCTCGGGTGACGGACGCCGCCAACGCCGCCACCGCGGGGGACAGGCCGGCGGCCGCGCGGCGGGGACGGTTGCTCGTCTTCGAGGGAGGCGAGGGGGTGGGGAAGTCCACCCAGGTCGCGCTCCTCGTGGACCGCCTCGCCGCGCTCGGCGTGCCGCACCTCTCGCTCCGCGAGCCGGGCGGCACGGCGCTCGGCGACGAGATCCGGCGGCTGCTGCTCGACCCGGCGCGCGAGGACGTCGCGGCGCGCGCCGAGGCGCTGCTCTTCATGGCGTCGCGCGCGCAGCTCGTCGAGCGCGAGATCCGGCCCGCGCTGGCGCGTGGCGACGTGGTGGTGCTCGACCGCTTCTTCCTCTCGACCTACGCCTACCAGGCGGCGGGGCGGGGGCTCCCCGAGGCCGAGGTGCGTCACGCGAACCGCTTCGCCACCGGGGGGCTGGTGCCCGACCTCACGCTCCTGCTCGAGCTCCCGGCGGGAGGCGGGCTCGCCCGCGCCGACGCGCGCGGCGGGCGCGACCGGATGGAGCGCTCGGGAGACGACTTCCACGCGCGGGTCGTGGCCGCCTTCGACGAGTTCGCCGGTGCCGCCTGGCAGTCGGCGCACCCGGAGTGCGGCCCGATCGAGCGGGTCGACGCCGGCGGCGGGGCGCGTGAGGTGCACGTTCGCGTCGTCCAGGCGCTCGCCTCGCGCTGGCCTGAAACTTTCGCCCCGCTCTCGAGGTCTCATCAAGGCAGCAGTTAGCCGCTGGCGTCCGGCAGCTGGCGGCCGTTCGACTTTCCGATACGAGGTCTCCTTCATGCGTTCCCGTTCCGTCTCCGCCCTCGCAGTCCTCAGCGCCGCGCTCGTCTCGGGCGGCTGGCTGCTGCACCGCGGCATCGACCCGCGGGCCGGCGCCGTGGACGGCGCGCGGCTCTTCGACAACGTGCTCGACCACGTACAGCGCTATTACGTCGACACGGTGAGCGGCGCGACGCTCTACCGGAAGGCTGTCGACGGAATGCTCTACGAGCTGCACGACCCGCACACGGTCTTCCTCTCGCCCGAGCGGCTCGACCGGCTGAACGAGAGCACGAGCGGCAACTACGCCGGCCTCGGGATCCAGATCGACGTCCGCGACGGTTGGATCACGGTCATCGCGCCGGTGCCGGGCTCTCCCGCCGATCGGGCGGGGATCCAGACAGGCGACCGCATCGTCGAGATCAACGGCAAGACGACGCACGGGCTCACCGCCGAGGAGGCCACGAAGACGCTCCGCGGGCCGGCGGGGAGCAAGGTCAACGTCGTCGTCGAGCGGCCCGGGGTCGAGGCGCGGATGCCGTTCAGCGTCGAGCGGCGCAGCATCCACACGCGCTCGGTGAGCCGCGCGACCATCCTGCGGCCGGGCGTGGGCTACGTCGACATCAACGTCTTCGGCGACTCGACGGCGGCCGAGCTGCGCTCGGCGATCGACTCGCTCTCGCGCGCCGGGATGACGTCGCTCGTGCTCGACCTGCGCAACAACCCCGGCGGCCTGCTCGACCAGGGCGTCGGCGTCTCCGACCTCTTCCTGAACCCCGGGCAGGAGATCGTGGCGATGCGCGGGCGGACCCCGGAGACGCGGCAGGTCTTCACCGACCGGGCCGCGCAGCGGTGGCCCTCGCTACCGGTGGTGGTGCTCGTGAACGAGGGGAGCGCGAGCGCGTCGGAGATCGTGGCCGGGGCGCTCCAGGACCACGACCGCGCGGCGATCGTCGGCCGGGCGACGTTCGGCAAGGGGAGCGCCCAGAGCCTGTTCCAGATGCCCGACGGCGGCGCGCTCAAGCTGACGACGGCGCTCTGGTACACCCCGTCGGGGCGGAGCATCAACAGGAAGCGGCCGAGCGCGGACGACGCGGACGAGGGGCTCGACGACGAGTCGGCGGCGGATACGGCGCGGCCGAAGTACAAGACCGACGCGAAGCGCACTGTGTTCGGCGGCGGCGGGATCACCCCCGACCTCGTGGTCGGCGACACCGTGCTTCCGGAGAACGAGCTGGCCTTCCAGCGCGCGCTCGGCAAGAAGCTGCCGCAGTTCCGCGACGCGCTCACCGATTACGCGCTCTCGCTCAAGGCGTCGCGCGCGGTGACGTCGCCGGACTTCGCGGTGACGCCCGCGATGCGCGAGGAGCTGTGGCAGCGGATGGCCGGCCGCGGGGTCACGATCCCGCGCGCCGCCTACGACGGCGCGTCGTCGCTCGTCGACCGCCTGCTGACCTACGAGATCGCCCGCTACGTGTTCGGCGGCGAGGTGGAGTTCCAGCGGGTCGCGCGCAACGACGAGGCGGTAGGCTCGGCGCTGGCGCTGCTCGAGGGCGCGCCGGGCCAGGGAGAGCTCCTCCGCCGCGCCGCGCAGCGCGAGGCGCAGCGCGAGGCGGCGGCTAAGACGGCGGGCGCGGGCCGATGAGTCGCGGCGCGTGAGCGGCGCTCCCGCCGCGCGCGTCTTCGTGTTGGGCGCGGGCCGGGCCGGCAAGGGGCTCGCCCGCGCCCTTCGCGCGTCCGGGGTGGAGCTCGCCGGGCTCCACGGGCGCCGCGCCGAGCCCGGAGGCGGCGACGGCGCCCTCCCCGTGTCCGCGGGGGCGCTCCCGCCGTCGCTGGCCGACGCCGGGGTCGTGCTCGTCGCGGTCCAGGACGCCGCCCTCGACGCCGCGATCGCCGAGCTGCTCGCGGCGCGCCTCGCGCCCGGCGCGGTGCTGCTGCAGGCGAGCGGCAGCGCCGAGCCCGCGGCCTTCGCCGGGGCGCGCGCCGCCGGCCACCCGACCGGCACCTTCCACCCCCTCGTTCCCCTCGCCGACCCGTCGCGCGCGCCCGCGCTCCTGCGCGGCGCCTGGGTGGGCGTGGACGGCGCGCCGGCCGCGGTGGAGGCGGCGCGACGGCTCGCGGCCGCGCTCGGCGCCTCGGTGCTCGAGATCCCGGCGGGCGAGAAGGCGCGCTACCACGCCGCCGCGGTGTTCGCGTCGAACTTCCCCACCGTGCTCGCCGCGATCGCCGCGCGGCTGATGCGCGAGGCCGGCGTCGCCGCGACCGACGGGCGCGACGCGGTCCGCGCGCTTCTCGCCGCCGCGGCGGCCAACGTGGCGAGCGGCGACCCGCTCGCCGCGCTCACCGGCCCCGTCGTGCGCGGCGACGCCGTCACCGTGCGTCGCCACCTCCACGCCCTCGCCGCCGACGAGGACGCGCGCGCCGTGTACCTGGCGCTGTCGCGGGCGGCGTTGGGGATGATCGGGGAGGGGCGGGCGTCGGAGGAACTGCGAAGGGCACTCCTGGGAACCGAGGGGCGGAATGAGGAGCCTTGAAAGGCGGAATTGAAAGGGCGGAATGAGGAATGAGGCGTAAAGTGGAAGGGCGGAATGAGGCATGAGGCATGAGGCCGGGACCCCACCGGTGGCCAGCTTAGCCACTCGGAGCGTCCCGGCCTCATGCCTCATGCCTCATTCCGCCCTTCGGTCTTTCAATTGCGCCCTTCAAGGCTCTTCATCCCGCCCTTCCGCGTTCCCCCTTTCGCCCCGCCTTACTACTGCCCCCCCGCCATCGCCCGCTGGTCGTAGACCTTCACACCCCGGGGCGGAGTGAAGGCGAAGGCGGAGCGGTCCACAGGGCCGTTCAGGGCGAGCTTCGTGATGCGGACCTTGCGCTGCAGCCCCATGTTGTCGGTCACCTCGAACTGGCGCAGCGTGGCGTCCGCGTCGTCGATCCAGACCGTCGCTTTCGTGAACTGCATCGGCGCCCTGGGCACGAGCGTCACGGCGTGCGTGCGGCGGCCGGCGAGGACCGCCGTCCCCGCGTCGCTCATCGTGTACTTCGTGCGCGGCGAGGTGAGGAAGGTGCCGAGCAGGTCCACCCCGCCCGCGGCGCCGGCGGCGGGCGCGAGCTTGATGACCTGGTTCGGCGCGGAGCTCGGCAGGTAGACCCAGACGGCCTTGCCGTCGTTGACGACCCGGTCGCCCCTGGGCTGCGTGAACGTCACCGCGAGGCGGTTGGGCGCCTGCTGGTACTCGCCGCGCGCCGTCTGCGTGTTGCCGGTGAGCGGGTTCGTGAGCGTCTGCTCGAACGACGCGCGCGCCGTCTTCACCTTCGCGTACGCCTTCGTCGCGCGGTCGATCGTCTGCTCCGGCGTCTGCGCGGAGAGGGGAAGCGCGAGAACGAGCGCCGCGGCCGCGGACAGCATTGTCTTCATTCGGTCACTCCTCGGTCGTGGTGACCAGGTAGCGGGTACCCGACACCTGTTCCCTCTACATACCCCCGTCCGCGGCCGGCGGTCCCGCGCGCCGCGCGGGACCGCCGGCCTACAGCGTCACCGCCGCGGTGCCGGGCGGGGGCGCGACGGCGCGGCCGATCGCGTCGGCGATGGGGCGCACCTCGGCCATCAGGCGCGCGAACTGCTCGGTGTTGAGCGACTGCGCGCCGTCGGAGAGCGCGCGGTCGGGGTTCGGGTGCACCTCGATGATGAGCCCATCGGCGCCGGCGGCGACGGCGGCGCGTGCCATCGCGGGCACGTGCTCGCGCAGCCCGATGCCGTGGCTCGGGTCGGCGATGATCGGGAGGTGCGAGAGCTTCTGCACGACGGGGATCGCCGAGAGGTCGAAGATGTTGCGCGTCGCCGGGTCGAAGCCGCGCACGCCGCGCTCGCAGAGGATCACGTGCGGGTTCCCCTCGGCGAGGACGTACTCGGCGCTCAGCAGCAGCTCGGTGATCGTGGCCGACATGCCGCGCTTGAGGAGCACCGGCCGGCCGAGCCGACCGACGGCGCGCAGCAGCGAGTAGTTCTGCATGTTGCGCGCGCCGATCTGGATGCAGTCGGCGTACTCGGCGACGAGGTGCGCCCCCTCCTCGTCCATCGCCTCGGTGACGATGGCGAGTCCGGTCTCCCGCTTGGCGAGCGCGAGGAGCTCGAGCCCCTTCTTGCCGAGTCCCTGGAAGGAGTACGGGGAGCTGCGCGGCTTGAAGGCGCCGCCGCGCAGCGCCGTCGCCCCGGCGGCGCGGACGGCGCGCGCGGCGGTCACGATCTGCTGCTCCGTCTCCACGGAGCAGGGGCCGGCGATGACGACGACGTTCGGCCCGCCGACCTCCACGCCCGGCGCGAGCGTGACGACGGTGTCCTCCGCCCGCCACTCGCGCGAGACCTGCTTGTACGGCTTGGAGACGTAGATCACCTGGGCGACGCCGGACATCCCCTCGATGAGCGACCCGTCCACCTGGCGGTCGTTGCCGATGAGCCCCACCGCCGTGCGCTGCTGCCCCGGCATCGGCAGGGGTTGGTAGCCCATCCGCCTGATGGCGTCGCACACCGCCTCGACGTCGGCCGCCGTGGCGTCGCTCTGCATCACGACCAGCATCCGGAATCCTCGATCTCGGTGGACCAGCCGTCGATCGCCAGGGCGACCGGGCCGGGGAAGCGCGCGGCGACGGCCGCGCGCACGTCGATTCGCTCGACGGGCGGGTAGAAGTGCGTGAGCGCGAGGAGCCGCGGCCGGGCGATCGCCGCCAGGGCGCCGCACTCCTCGGGCGTGAGATGCGTCGCCATCGCCATGTCGGCCGGCAGCGAGCACTCGCAGAGGAGGACGTCGCACCCCGACGCCCACGCGGCCAGCGCCGGGTCGTAGCCGGTGTCCCCGGTGTAGACGAGGCGCCGCCCGCCGCGCTCGAGGCAATATGCCACGCTCTCCTCGGTGTGCGGTACCTTGGTCGCCGAGAGGCGGACGCCGGAAGCGAGCTCCACGGCCGGCCCGCCGGGCGGCAGCTCGACGACGTGGACAGGGTAGCCGGGCGCCGGGAGGTCCTTCCAGAGCGCGGCCGCCAGCCGGTCGAGGAGCGCCGCGGTGCCGGGCGGGCCGAGGAGCGTCACCGGGGCCGAGCGCGGCGGGAGCTGCCCGTAGCGCCAGGCCACGAAGAGCGTCGCGAGGTCGCTCACGTGGTCGGCGTGGAAGTGCGTCAGCGCGACGTGGGTGAGGTCGCTCCAGGGGAGGCCGAGAGAGGCCATGCGATGGACGACGCCGCTCCCGCAGTCGAGCAGCAGGCGCACCTCTCCCGCCTCCACGAGGTGCCCGGCGTTCACGCGCGAGGGGGAGGGCGCGGCGGTCCCCGTGCCGACGGTCGTCAGGCGCACGTGATCAGCGACATGGGCGCAGCGGCTCGCTAGCGGCCACGGAAGACGACCTTCTTGACCTGCGACGTGCCGTCCGCGCGCAGCCTCAGGAGGTACACGCCGGGCGGGACGACGCGCCCGTCGTCGGCGGTGCCGTCCCACGCCAAACGCGGATCGCAGCCGGAGTTGCTCCCGGCGGCGGCGCGTCCGTAGCGGCCGGCGGGGAGCGCGGCGGCCAGGAAGCCCGGGCCGGGCACGAGGGTGCGCACGCGGTCGCCGCGCAGCGTGAACAGCTCGACGCGCACGGGGCCGGGGCGCCCGAGATCGAACCAGATGCACGTGCCCAGCCCCCCCGCCGCCGCGGCAGCCGACGCCGGAAAGGGGTTGGGGAAGTTCTGGTAGAGGAGCGTCGCCGCGGGCTCGCCACCGTCCTGCGTGCCGGCCCCGCCCTGCGCGCGGGCCGCGGCGGGCGCCGCCGCGAGGA
>JBJMNL010000013.1:0-17855 GCA_045804285.1 Gemmatimonadaceae bacterium
CCAGGCGGCGTACTCGCGCGTCGAGAGCGCGAAGCTCAAGGACCAGATCCTGATGGCGGTCACGCAGCAGGACCGCGGCGGCGCCGGCGTGCGGTGGGCGCTCGACCGTGCCCGCGACCCGCGCGAGCCGCTGTCGGCGCGCAAGAAGGCGGCCTTCTGGGCGGGGCAGGGGGACGCGCCCGTCAAGGACCTCGTCGACCTCTATGATGGCGTGACCGAGCCGGAGCTCCGGGAGCACCTGCTGTTCGTGCTGTCGCAGCGCGACGACCGCGCGGCGACCGACCGGCTGATCGAGGTGGCGAGGAGCGACGCCGACCCGCGGATGCGGCGGAAGGCGTTGTTCTGGCTCGGTCAGAAGGACGACCCGCGCGTCGCCGCGCTGATCCGCGACATCGTCACCCACTGAGCGAGGGAGGAGCGTATGATGTCCGCCCCGCGCCGCGCGCCCCGCGCCCCGCTCGCGATCGCCCTCGCGGCGTTGGTCGTCTCGACTCCGGCCGGCGCTCAGCAGCGCGCCGTCGCAGCGCTGATCGCCGCCGCGCCGGCCACCGGGCGCGCGCACTTCTCCTTCCCGGCGCGCGACGGCGTCTGCGGCGACGGGCGCGGCTACGTCGGCGTCGGCCGCATGACGTTCGGCGCGACGTCGGACGTCATGCTCAGGGACGGCCGCTGGGCGCGCGGCGCCGAGCCGCCCTGCGTGCCGGGACCCGTGCGCGTCGTCCTCTCCCTTCGCGACCGCCGGGTGGAGCGTCTCGAGACGTACGTGGGCGACACGGCCGCCGCGCCGCGCGACGAGGGCGCGACCGAGCTCGGCGCGGTGGACCCGGTGGACGCCTCGCGCTGGCTGCTCGACCTCGCCGCCCGCGCCGACGAGGGGCGCGTCGCCGAGCGGGCGATCCTCCCCGCGGTGCTCGCCGCGCGCGCCGAGCCGTGGCCGGCGCTGCTCGCCATCGCCCGCGACAGCGCGACGCGGCGCCGGGCGACGCGCACGACCGCAGCCTTCTGGCTTGCCCGCTTCGCCGCCGCGGCGCGCGACGGCCGCCGGAACAGCCTCGTCACCGCGCAGGACGCGGAAGGGGACGACGCCGGCGAGCGCGACGTGAAGGGGCAGGCGGTCTTCGCGCTCACGCAGCTTCCGCGTCACGAGGGAACGCCGGCACTGCTCGAGGTCGCGCGCGACAACCGCGACCCGGTCGTGCGCGCGAAGGCGATGTTCTGGCTCGGGCAGTCTGGGGACCCGCGGGCGTACGCGCTCTTCGAGGAGGTGCTCGCCGGGCGGTGACGCGCGCCGCTTTGACGCGGTGCGTCCGTCGGTCGTCATTTGGGGAGCCGCCCACGCCTAACGTCTGGCGCGGGCGGCCTCCGTGTGTGACCCGTACCGCGGTCCCGCACGCCCACCCCCGACGACGGAGGCCGCCCGATGGCGGAGGAGACGACGCGGGCGCCGGAGCAGGCGCTCCGGTTCGATGGGCCCGCAATCGAAGGCGCGGCCGGCGCCGGTGCTTCCGGCGCGATGAGCTGCTCGAAGTGCGGCACGGCGATCAGCACCTACTACTACGAAGCCGGCGGCGCCGTTTACTGCGCGCGGTGCAAGGGGACGGACGAGGCGCAAGGCGCCACCGAGGGACGCGTCGGCTTTGGACGCGCGGCACTCTTCGGAACCGGCGCCGCGGTGCTCGGCTCGATCGGCTACCTCATCTTCACCGCGCTGACCGGGTGGGATCTCGCCCTGGTCTCGATCGCGGTGGGCGCCTTCGTCGCGTCCGCGATGAGGAAGGGAAGCCGTGGTGTGGGCGGTCGCCGCTTTCAGGTGCTGGCCGTGGTGCTCACGTATCTCGCCGTCGGCATCGGTCATCTTCCCTTCGTCCTCACGACGCTGCAGCACGCGGAGACCGCACAGAAGTCCTCCGTGGCGCAGCAGGCGGACTCTCTGCACTCGGCTCCTGGTGACTCCCCAGCCGCATCCGCGGTGGATTCCGGGAGCGCTGTGCCCGCGGGCGGCGACAGTGCCTCACTAGGGGACAAGGTGCTCTACGGCGCAGTCGGCGTGGTTGCGCTGGCCGTCGCCGGGCCCTTCATCGAGCTGAAGCACGGCGAATCCGGCTCCTCCCTGATCAACCTCGCCATCGTCGCCTTCGCGCTGCTGCAGGCGTGGCGCATGACTGGCGCAGGCGCGGCCGGCGCGGGCCGTGTCACATTCACCGGCCCGTACAAGGTCGCGGAGCGCGCGCAAGCGCCTCCGGCCGGCGTCGGTGGCTGACGTGCCGACTGCCACCGCGGGCGCGACCGACGCGGCCAGCTGCCGGAGCTGCGGCACGCAGGTCGCGCCCGCGCTCCTCTCCTGCCCGGGGTGCGGCACGCTCACCCACGGAGCGGCGCTGAACGCGCTCGCGGAGCGGGCGGGGGAGGACGAACGGGCCGGCGAGCTCGCGCGCGCCGCCGCGACCTGGCGCGAGGCGCTGGCCCTCCTCCCCGCGAGCGCCCCGCAGCGCGCGGCCGTGGTTGCCCGCGTGGACGACCTCACGCGGCGTATCGACGCCGCGCCGGCGGCGCCGCCCTCCTCGCGGGGCGGGCGCGCCGGGGCGAACCGGGGCGTGTGGGGGACGATCTCGGCGGCGGCGCTCCTGTTGCTCACGAAGGCGAAGCTGCTCCTGCTCGGCCTCACGAAGGTGAGCACGCTCTTCTCGATGCTCGCCTTCCTCGGCGTCTACTGGAAGCTGTACGGCTGGGCGCTCGGGGCGGGGATCGTCGCCTCGATCTACGTCCACGAGATGGGGCACGTCGCCGCCCTCGCCCGCTACGGCATCAGCGCCGGGGCACCGATGTTCATCCCCGGCCTCGGCGCCTTCGTGCGCCTCAAGCAGTCGCCGGCGAGCGCGCGGGAGGACGCGGTGGTCGGTCTTGCCGGCCCGCTCTGGGGGCTCGGCGCGGCCGCCGCCGCGTACGCCATGTTCGCCGCCACCGGGCGCGGCGTGTGGGCCGCGATCGCCGGCCTCGGCGCTCTGATCAACCTCTTCAACCTGACCCCCGTCTGGCAGCTCGACGGGGCGCGCGGCTTCCGCGCGCTCTCGCGCCGGCAGCGGTGGGCGGTGGCGGCGGCGTGCGCCGCCGCGGCGCTCGTCTCGACGCAGGGGATCCTCTGGATCGTCGCCCTGGTCGGCGCCTATCGCGCCTTCGAGTCCAAGGACGCCCCGGCGACCGGCGACCCGCGCCTGTTCGCGACGTTCGTCGGGCTCGTGGCCGCGCACGCCGCGATCGTCGTCGCCACCGCGTCCGCGGCGCACGTACGGTAGGCGCCGGCGCCGTGGCGCCGGCCTCGCGCTCGGGGGTAGACTTCCACGACTCCAACCCCGTGACGTGCGATGCGCTCGCCCCGCCGCGCCCTGATGGCGCTCTGCCCGTTCTCCCTCGCCCTCGCGGCGTCCGCCTGCACGCGCCCCGCGTCGTCGCCCGCCTCCGCCGGGCGCCTGCCGCGCACCCGCGCCGAGCTGACGGGCTACCGCGAGACCTCCCGCTACACCGACGTCGTCGCGTTCCTCGACTCGCTCCGCGCGCTCGGCGCCCCCGTCACCCTCGGCGTGATGGGGAAGAGCACCGAGGGGCGCGACATCCCATACGTCGTCGCCTCGCGCCCGCTCGTGGCGACGCCCGACGCGGCGCGGCGGCTCGGCCGCCCGGTGGTGTACGTGCAGGCGAACATCCACGCCGGTGAGGTGGAAGGGAAGGAGGCGCTGCTTGCGCTCCTCCGCGACCTCGTCACCGCGCCGGCGCCCAACGTCCTCGACTCGATCGTCCTCGTCGCCGTGCCGATCTACAACGCCGACGGCAACGAGCGCCTCGCCCCGCAGAGCGTCAACCGCACCGAGCAGAACGGCCCCGAGCTCGTGGGCGAGCGCGCGAACGGACAGCGGCTCGACCTGAACCGCGACTACGTGAAGGCCGAGGCGCCCGAGACCCGCGCGTCTCTCGCCATGTTCGCCGCCTGGGACCCCGAGCTCTTCGTCGACCTGCACACGACCGACGGGAGCTTCCACGGCTACGCGCTCACCTACTCGCCGTCGCTCAACCCGGCGGCCCCGCTCGCCGCGTGGACGCGCGACTCGGTGCTGCCCGAGCTGCGCCGCCGGATGCGCGAGCGTCACGCCTTCGAGACGTTCGACTACGGCAACTTCAGCCTCGAGTACGGCGCCGACGTCAACGCCGACACGGTGAAGCAGGGGTGGTACAGCTACGACCACCGCCCCCGCTTCGGCACGAACTACTACGGGCTGCGCGGCCGCGTCGCGATCCTCAGCGAGGCGTTCTCGCACGACCCGTTCGAGCGGCGGGTGAGGAGCACCTACGCCTACGTCTCCGAGATCCTGTCGCTCGCCGCCGAGCGCGGGACGCGGCTGCGTGAGCTGGCGCGCGAGGCCGACGCGCTCGGCGCCGGGCACCTCTCGCGCGACGCGCGCGTCGCGCGAGAGGTGCCGGTCCGCTCGCGCCTCACGACGGCGCCCTACGTGGGCGAGGTGATCGCCGAGGATCTGGCGCGCGTCGCGGACACCACGGCGCTCACCCAGCCGGGCGTGCCGCGCGGGATGCGCCGCACCGGGCACTACCGCTCGCAACGGATGCCCGTCTTCGACCGCTTCGAGCCGCAGCTCGTCGTCGCCACGCCGCCCGCCTACGCGCTGGACGCGGGACAGGAGGAGGCGGTGCGGCTGCTCCGACTGCACGGCGTGACCGTCGAGCGGACCACGTCGCCGACGACCACCGAGGCGGACGTCTTCACCGTGGACAGCGTCGTCGTCGCCGAGCGGCCGTTCCAGGGGCACCGCGAGGTGACGCTCCGCGGCCGCTGGCGCGAGGAGCGTCGGACGCTCCCCGTGGGGAGCTACGTCGTGAGAGGGGACCAGCCGCTCGGGGCGCTCGCCACGTACCTGCTGGAGCCGGAGAGCGACGACGGGCTGGTGACCTGGAACGTCTTCGACGGAGCGCTGCGCCGGGGCGGGGAGTTCCCGGTGACGCGCGTCCGGGGCGCGCTGGCGGGAACGCAGCGGGTGGAGCGTTGAGCGGGGGGGTGGCACCCGCGCGGTGACGGCGCGCGTGGCTCCGGATCGAGCTATAGTGCGGTGTCGTCGGCGCGCCCGCAGCGGCGTCCTCTCACACGCCGAGCTCGTCGCGCCACGCGCCAGCTGCGCGGGACGCACCGGGGCCGCGCGCCTGCCATCACGCCACCGTATGGACATCGACCTCTGTCTCGTGCCCTGGGACTCGGCGCGCCGCGGCGATCGCATGGGTGCCGGACCGGAGGCGCTGCTCGCCGGCGGCCTCGCCGAGCGACTGCGCGAGGACGGCCATCGCGTCTCGATCACCGAGGTCGAGCCGCCGGCGGGCGCGCGCCGGCAGGAGATCCGCACGGCGTTCGACCTCGCCCGCGCGCTCGCCGGGCGCGTGGCCGCGGCGCGCGCCGCGGGGGCGTTCCCGATCGTGCTCGCCGGCAACTGCAACAGCGCGCTCGGCACGGTGGCCGGCCTCGGGCCCGAGTGGACCGGCGTGCTCTGGCTCGACGCGCACGGCGACTTCAACACCCCCGAGACGACCACCGGTGGCTTCCTCGACGGGATGGCGCTCGCCGCGCTCACCGGGCGGTGCTGGACGCGGCTCGCCAATGGCATCCCGGGCTTCGCGCCGGTGCCGGACGCCGACGTCGCCCTCGTCGGCGCGCGCGACCTCGATCCGCTCGAGGCGGATCTGCTCGGGCGGAGCGGCATCGCGCGGCCGGCGCCCGGTGCGGCGCGCGCGGAGCTCGGCGCCTGGGCCGATGCGCTCGCGCGGCGGGAGCGTCGACTCTACGTGCACGTGGACCTCGACGTCCTCGACCCCTCCGAAGGGCGCGCCAACGAGTTCGCGGCGCCGGGCGGTCTGCCGCTGCACGACCTCCTGTCCCTCCTCACCGACGTCGCGGCGCGCTCCCCACTCGCCGGCGCCGCCCTGACCGCCTACGACCCTTCGCTCGACGCCGACGGCCGCGTGCGCGAGGCCGGGGTGCGCGTGGCTCGGACGCTCGCCGGGCTCGCGGCACGCGGGCGGGGCGGATCTGGCGCGCGCGGCGCGGGCGCGCGAGACTAGAGCATTCTCCCCCCGAGTACGCACATGCTCCGTCTCACCCTCGCCGCCCTGCACCTCGTCGCGCTCGGCCTCGGGCTCGGCGCCGTCATCGCGCGCGGCGCCGCACTGCGCGAGCAGCCCGCGTCGGCCGCGTCGCTGCGCCTGGCGTTCCGCAGCGACTCGCTGTGGGGGATCGCCGCCGCGCTCTGGATCGCCACGGGGCTCTGGCGCCTCCTCGCCGGCACCGAGAAGGTGCCGCACTACTACTACGCGAACGTGCTCTTCCAGACGAAGATGGCGCTGCTCGCGCTGATCCTCGCCCTCGAGGTGTGGCCGATGGCGACGCTCGTCCGCTGGCGGGCGGCGCTCGGGCGCGGGGAGGGGGTGGAGCAGGTCGCGGCGCCGTCGGCCGCGCGCCGGATCGCGACGCTCAGTCGGGTCGAGGCGCTGCTCGTCGTGCTCATGGTCTGCGCCGCCGTCGGGATGGCGCGCGGCTACGGGGCGCGCGGGTGAGCGCGCCGCGGCGGAGTCGGTAGGCGCGCGGGCGCGTGGCCGGGCGGCGGGGGAACGTGAGCGCCGGACTGCTGCTCTTCCGGCGGACGCCGGGCGGGGAGCTCGAGCTCTTCCTCGCCCACCCCGGCGGCCCGTTCTGGGAGGGGCGCGACGCCGGCGCCTGGACGATCCCCAAGGGCGTGCTGGCGGACGGCGAGGAGCCGCTCGACGCCGCCCGGCGCGAGTTCGAGGAGGAGACCGGCGTGCTCGCGCGGCCACCCTTCATCCCCCTCGGCAGCGTGCGGCAGCGGGCGGGGAAGACGGTGCACGCGTGGGCGTGGGAGGGCGACGCCGACCCGGCGGCGTGCACGAGCAACACCATGCGCACCGAGTGGCCGCGCGGCTCGGGGCGCTGGCTCACCTTCCCCGAGGTGGACCGCTACGCGTGGTTCGACCCGCGCACGGCGCGCGCCAAGCTGAACGCCGCGCAGGCGGAGCTCGTGGGCCGGCTCGAGGCGGCGCTGGACGCCGCCGGCGGTGAGGGTGCGAGCGGGGAGGCGCGGTGACCGCGCGCACCCTGCTCCCGGTGGCCGCGCGGCTCGTGCTGGGCGCGCTCGCCCACTGGTGGTGGCGCTACCGCGCGGCCCGCGAGGCGGCCGAGGCCTGGTTGGAGCGGCACCGGTACCGGGCGCGCGAGCTCCGCGCCTCGTGGCTCAACGCCGCCACCTTCTCACACTCCGTCTGGCGCGACGACGACAACGCCTTCGAGTTCCGCGCCGTGGTGGACGACCTGCGCCTGGGCGGCACGGGAGTCGTCTTCCTCCGCGTGCGCACCGACGGGCGCCGCGTGCTCGAGCGGCAGGCGGATGCGGCCGAGTAGCGCCGGCCGCGTCGCCTAACGAGGCAGCTCCTTCGCGAAGACGCCCTTGTAGCGACTGACCTCGCTCCGCTCGCGGTCGAGCTCCGGGATGTGGCGCGTCTCGAAGCCGTGCTTGCGGAAGAACGCCTCGTCGTTGCTCACCGCGAAGAGCGTCGCGTAGCCGCGCACGCGCGCCAGGTTCTCCGCGCCCCCCACCAGCGCCCGCCCGACCCCATTCCCCTGGCTCCCCGGCGCCACCGCGAGCGAGCGGATCTCCGCCAGGCTCGGCGCGTACTCGTCGAGGTGCACGCAGCCCACCACCCGGCCGTCGTGTTCGGCGACGATGAAGTCGTGCGCGAAGGCGCCGATGAAGTCGGTCGTGCGGGGGAGAAGGGCGCCGCTGGGGACGTACAGCTCGATGAGGCCCCTGATCGCCTCGGCGTCGTCCTCGGTCGCACGTCTGATGAACATCGGTCTGCCTGCGGGTGGGATGTGCGCCGCGTCACCTCCGGCGCGGAGGCGGCATGGCGGGAGCGGCATGGCGCGAGCGTCGTGGATGATGACGAGCGCGACGGCGTCGCGCCAGCGGTCGCGCGCGGCCACTGCGCCCGCCCGCCGCACGCTCGAGGCGCGGAATCGCCGCTCGACGCGCCGCACAACTCGCGTGCCAGTGACCTGCGGGCGTGCGGCGCGTCGAACGGGTGTCCGGGCGGGCGCAGTTCGTTAGGCGCTCCAGGCGCCGCGCCCCCGCGCGGAGCTGCAGGTGCGTGACCGCGGCGGGGCGCCGCGTGGGACTGCGATGCCCCGCCGTCAACCCACACCCCCGATACCGATGCCTTCCTCGTCGCGCTCCACGCGAGCTGCCGCCGTCGCTCGCCGCGGCCTGTCCGCGGCCGCGGCGCTCGTCCTCGTCACGACGTCGAACGGCGCCGCGGCCGCGCACGCCGACGGCGCCTCGCCGAAGGACGACCGCCCGAAGCCCGAGCCCGCGCGGCACCGCGTCACTCACCCGGAGGGGTTCGTCGAGACGAAGCACCCGCTCGACGGGCGCCCCCACGGGGTCTCCGTCTCCAGCGCCGGCGTCGTCTACGCCTCGCTCATCGGCTCGACGCAGCTCGCCAGGGGGGACGTCCGGCAGATGCGCTTCCGCGACCATGTCACCGTGGGCGCGCGGCCGCCACAGGTCGCGCTCAGCCCCGCCGGCAACGTGGCCTACGCGGCGCTGCAGGGTGGACGCGGCGTGGCGGTCGTCGACGTCGCGTCCAACGCGCTGGTCGCCACGCTGCCGCTCGAGAGCGAGGCCCTCAACCTGATCGTCTCCCCCGACGGCCGCCGCCTCTACGTGACCACCGTCCTCGGTACCCTCCACGTCGTGGACACGCGGACGCGCGAGCGCGTCGCCCGCGTCGACGTCGGCGCGACGGCGAACGGGCTCGCCCTCAGCCCCGACGGGCGCCGGCTCTACGTCAGCTCCCGCGACGCCGGTACCGTGACGGCCGTGGACCTGACGCGGAACGCCGTCGCCGCCACCTACAGGCTGGGCGGCCGGCCGCAGGGGATCGCCCTCTCCCCCGACGGGCGCGAGCTGTACGCGGCCAACGAGGCGGGCGCGCTCGACGTCGTCCGCCTGCCTGCCGGCGCGGTGTCCCGCGTGCGGCTCGGCACGCCGGCCTACGGCGTCGCCGTCACCCCCGACGGGAAGCAGCTCTACGTCTCCCTTTCCGAGGCCGGCACGGTGCGCGTGCTCGACCGCGCGACGAAACGCGAGGTGAAGACGATCCTCGTCGGCGGCACGCCGCGCAACGTGGCCTTCGACGCCTCGGGGGAGACGGCGCTCGTGGCGAACGAGCAAGCGGTGGTCTTCATCCGGTGACGATCCCGCTCCGGCCCTGACGGTCGCGCGCGGCCCGAGTCGCAACGCGGCGACCGTCTTCGTCGTACTCGCCGATCTGCGGCCCGGGGGAGACCGCGCACGCCGCGCTCCGTAGCGGCAGAACTCTTGCCACGTCCGCTCGAGCCGACTCGCGGGTGACGGTCTCCTCCTGCTGATACCGACGTGGCTCGCCGACCGACGACGATTCGATCCGCGCTCATCGTGGCGCTCCTCATCGTGGCGACGACGTGCACGGGCACGCGCGCCGGCAATGCCGATTCGGCCTCGCTCGCCGGGGCCGTGCCCGACTCCGGCGTCGCCACCGCCCGCGCCGACGGCGCGCCACCGCACGGCGGCGATTGGGCGCGGATCCGCGCCCGCGACACGCTCGTGGTGCTCGCGCCGTACAACTCCACCACCTACTTCATCTACCGCGGCGAGCCGCTCGGCTACGAGTACGAGCTGCTCCGGCGGTTCTGCGCGGACCGCGAGCTCGCGCTCAAGCTGGTCGTGGTGCAGAACCGCGACTCGCTCTTCGCGATGCTCGCCGCCGGGCGCGGCGACGTGGTCGCGGCGCGGCTCGTGCCGCCCCCCGCCGACACGGGGCGCGTCGCCTACACACACGCGCTCTATCGCACGCGTCCCGTCCTCGTGCAGCGCAAGGCGCCCGTGGCCGCCGCCATCGCCGCGCTCCCCGCCGCGGTCGACACGGTGCTCAAGCGCGGGCCCGCCGAGCGCGCGCCCGCGCCGGCGCAGCCGGCGGCGACCGCCATCCGGGCCCGCGTCGTGCAGCGTCCGTCCGAGCTCGCGGGCAAGCAGGTGGTCGTCCCCGACGGCTCGCACTACGAGCAGGCGCTCATCGAGGTGGCCGACAGCGTCAGCGGCGACGTCGACGTCCTCGAGGTGGAGGCGTCGTCGGAGACGATCATTCGCGAGGTGTCGAAGGGGAACGTCGCCTACACGCTCGCGCAGGGGAACCTCGCCCAGCTCCAGGGCGCCTACTTCCGCAACCTGCTCGTCCGCCCTGTGGTCGGGAGCCCGATCAAGGTCGCATGGGCGGTGCGGCGCGCGTCGCCGCAGCTCCTCGACACCCTCGACGCCTGGATCGACGACGAGAAGACGGGGCCCTTCTTCGACCAGCTCTACCAGAAGTACTTCGTGGACGCCGCCGCCTATCAGACGCGCGTCGCGAGCCGCTATCTCACGTCGGAGACGGGGACGCTCTCGGCGTACGACGCGCTGATCAAGGAGTACGCGGCGCGGCTCGGGTGGGACTGGCGGCTGCTCGCGTCGCAGGTCTACCAGGAGTCGCAGTTCCGGCCGACGGCGCGGTCGTGGGTGGGCGCGCGTGGGCTGATGCAGCTCATGCCGGCGACGGCGCGGCAGTTCGGCGTGCGGTCGATCACGAACCCGCGCGAGAACGTGGCGGGCGGCGTCGCCTTCCTCGCGTGGCTCGACGGCTACTGGGCGTCGAAGATCGCGCCGCCGCGCGAGCGCCTGCGCTTCGTGCTCGCCTCGTACAACGCCGGCGCCGGCCACGTGGAGGACGCGCAGCGCCTGGCCGAGAAGCACGGCGACGACCCGAAGAAGTGGGACGACGTCGCCTACTGGCTGCTCCAGCTCTCCAAGGCCGAGCACTACGCGGACCCGGTGGTGCGATACGGCTTCTGCCGCGGGCTCGAGCCGGTGACGTACGTAAGCCTCGTCCTCGCCCGCTTCGATCACTACAAGCAGTTCGTGCCGGGCGGCCCTCCCGCATCCGGCGTCCGCGCGGCGAGCAGCGGCGACGCCGGCCTCGGCAAGCGTCGGGCGCGGCCGGGGGAGTGAGCGGCCCGCCGTGGCTGTAGGGGAATGGCCGATGCACCGTGGCCGACGGGGCGTATAGATTGGGCCGTCACGCTTTCTCGCTTCCATGGAACCCGCCGCCTCTCCGTCCTCATCGCCCTCGGGGCCTCGCTCCACGCGGCCGCGCCACGGCCGGCACGTCCTCCTCTCCCTCCTCGCCTTCCTCTCGCTGGTCGCCGTCGCGTCGGGTGTCATCGCCGCTCTCGTCTCGCTCGGCCGCCTGCTCGACGACGCCGTCTGACGTCTCGCCGGCGCTGCCGCTGACCCCGGCTGACGCGACGCGCGCCGCGTCGTAGCTCGGGGCGTACTCGACGGAGAATGAGATGACCGCGACCGATACCCCCGTTCGACCCGCGTACGTCGACCGGCTCGAGGCCGTCGTCGGCGCCGCGGCACCGCGTCTCGCAGCGATCTCCGACGAGGCGAGCGCCCGCCGCCCCGCGCCCGGCAAGTGGTCGAGGCGCGAGGTCGTGGGCCATCTCGTCGACTCGGCGAGCAACAACCACCAGCGCTTCGTGCGCGCGCGGGAGCAGGACGACCTCGTGTTCGCCGGCTACGCGCAGGAAGCGTGGGTGGAGGCGCAGCAGTACCGCGCGGCGCCGTGGGGCGAGCTCGTTGAGCTGTGGGCGCTCTACAACCGCCATCTCGCGCGGGTCATGGCGGCGACGCCGGCCGAGGTGCGGGAGCGCCGGCACGCGCGCCACAACCTGCACCAGGTCGCCTGGCGTACCGTGCCCGCCGACCGGCCGGCCACGCTCGACTACTTCATGGCGGACTACGTCGCCCACCTCGAGCACCACCTGCGCCAGGTGCTCGGCGACGACTGGGCCCGCGGGGCCGGCCTCGCCGCCGGGTAGCGCGCGGCGCCGCGCCGCTCAGCGCGGCACGTCGTCGAAGCGGACGCGGTAGAGCACGGCACCCTCTCGCTGGTCGAGGAAGACGACGCGCCCCCCGGCTCGGCGGATCGCCTCGAGCAGCTCGTCGCGCTGCACGTCCACGTAGTGCGTGAGGAAGAGCCAGGTATAGCCGCGCGCCGAGGTGGCGGCCTCGCGGACGCGCCGCGCCTCGTTCGCGGCCCAACCGCTGTCGGGGCGCGGGCGGAGCCACTCGACGCGCTCGTGCCACTCCATCCCGCTCGGGATGCCGATCAGCTCGCGGCGGCCGCGCGCGGCGTACACGAGCGCGTCCCCCTCGCGCCCCACCGGGCGTCCGCGGCTCGGCGCGTTCTCGAACGCCGGGCTGGTGGGGAGGGCGAGGCGCGCCATCCAGGCGAGCCGCGCGCGGTCCGGGGCGTGCCAGTCCGTGGTGTAGAAGGCCCAGTTCGGCACCGCGCGGGCGAGGACGTAGACCGGGTCGGAGCTCGCCCGGCGTACGTAGCCGGCGACGATCTCGCGCGCGTCCTCGCGCCTGAGCGGGTGGCTCGCATCCGCCCACGCGGGCCGCAGGCGCCACTCGGCGAGGAGGACGACGGCCGCGACGAACGCGGGGACGCGCGCACCGCGCCGCCCGGCGTCGCGGTCCGGCAGCACCGCGTCGATCGTCCCGGCGAGCGCCGCCCCGTAGGCCAGGAAGACGGGCGGAGCGCAGAAGAGGAGGACGCGCGCCCCGATCGGGTAGAGCGCGAGCGTCGAGGCGGCGAGCGCGCCGGCCAGGGGGAGCGTGAGCAGCGCGACGACGGGGGGGCCGCGGCGCCGCCACACCGAGACGATGCCGACGGCGTAACCGAGGCACGCGGCGACGACGAGCCGTGGCGCGGGCCTCGGCCACGGCGCACGGAAGCCGTCCACCAGCGCGGCGCGCGCCGCCGCGTAGAGGCGCGCGCCCGGGTCCGGGGCGGTGGGACTCAGGAACGTTTCCCCCCAGACGCGCAGCATGTACGGAGTGGCCGCGGCGCGGTAGACCGCGACGTACAGGACGAGGAAGGTCGCCGCCCAGAGCGCCGCGGTGGGGGAGAGTCGCCGTCGCATCAGCTCCGGCTTCTCCTTCGGACCCGACGCCAGGAGGAGCGCCACCATGATGGCGGCGAGCACGAAGACGGCCGGCTGGGAGAGCGCGAGCGACGCCACGCCGCCCAGGGCGAGCCAGCGCCACGCCGCCGGGTCGCGCGGGTCGCGGAGGACGCGCGCGGCGAGCCAGAGGAGGAGCGCGGTGGCGCACGCGTCGCCCGAGTACTGCTTCGCCTCGCTCGAGTAGTAGACGAGCGGCGGCGAGAGCGCCGCGAGGACGAGCGCGACGAGCGCCTCGCGCTCGCCGAGCAGGAGGCGGCCGGCCATCCAGAGGAGCGGGAGGAGGGCGAGACCGCATGCGAGCGGGATCGCGCGGAGGGCCAGCTCGTTCACGCCGCCGACCGTCACGGCGAGCCGTTGGGCGCAGAGAAAGAGGACGGGCGCCGCCTGTCCGTAGTCGAGCGGCCGCGTCAGGTCGGCACAGGAGCGCGTGGCGACGTTGAGCGACAGCATCACCTCGTCGAACCAGAGCGACCGGCGGTCGGAGTAGGCCAGCACGCGCAGCACCGTCCCGACCGCGATCGTCGCGACGACCGTGGCGCGCCAGGCGGCCGGGCCGGTGGGGAGGGCGCGGCGGAGCGGCGTGGCGTCGGCGGATCGCGGGTCGGCGACACTCATCGAGCGCGGGACGCGTTGCGTCGGGAGTGGAGTATCGTGATCGGGATTCGCGTAGCCGGGGCGTCCCGTGCGGCCGTCGTCCCGGGCCGCCGAGATCCCGAGAACCGCGAGGCGGCAGAGCGATCCCTCTGCCTCGCGGGCCTCGGGACGACGGCGACGGGAGGCTCCCACTCCCGATACCCGCTGGAGCACGTCCCGCGCCCGTCGTCCGGCGCGGCCATCTCGGGTTCCAACCGGCGCCCCCGCGGGTAATATTTGCTTGTTCGCCCGCGAACCGGCGGGCGCCACGCCGGCGCCGCTCTCGCGCGCCGGCGGCCGGCCGTCAGACAGCCTCCGCCGTATACGACGCCGTATCCGAGGACTCAATGCTCCGTAAAGCGCTCCTCTATCTGTCGCACCAGCAACGGGTCTTCGACTTCATCCGCCACAACTCGCTCGCCAAGGGATTCGCCTCCCGCTTCGTCGCGGGGGAGTCGATCGAGGAGGCGCTCGACGCCGTGGCGGGGCTCAACGCCAGGGGGATCACCGCGTCGCTCGACCTGCTCGGCGAGAGCGTGACCGACGAGCGCGAGGCGCGCGACGCGGGGCGGCAGTACCTCCACATCCTCGACCGGATCCACGAGCGGAAGCTCGACGCGAACGTCTCCGTCAAGCTGACGGCGATGGGGCAGGACATCTCCGAGGACCTCTGCGTGGCGATCATGCACGAGATCCTCGGCCGCGCGCGCGAGTACCGGACCTTCGTGCGGCTCGACATGGAATCGAGCGCCTACACCGACCGTACGCTCCGGCTGTTCGAGGACCGGCTCTACCCGAACTACCCCGAGAACGTCGGGATCGTGCTCCAGAGCATGCTGCGGCGCACGGTGAAGGACGTCGAGAAGGCGATCCAGCTCAAGTGCCGCGTCCGCATCTGCAAGGGGGCCTACCTGGAGCCGGAGACCGTCGCCTACCCGGACAAGGCCGACGTCGACGCGAGCTACGTGACGTGCATGAAGATGCTGATGCAGCACGGCAACTACCCGGGGATCGCGACGCACGACGAGAAGATCATCGCCGAGGCGAAGCGGTTCGCGGCGGAGCAGGGGATCGGGCGCGATCGCTTCGAGTTCCAGATGCTCTACGGCGTGCGGCGCGACCTGCAGGAGCGGCTGGTGCGCGACGGCTACCGGATCCGCGTCTACGTCCCCTTCGGCACGCAGTGGTACCCGTATCTCATGC
The DNA here is from genome assembly GCA_045804285.1 of Gemmatimonadaceae bacterium. GTDB lineage: Bacteria > Gemmatimonadota > Gemmatimonadetes > Gemmatimonadales > Gemmatimonadaceae > DATMHT01. The sequence continues at coordinate 15,008 of JBJMNL010000013.1, forward strand.
GCCGCCTCGCCGAGCGCCCGGCGAACGTGGCGTTCATGACGGGGAACGTGCTGAAGGAGATGGTGGGGAGGCGTGGGGACGGGAACGGAAAGCGGGCGTGACGATCAAGGACGGAACGAGGCATGAGGTATGAGGGCGGAACGCTTCGAGTGGCGAGCTGAGCCCCCGGCGGGGGCCCGGCGCCGTGCCTCATGCCCCGTTCCGCCCTTCGAGCCCCCTCACGCCTCAACCCGCTCTCACACGCGCTCCGACATGCCCGGTCGCCACCTTCCCCCCGATCACAGCAAGGGCGACGAGTCCACCCTCGGCGGCTACGCGGCGGTGCACGCGCGGCCGCCGGCGTTCGAGGGTGTGGACGGCATGGCGTACAGCGTGGACGTCCTCGTGGACGGCACCGGGGAGGGGGGCGCCGCGGCGTACGGCGCCTACCTGCTCTTCATGCGCTGGCGGCGGATCGGCGAGCCGGGCGTCGAGGGGCACCTGGAGACGGACTACCTGGCGCGCGGCGCCACGGAGGCCGACGCGCGCGCCGCGCTCGCGGCGATGCCGCTCGCCGAGGTGAAGGCGACGCTCGACGCGCTGATCCGCGAGCGGCGGCGGGGCGCCATGCCGGACGGCGCGCCGGCGCGCCCGGGGTGGGAGGTGATGCGGGACGAGGGAGGCGGCGAGTGAGGGAGACGCTGGAGCTGGGTCGCGGGCGGTCTGTCGTGGGGGGGCCCCCCCACCGGGAAGGTAGCGCCGGCCCGGGATCGGTCGTCACCGAATCCCCGCGCCCGGCATCCCCCGCCGCGCGCTCCGCATGACCGAGAAGGGCGTCGTCCTCTCCGGCACCGGCGGAGTCTGGCGGGTGCGGAGCGAGCGCGGGGAGACGCGCGAGGTGTCGCTCCGCGGCCGACTGAAGAAGGCCGACTACGGCAGGCGGGCGGAGGGGGGGCGGCGGCGCGATACCGTGCAGGCGGCCGCCGATACGCTCAAGCTCGCCGTCGGCGACGAGGTGCTCCTCGAGCGCGCGGAGGGCGGCTCGGGCGAGGGGGAGGACGGCGCCTGGGCGATCGCCGAGATCCTGCCGCGCCGCTCGCGCCTCGCGCGCCGCGCGCCCGGCGGCGGGCACGGCGAGCGCGTCGTCGCGGCGAACGTCGACCAGGTCGTCGTCGTCTTCGCGGCCGCCAGGCCCGAGCCGCACCCACGCATGCTCGACCGCTTCCTCGTCATCGCCGAGGCGAATGAGCTCCGGGCGCGCGTGGTCATCAACAAGGTGGACCTCGTGGGCGAGGCGGCGGCGGGCGCGCGATTCGCCGACTACGAGCGTGCCGGGTACCCGCTGCACCTGACGAGCACGAAGGCCGGCGTCGGCCTCGGCGAGCTGCGCGCGGCGCTCGCCGGCCGCACCTCGGCGCTCACCGGGCCGTCCGGCGTCGGCAAGTCGTCGCTCCTCAACGCGCTCTACCCCGGGCTCGACCTTCGCGTCGGCGAGGTCAGCGAGTCGGTCAACAAGGGGCGCCACACGACGGTCGGCGCGCTGCTGCACCCGCTTCCGGACGGCGGCTACGTCGTGGACACGCCGGGGCTGCGGGAGGTCGGCATGTGGAACCTCGACCCCGCGCACGTCGACGCGCTCTTCCCCGAGCTGCGGCCGTTCATTCCCGAGTGCCGCTTCGGCGACTGCACCCACCGCGCCGAGCCGGACTGCGCGGTGCGCGCGGCGGTCGACGCGGGGGCGGTGAGCCGGGCGCGGTTCGAGAGCTATCTCAAGCTGCGGGAAGAGCTGGAGGCGGAGGGGCCGATCTGGTGACGGCGGGGTCCTGGTGCCCGGCGTTCGCCGACCTCGGACGGCGCGCCGCCCACCCGGATCGGTAGCCCGGGCATCCTCCATGCTGGATGAGCCCGTGCATGCGCACCCCCGTCCTCGCCGCCGCCCTCGTCCTCGCCGCACAGTCGTTAGGCGCCCAGACCACTGCGGCCGGGGTCGCGCTCTTCGAGGCGCGGCGCTACGGCGAGGCGCGCGCGGCGCTCGAGGGGGCGGCGCGCGCGGACCCGAGCGACGCGCGCTCCGCCTACTACCTCGGCCGCATCGCCCTCGTCGCCGGGAATGGCGACGAGGGCGCGCGCTGGCTCGAGCGCGCCGTGAAGCTCGACGGCCGCCGGGCGGAATATCACCGCTGGCTCGGCCGCGCCTACAGCCGCCAGGCGCTCCGCGCCGGCCGCTTCCGCCAGCTTCGCCTCGCGGGCCGCATCCGCCGCGAGCTCGAAAGCGCCGTGCGGCTCGACCCGGATGACGTCGACGCCCGGCTCGACCTCCTCGAGTTCCACGTGGTCGCACCGGGCATCGTCGGGGGGAGCACCGACGAGGCGCGCACGCAGGCCGCGGAGATCCGCCGTCGCAACCCGCTCCACGGCCACATCGCCGACGCGATGGTGGCCGAAGACGCCGGCGACGTCGCGGCCGCCGAGCGCGAGTACGCCGCCGCCGTCGCCGCATTCCCCGACAGCGCCGCCGGCGCCTACGCGCTCGGATCGTTCTACGCGCGGCGCAAGCAGTGGGACCGGGCCTTCGACGTCTTCGAGCGCGCGGCCGGCGCGCGGAACGACTCGGTCGCGCTCTATTACGTCGGCCGAACGGCCTCCCTCTGCGGGCAGCGCCTCGACCGAGGCGCGGCGGCGCTCGCCGCGTATCTCTCCTACCGGCCCGGCGAGACCGACCCCTCCCTCGCCTCCGCCCACTACCGCCTCGGCCTCATCTATGAGAAGCAGGGGCGGCGCGACCTCGCCCGCCAGGAGTTCGCGACCACGGTGCGGCTCGATCCGTTGCAGCGTGACGCGAAGGATGCCCTGAAGCGAGTGGAGTGAC
>JBJMNL010000014.1:0-3783 GCA_045804285.1 Gemmatimonadaceae bacterium
GCCGATCCGCAGCTGGAGCGAGCCCTCGGCGAGCCAGGTGAAGAGGTCGTTCGCGCGCCAGCGCAGCTCCTCGCGCGTCGCCACGTAGTGAACCAGCGTGGGACGCGTGAGAAAGAGGGAGCCCTTCCGGTTGAGGATCTGCGGGTCGATCGGGTCCACCGGGCCGCTCGACTGCCCGAAGAGCGCCATCACGCCGCGCGGCGCGAGGACGTCGAGCCCCGGTAGGAAGGTGCTCTTCCCGACCGAGTCGTACACCACCTGCACGCCGCGGCCGCCGGTGATGCGCTTCGTCTCGGCCACGAAGTCCTGCCGCGTGTAGACGATCACCTCGTCCGCCCCCGCCTCGCGCGCGAGCCGCGCCTTCTCGTCCGTGCCGGCGGTGGCGATCACGTACGCCCCGCGCTTCTTCGCGATCTGCACGAGGAGGAGCCCCACCCCTCCCGCCGCGGCGTGCACCAGACAGCGGTCTCCCTCCCGCAGCGGGTACGTCGAGTGGGCGAGATAGTGCGCCGTCATACCCTGGAGCATGACCGCGGCCCCCTGGCTCGCGCTCACCCTCCCGGGCAGCGCGACGAGGCGGGCGGCGGGGACCACGGCGTGCTCCGCGTACGAGCCCTGCACGAGCGCGTACGCCACGCGGTCGCCGACACGGACATCGGTGACGCCATCGCCCACGGCCGCGACCGTCCCCGCCCCCTCCTCACCGAGCGTCGCCGGCAACGGGATCGCGTAGAGCCCCGTGCGCTTGTAGACGTCGATGAAGTTCACTCCCGCGGCCTCCAGCCGTACCAGCGCCTCCCCGGCCTTCGGCTTCGGCACCGGCAACTCTTCCACCCGCATCGCTTCCGGCCCGCCGTACTCGTGGATTCGCACCGCGCGCATCGTCGTCGCCATGGTCGTAGTGGTCGCGATCACTCGCGAGCTAGGCGTCTGCGCCGAGCTCGAGCACCATCTTGATGTCCGCCCGCGCGTAGTCCGTGCTCGGCAGCGGCACCTCCACGAAGCCGAGCGCGCGGTAGAGGCGGATGGCGGGCGCGAGCTTCCGGTTCGAGAGCAGCTCGACGTGGCGCGCGCCGAGCGTGCGGGCGGTCGCGATCACGGCTTCGCCGAGCGCGCGTCCCACGCCGCGGCCGCGCGCCGAGGGGTCGACCGCCATCTTCGCCAGCTCGTACGCGCCCTCGTGCTCGCGGATCAGCGCGCACGCCCCGACGACCGCGACCCCCTCTGGCCCATCGGACTCGGCCATGAAGATGTGCCCGCCGGACGCGAGGATCTGTCCTTCCGGGTCGTCGAGCTCGCGCCGGTCGCGCTCCTCGACCGCGAAGTGCTCCTCGATCCACGCGAGATTGAGCGCGCGGAAGCGATCCCGGTGGCGGGGCTCGTAACGAACGATGCGAATGGAATGCGACACGTCGAGTGAAGTAAGTGTGCTGGATGTCGGTGGTGATCGGCCCGGACCGCGTCCCGTCGCGTGCATGCCGCGTGCGAGCCGGCGACGTCCGCGCGCGCGTCGCCAAGTCGGCGGGGCGGTCCCGCTCGGATCAGCTTCCCCCTCGCGGTGCCCCCACCGCCGCCGCTCCCTTCTCGGAAATTAGCCGCTCCGTCGCCGCCTACGCTGCGGGCCGCCCGCCCTGCCGCGGCCCGGCACGACGGCGGTGCAGCCAAGAAGGGCGAAGGGCGAAGGGCGAGGGGCGAAGGGCGAGGGGCGGAATGAGGCATGAGGAATGAGGCCGGGGCCCCACCGGTGGCCAGCCAAGCCACCCGGAGGGTCCCGGCCTCATGCCTCATTCCGCCCTTCTGCTTTACGCCTCATCTCTAATTCCGCCCTCTCGCCCTAACGCCCCTCGTTCCTCGCCGCCCACCGCATCTCCTGTCGCACCGCGTTGAGCAGCGCCTTCGCCACCAGCCCCACCGGTGAACCCGCGCTGAATGCGGCTGCGATCGCGTAGAGCGTGCGCATCGAGAAGCGGCGCTCGGTGGAGATGGCGTAGATCGGCTCCCACGCGTCCGGCTGGAGCTTCGCCTTGAAGGCGTCAAGGCCGTCGAAGTTGTAGAAGCGACGGCCGTGGAGGCGCGTCCAGGCGAGCACCGCGCGGAGCCAGAGCGGATGCGGGAAGTCGGGAACGCGGGCGCGGCGCGAGAGTGGGGCGAGTCCGAGCGTCACGTAGGCGGCGCCCGCGGAGGCGAGCGCGCGCATGGCGGCGTCCACCAGGAGCTCGTTCGTCCCGTTCGGCGCGCCGTGCCCGCGGATGAGCTGCTCGACGAGCCATCCGCGCCGCTGCGGCACGGGTGACGCGACGAGGAACCCGACCGGCGACCCGGCGCGCTCGGCCACGAACACCCGGCGGTCGGCGAGCGCGGCGAGCGTGTCGGGCTCCACCAGGAAGTGCAGGGGGGGGAGCCCGCGCGTGGCGAGCCACTCTCCCAGCAGGCGGCGCAGCGCCGGGTGGCCGCTCGCCTGCGAGCCGTCCCACTCGCCGACGCTCACCCCCTTGTTCCGCGCCCGGTGGAGTTGCGCGCGCAGCGAGGCGCGGCGCCGCACGATCTCCGGCCACTCCGCCGGCCGCCACACCGGCTGCGCCCCGAGGAGCACCGTCGAGCGGCGCGGCCCCTCGCGCAGCGCGCGCTCGAGCCGCGTCCCGGCGCCGAAGTAGCAGACGCGCTCCCCTCGCGCCGCGGCGTCCGCCTCCAGCTCGCGCGCCACGGCGACCAGCCGCGTCCCCTCGCACACCGGCGCGCCGGCCACGACGCGCACCCCGACGTGCGTCACGTAGCCGGCCACCGCGTCGCCGGCCGCCGAGAACCAGAGCTCCATCCCCGGGTTCAGGATCTGATAGGCGGTCGCGTTCCAGCCGTGGCGCAGGACGATCGCGCGGGCGCGCGCGACGCGCTCCGGAAGCGGGTCGCGCGCGACGGGGGCGGCATCCACGCCGGCAGCCGAGTGGTGGTCGAGTGAGCGCACGGCCGGGTTCGGCGCAGGATGGGTGCCGCGCCACCGGAGGGGCGAACCGCGTCCGCGCGGGGAGGCCGCGGTCGACCTCCCCCGCCGGTCCGCGCTCACCTGCTCGGTGGCGTCCCGTCGCGGCCGGCCAGCGCCGGCTCTTCGTATATCGGCTCGTGGTCCCACCCGAACTCGTCCAGCATCTCCCGGACGCGCCGCGCCCGCGCGTCGGCGCGCGCCGCGCGCTCGCGCAGGCGCTCGGCGACGCGGATGAAGCCGCGCGCGTCCGCCTGGGCGGCGAGGCGGCTCGCGAGTCGCGCGCGCTCGTAGAGGCAGCCGAGCGCCACCCAGAGGTGCTCCTCGCTCAGTTGACCCTGGTACATCTCGAGACTCGGCCCCGACCAGCCGTGGCCGGCGAGGCACTGGAAGCGCAGGATCCCGCCTTCCGGCGAGGCGTCGCTCGGCTCGTCGCTGTCCGGCGTCTCGAAGAGCACGGCCCCGCACTCCGGACACCGGTAGCACGACGGCTCTCCGGTCGGCTCTCCGCTCGGCGCGCCGGCCACGAGCCGCTCGCCTTCGCGCGGCGCCGCCAGCCGTCTGGTCTCCCACTCGCGCTCCCCGCGCTCCCCGCGCTCCGCGTGCTCTCCGGTCCGGCGTGGCCAGGGTACGGGACCGGGCGGCGGGGGCTGCGCTGGAGCCGGCGCGCCGCCGGCGAGGTACGTGAGAAGCGGGGCGATCTCGGCCACCGAGAGCACGTAGTCCACCGCCGTGTTCTCGATCGCGTTGCGCGGCATGTCGCCGACGATCGCTTCGTCAGGGTTCTGCACGACCGCGAGGCCCCC
>JBJMNL010000015.1:0-3045 GCA_045804285.1 Gemmatimonadaceae bacterium
GCCCCGCCGCCCCGCCGCGCCCGGTGCCGCCGGTGCTCGCCTTCCCCGAGGCCGGACTGGACGACAGCGCGGCGTACCAGGGCTACCGCACGCGCTTCTTCCGCGACTCGCGCGGGAACACGGTCCAACTCTACGTGGACGGCCGCAGCGGGCGCGCGGTGCAGGTCTGGGCCGACGCCGCCGACGAGAGCATCGGCTTCACCGCGCGTGACGCCGACGGGCGGCCGGCGGAGCTGGCGTGGGGCTCCGCGGGCGCCGCCGTCTCCGACTCCGGACGGTTCCGCACGATCGAGTACCGCCTCACCACCGCCTCGCCGACGCTCGAGATCGGATGGCTCCAGCTCGGCTCCATGCGTGTCGAGCGCGACCTGCAGTACGCGCGTCGTCACCTCGCCCCCTTCGGCGCGCCGCCGTTCGAGCAGCCGGAGCTGACGGCGCTCGTCGCGAACGTCGCTCGCTTCGCGCCCTCCGAGCGGCGAACGCAGCTCGCGCTGCTCGGCGCGCCGAGCGTGGAGGCGCTCCGCGCACGGCTGCAGCCGGCGCTCGCCCTCCGCGCCACGACCGGCCGCACTCTCGTGCGCGTGACGCAGCCGACCCTCGACGGACGCAACCGGCTCGTCCTCGAGCTGGGCGTCGACCCTCGCGACGCGTCGCTCGCCCTCCACGGCCGCACGATCACCATCCGCTCACGAGCCGGCCGGCCCATCGGCTTCACCGTCCGCACCGCCACCGACGCGCGCGCCCTGAGCGCGCTCGGCCGCCGCGAGATCTTCAACCGGGAGTTCCTCGCCTTTCTCGACCAGGCGCGTACCGCGCACGACAGCGTGCTCCGCGCCGCGAGCGCGCGGCCGCCGGGCGCCGCGGACTCGGCGACGCTGCTCCGCTACCGGCGGCTCGAGCGCGAGGTGCGCGCCGTCGAGCTTCTGAGCAGCGAAGAGAAGCTCATGGCCGGCCTGCCGAACTACGCGACGTACTTCGGGCGCGACATGATGATGACGGCGCTCATGATGCGCCCCGTCTGGCTCCCGGCCATGGAGGAGCGCGTGATCGCCGCCGTGCTCGGGAAGCTCTCGCCGACGGGGCAGGTCAGTCACGAGGAGGCGCTGGGCGGGCAGGCGATCCGGGAGAACGCCGGCGCGTACGATTCGCTCGTGGCCGACCACTTCCGACTCGCGCGCCAGGGGGGAGGAAATCGCCGCGCGGCGGACAGCGTGCTCGCTCGTGCGCGCGCCGTGCTTCGCGACTTGCAGGCGGTGCCGGAGAACTACCACATGATGGACGGCGAGTTCCAGCTCCCGGTGCTCGTCGCGCGCTACCTCGGCGACCCCGCCGTCCCCGCCGGACGCAAGCGCGCCTTCCTGCTCGAGCGCCCGGGGGGCGGCCCGACGCGCCTCGCCCTGCTGATGCGCGAGCTCGATTACCTCGCGGCGCTCACCGCCCCGTACGCCGCGTCACCGACGGCGCTCAACCTCGTCTCCTTCCCGAAGCGCGACTCCGCGCACTGGCGCTCCGCGAGCTGGCGCGACAGCAACGCCGGCTACGCGAACGGTCGGTTCGCGATGGACATCAACGCCGTGTGGGCGCCGCAGGCGCTCGCGGCGACCGAACGGCTCCTCTCGGCGCTGCGCGCGATGGGGCTCCTGGAGCGCGCCTCACGCGGCTCCGACGCGCCCCTCTCCGACGGCCCCTCCGGCGCGCTCCAGGCCTACGTCCGCGACTCGAGCGCGCTGCGCCGCGCCGTGGAGACGTGGAGCGGCGCGCGGCGCCACTTCGTCGTCGCGCTCGCCCCGCGCGAGATCGACGAGCGCGTGAGCGCCAGGCTCGCGGCGCTCCCCGACGCGGAGCGGCGCTTCTGGGAGAAGGTCGTCGCGAGCACCGCCGCCGGACGCGACTCTCTCGTCTTTCTCGCCCTCTCGCTCGACGCGAGCGGCCGCCCCATCCCGGTGGTGAACTCGGATCCCGCGACGCTGCTCTTCCTGGCGAGCCCGGACGACGGCGTCGCGCGCGGCACGCGGTGGCCCGAGACGGTGCTGCGCGACCTCGATACCTTCATGCGCCCCTACCCCGTCGGGCTGTTCGTGGAGGGCCTCGGCCCACTCGTCGCGAACGACGCCTACGCGTCGCGCGACGTGTGGGAGGCGTTCGCCGCGGACAGCTACCACTCGCCGCGCGTCGTCTGGGGGCGCGAGGTGAACCTCCTGCTGCTCGGACTCGCCCGCCAGCGCGCGCTCGCCTCGGACTCGGCCTCGGGCCCCGCCACCCCGGCGACCGCGCGCTACGTCCACGCGCTCGACGAGGGCCTGCGTCGCACGCTCGCGGCGACCGAGGCGTCGGGGTTCAGCCACGCGGAGCTGTGGAGCTACCGCGTGGACGGCGGGCGGCTGCTTCCGGCCCGCTACGGCATCAGCTCCGACCTCCAGCTCTGGAGCAGCGCCGACCTCGCCGTGCAGTTCATGCTCTCGCGGCTCGCGAGCGACCGGGAGCGGTGACCGCGCGCGCGCCTTTCCCGCCGCCGGACTGACCCCCCCACATGGCCCGCGTCTCCCTCGAGCACGTCGACAAGATCTACCCGAGCGGTTACGTCGCCGCCCGCGACCTCAGCCTCGACGCCGCCGACGGCGAGCTGCTCGTGCTCGTCGGCCCCTCGGGGAGCGGCAAGTCCACGGTGTTGCGCATGATCGCCGGTCTCGAGGAGGTGACGGCGGGGACGATCCAGATCGGCGACCGCGACGTGACCCGGCTCCCGCCGCAGCGCCGCGACGTCGCCATGGTCTTCCAGAGCTACGCGCTCTATCCGCACATGACGGTGCGCGACAACCTCAGCTTCGGGCTGCGCATCCGGAAGACGCCGCCGGCCGAGCTCGAGCGGCGCGTCGCCGCGGTGGCCGAGTCGCTCGGGCTCGTCCCGCTGCTCGACCGGACGCCGGCGCAGCTCTCCGGCGGCCAGCGGCAGCGCGTGGCGCTCGGCCGCGCGATGGTCCGCGAGCCGCTCGCCTTTCTCTTCGACGAGCCACTGTCGAACCTCGACGCGCAGCTCCGCGTCGA
>JBJMNL010000016.1:0-12021 GCA_045804285.1 Gemmatimonadaceae bacterium
CCAGGCGGCGAGCGACGCGGACGCGGCGACGAGGGCGAGCACGGCGAGTCGGAAGACGAGGAGCTCGGACACACCGACCGCCCGCGCGAGGGCGACGGCTGGGAGGTCGAGCCAGACGACGAGCGGCGGGTTGACGTCCACCACGTCGACGTAGAGGCGAGCGCCGTCGAGCACCCGGCCGGCCGCGTACAGGTACCACGCGACGTCGGGGGTCATCCGCGCCCGCAGCTCGACGAGCGCGCCGAGCGCGAGGATGCCGGCGGCCAGCGGCCAGAAGAGCCAGCCGCGCGCGCCCAGCTCCCGGAGCGCGCCGCGTCCCGCGCCCGACGCCCCGCGCCCCGTGTCTCGCCCCTGGGGCACCGTCTCCACCGCGCCCGCGCTCACCCCTCGCGCTCCCTCGCGTCGTGGGTCCTCACGCCCTGCCCATCGGCCACGATGAAGTGCGGCCGCCGCTTCACCTCGTCGTAGACGCGCCCGAGATACTCGCCGATGACGCCGGTGACGAGGAGCTGCACGCCGCCGAGGAAGAGGAGCGAGAGCGCGATCGTGGCGAGGCCGACGCCGCTCGGGAAGGAACGCTGGATGAAGCGCCAGTACACGACGACGAGCAGCGCGGCCGCCGAGAGGGCCGTGACGACGAAGCCGAGCAAGGTGGCGAGACGGAGCGGCGCCTTGGAGAAGGCGAAGATGCCGTCGAAGGCGAGGGCGACGAGGCGGCGGAACGACTGGCCCGGCTCTCCGGCGTGGCGGGCGCGCCGCTCCACCGGCACCCCTTCCTGGCGGAAGCCCACCCAGGCGCGGAGCCCGGGCAGGTAGCGGTTGCGCTCGGGAAGGGCGTTGATGTGGTCGACGACGACGCGGTCGTACAGGGCGAAGGAGCCGGCGTCGCGCGGTATGGGGACGTCCGCGAGGTGGGTCATCAGCCAGTGAAAGCCGCTGAAGAGGAGCCTCTTGAGCGGCCCTTCCTTGCGCCCGGTGCGGACGGCGTAGACCACCTGCGCCCCGCCGCGCCACCGCTCCACGAAGGCGCCGAGAGCCACGGGATCATCCTGGAGGTCGGCGTCCATCACGACGACGGCGCGGCCGTCGGCGTGGGCGAGCCCGGCGGCGAGCGCGCCCTGGAGGCCGAAGTTGCGGGCGAGGCGGAGCCAGCGCACGCGATGGTCGCGTGCCCGCAGCTTGGCGAGGACCTCGGACGTGCCGTCCGTGCTCCCGTCGTCCACGAAGAGGAAGGCGTGCTCGAGCCCGAGGCCCCCTAACGCGGCGGACACCTCGGCGTGGAGCGCCTCGACGTTCGCCGCCTCGTTGTAGGCGGGCACGACGACGCAGAGGTCACAGGCGGCGCGGGTGAGCGGATCGACCATTGGCGGTCGAAGTTACCGGCGGGGCGCGGCGCCGCCAGCGGTCGCCTCACCGGCGGCCGCGCAGACGGCGCCCGGTCCACTCACGAAAGCGGGGCGGGTGGGGAGCGACGCGGGGCGGCCGGCGCGCGCCCACCAGGCGTCGCGCACCCAGAGCCCCGCCCGTACCCCCGACCACTCCACGGTGGCCGCATGGCGCCACCCGCGCGCCGAGTCGAGCACGGCGGCCGCCGCGAAGTGCGCGGGGACGATGGCTACGTCGGCCGCGGCCCACGGGCCGTACGTCGCGGGGCGCGCGTCCCACGCGCCGCGGTACGACTCGGCGCGCGCGATCGAGTCAGCGAAGATCGTCCGCCCGTCGATCGACGGCGAGAGCGCCGGTAGCCGCCAGATGAGATAGCTGCCGTAGCTGTGAACCGTGTAGAGGCGCCCCCGCGCGCCGGGCCGCGCGTGGCACTCGAGCCAGGCCGCGAGCGGGTCCACCCACGGCGCGGCGGGCGCCGGAAGCGTCCGACTGCGGACCGTCCCTTCGCTCCCCTCGGCCGCGGCGATCGGCGCCAGTCGCGTGACGAGGAGGAGGGAGCAGAGCGCCCACAGCGCGACGATGCGCCCGTGCCGCGCCGCCGGTCGCTCCCCGCGAAGCGCGTCGTCCGCCGCTTCCAACGCCGCGCCGACCCAGGGGAGCACGAGGAGCCACCAGACGAGCAGGGCCCGGGCGGCGAGCGCGAAGCCCAGGAGCCCGACGAGCCAGTACAGGGCGGCCAGCGCCCGCTCGCGACCCGGCATCGCGACCCGCGCCAGCCCCCACGGGAGCGCGGCGAGCGCGAGCACCGCCACCAGCGGGACGACGCCCAGGGCGACCGCGGAGCCGAAGCCCGGCGCGTACTCGGCGAGCGGCGACGGGTAGGCGATGAGCGCGTTCGGCGCGAAGTTGAGCCGGAAGACCTCCGGCCACGACAGCGCGTAGGGCGAGGCGAGCCAGCCCGCGACGACGGCGAGCGCCGCCGCGGCGACGATCGTCCAGCCGTACGGCCCCGTTCGTCTCCAGCGTGCCACGAGCAATGCGATCGGCGCCGCGGTGAGCGGGAAGAGCAGGTGCGAGTTCGCGGCGAGCGCGGCGACGGCGAAGAGGGCGGCGAGCGTCGGCCCCGCGCGCCCGCCGCGCGACAGCCGGTACGCCGCCGCCCAGGCGAGCGGGACGACGGAGAAGAGCAGGATCTGCGGCCGCGCGCAGCAGGCGAGGAGCGCCGCTACTACGAGGTGGAGCGTCGCCACGAGGAGCGCCGTCCGCGGCCGCCAACGCGCCGCCGCGCCGAGCGCCAGCACCGAAGCGCCGGCCGCGGCCACGAGCAGCCCGTGCAGAATGCGCAGCCCAACCGGGCCGGCCGCTTCGAGCGCGAGATAGAAGAGCAGCTCGGGGAGCCAGGAGTACGCCTGAAACGGCGCCCCGGCGCGCGTCCAGGCGAAGGGCTCCACGAACGGCACCGCGCCGTGCCGCGCGATCCACTCCCCCGTCGCGAGGTGGATGGGGAGGTCGGGGTCGGAGAGCGGGGTGAGCGCGGCGAATGCGCCGGCGAGCGCGCCGAGCAGGACGAGCTCGGTGCGCCAGCGCGGGCCGAAGGCGGCTCGCCAGGCCGCGGACCAGCGGGTGGGATCGTGCGCTACGCTCGGTTCGCTCACGATGCGGCGGGGCAGGGACACGCGTGCCGTTCGCGGCGCGCGCGAGGTCTGTGGACAAACCCGGGACGGTGGCGTAGCCTCGTGCGTTCGCACCGTATCCGGTCGTCCGTCAGGTGATGGACGACCAAGATGGTGACGCGTCGCACCGTCGCGCGCCAGGATGCGCGCCTGGCGCGCACCCGCCAGCCCCTGTCCGCCCAGACCGATGAGCGATCGATCACAGCACGCCGAGCCGACCGGTCGGGTGCCGCTGCCGGCGCGCCTGGCATGCGCGCTCACGGCTGGCGTCATCGGCTACCTGCTCGTCTGGAGCCCGCTCCACGCCAACCCGCGCTTCGCGGCGAAGGACTTCACCTGGCCCTGGCGCGCCGCTCGGATCCTGTTGCAGGGGCACGACCCGTACGTGGTGATCCAGACGACGGGGCCATTCCCCTTCTCCTCCCCGTTCTTCTACCCGCTCCCGGCGGCGCTCGTCGCGATGCCGTTCGCGCCGCTGCCGCCCGACCGGGCGGGGGCGCTCTTCTTCGGCATCTCGACCGCGCTGCTCGCGTTCGGCGTCACGCGCGACGGGTTGTGGCGCCTGCTCCTGTTCACTGCCGCGCCCTATTTCATGGCGGCCGCGAACACGCAGTGGTCGCCACTGCTCGCGGCGGCCGCGCTGCTTCCAGGGCTGCAGTGGGTCGGGTCGGCGAAGCCCAACCTCGGCCTGGCGGTATTCGTCTATCGGCCAAGTCGGTGGGCGATCGTCGGCGGGGCGATCATCATCGCGATCTCGTTCGCCGTGCTCCCGGGGTGGGTGAGCGGCTGGCGGGCGGCGCTCGCGCAGACGCCGCACCACGCGCCGCCCGTGCTTCGCGTGGGGGGCGTGGTGCTGCTGCTGGCGCTACTCCGCTGGCGTACGCGCGAGGCGCGACTGCTGCTCGTGATGGCGTGCGTGCCGCAGGTGCTGTACTTCTACGACCAGCTGCTCCTGTGGCTCGTCCCGCGGACGTGGCGGCAGATGCTGGCGCTGTCAGGGGCGAGTTGGGTAGGAGTGGTGGGATGGTGGGCGGTGCGGCCGCGCTCGGGGGGCGGATTGGACGCGGCGGGCGCGTGGGTCATCGGGCTGGTGTACATCCCGACGCTCCTGCTCGTGCTGCGCATGCGCAACGCGGGGGAGGATGGGCGCACGGCGCTCGTCGAGCCGTTCGCGCGTGCTGCCGAAGCCACGCGACAGTCTGGCTGGTCCGGGCAGCAACTGGCGGACGCGCCTGCTTGCCGATCCAATGATGGAGCGGCATGTTCGTGACCCCGTCCCTGGGGCACGTCGGTCCCGCCGGCCGCGATGGCGGTGCCGCCCTCGTTCTCTCCGCCACAAGCGACACGTTGCTTCGGCCGCTCCGACTACGTCGCCGACTCGTCGAGGCCCTCGACCTCGCGGACCCGCCGCCGCCAAAGCTCCCGCGCGCCCACCGGCTCCTCACGGCGGTCGCGATCGGTGCGATCGCTGGGGCCTTCTGCGGGCTCGCACTGGCGCGTCAGGGTGGGGCGCCGGACTTCCTCGTCTTCTGGTATCACGCGCGCACGCTGCTGGCGGGAGGGAACCCATATCTGCACCCGCTTCACGTCAGTGCTGGCCGTGATGCCCCCTTCCTCTACCCGCTACCGGCCGCGATGCTCGTCGCGCCGTTCGCGTGGCTGCCGATGCCGCTGGCGGGCGCCCTGTTCTTCGGTCTATCGAGCGCGCTGCTCGCCTACGGCGTGACGCGCGACGGATGGCACCGGCTGCTCCTCTTCCCGAGCGGGCCGTTCATCCTCGCCGCCACGCTCGGCCAGTGGTCGCCGCTCGTCACCGCGGCGGCAGTGCTGCCTTGGTTGGGTGGCGCGGCGGTGGCGAAGCCCAACATCGGGCTCGCCCTCGCCGCGTACCGGCCAACGTGGCGTGGCGCCGTGGGCGCGTTCGCCCTGGTCGTCGCGAGCCTCGCCCTGGTGCCGCGCTGGCCGCTCGACTGGCTGCACCTCGTCGGCACGCAGCACGCCATCTATCACGCCCCGGTGGCGACCTTCGGGGGCGTGCTCCTGCTTCTCTCCCTCGTGCGGTGGCGGCTGCCGGGCGCGCGGCTTCTCGCGGTGCTGGCGTGCATTCCGCACATGTTGTTCTTCTACGACCAGCTCCCGCTCTGGCTGATTCCACGCACGTGGCGCGAATCGCTGCTGCTCACAGTCTCGAGCCTCCTGGCATGGCTCGGCTGGGTGGCGACACTACGGCCGGGGGTAGTCACGAACGACTACATTCCGGCGGCGCAGCCCTACGTGACGTTCGGCGTCTTCCTGCCCGCGCTGCTCATCGTGCTCTGGCAGCGTCCCCGCCATCCGGTGAGCGCAGCATGGCGCGCCACCGACGATGGCGCCACGCGCGCAGAGGGTGCGGCCACGTGAGCCCGCTCTCGTCGACCGCGCTGAGCGGCCGAGGCTCGGGATCTGTAGGTCGTGCGCCAGGGGGAGGACCGTGAGCGCGCTGGCCCGCCCCTCTCGCGCCGTGCGCACCGCACTCGCCACGATCATCGGAATCGCGAGCGGCGGCGCCGTGTTCTCGCGCGGGCTCCGGATTCTCCAGCAGGGCAGCGACTTCGACCCGGTCTGGAAAGGTGCGAGGGCGGTGTTGTCGGGGCAGAACCCGTACACGCTGCTCGCGCCGGTGGTGCATCGTAGCAACGACTGGGGACTCTACTATCCGATGCCGGCGGTGCTCGTCGCCATGCCGCTGGCGCCCTTTCCGCTCGCCATGGCGCGCGGCCTCTTCTTCGGCGGGTCGGCCGCGTTGCTCGCCTACGCCATCACGCGCGAGGGGTACTTCCGTCTCCCGGTGTTCGCGAGCATGGCCTTCCTGCAGGCGGCGTGGCTCGTCCAATGGTCCCCCCTGCTCACCGCCGCCGCGCTCATCCCGGCCCTCGGCGGCCTTCTCGTCGTGAAGCCCAACGTCGGCCTGGGTATCGGAGCTTCAGTCGTTCCGAGGAACGCGATTCTACCCGCGCTCCTCGGTGCCGCCGGGCTGGTGGCGTTGAGCTTCGTCCTTCTCCCCACCTGGGTCGGAGACTGGCTGGACGCGCTGCGTGATACGTCGCACATACGCGCCCCGATCACCCGTCCGGGTGGAGCGCTCGTTCTCCTCGCGCTGCTGCGCTGGCGCCGTCCGGAGGCGAGGCTCGTCTCGGCACTGGCCTGCATCCCGCAGACGCCCGGCCCGTACGAGTGCATCGTCCTCTTCCTCGTCGCCACGACGTTGCGCGAGTCCATTCTCCTCGCGTACCTGACGTACGTGACGTTCTTCGCGGTTGGCCTCGTTCAGACCGACCCGTCGATTCAAGGGTGGATGGAGGCGTGCGGCGACCTGATGGTCCCGTTCATCTATCTGCCGTGCACGTGGATGGTGCTGCGGCGGCCGAACGTGGGGGACATTCCGTGGTGGCTGGATGTACTGGCCACCGCCGGGGCACGACCGACGCGTCCGCGGCGGTGGGGCCGCCTGCGGCAGGGGACCAATCGGAGCTCGGAGCAGGAGTGAGGCCCGCCGTCCCCGCCTCCGCGCCGTCGTACGATGCGACGCTCAGTCGCCGGTCGGAGCTGGTCCGGCTCGACGATCCCGCCCCGTCGCGGAGCGCGCGCCTGGCCGTGGCGCTGCTCGTAGCCGCGGCGGCGGCGGCCTATGCGACGCATGTCGCGCACGCCGAGCCCGGGTACACGTCCGACTTCGACCAGATCTGGGCGGCGGCGCGGGCGCTCGGCCGCGGGACGTCCCCGTACCAGGAGATCGGTCCCGGGCGGCATTTCGAATACGAGTTCCCATTCTTCTACCCGCTGCCCGCGGTCATCCTCTCCTGGCCGCTCGCGTGGCTCCCGCTGGTCGCCGCACGGGCGGCCTTCTGTGCCGTCACCACGGGTCTGCTCGCGTGGGCGGTCACACGAGAGAGCTGGGCCAGATTGCCGCTCTTCGCGAGCATGGGGTTCGTCCACTGCGTCGTGCTCGTGCAGTGGTCGCCTCTGCTGATCGCGGCGACATTGTTGCCAGCGCTCGGCGGAGTGCTCCTGGCGAAACCGAATCTCGGCCTCGCCCTCGCGGCGGCGAGGCTCACCGATCCCCGGCCGGGCGCCCCCCGCCGCTGGGCGGCGGCAGCCATCGCCGGCGGCACGGCGCTCCTCGGCGCGAGCTTCGCAGCGTGGCCGTCGTGGACCGCCGAGTGGCTGGCGAATATTCACAGCGCTAGCCACGTCAGCGCGCCGCTTCTCCGCGCCGGCGGCCCGCTGCTGCTCCTGGCGGCCCTCCGCTGGCGGCAGCCGGAGGCGCGACTCCTGCTCGCGCTCGCCTGCACGCCGCAGACGCCGATCGTCGTCGAAGCGCTCCCGCTCTTCCTCGTCACGCGAAGCACCCGCGAAGCGCTCTGGCTGGCCATCTTCAGCTACGTCGCGTACATCGGCGGAGGCCTGACGTGGGACGGGCGGACGACGTCGAGCTACTTTCACGCGGCCGGCATCGCGTCCGTCGTGGCGCTCTATCTACCCTGCTTGGTGATCGTCCTTCGCCGTCCGAACCGGGGGCCGGTGCCGGCGTGGGCCGACCGCCTGGCGGCGAAAGTGGCGGGGAAGCCATGACGCCGAGCCCTGGCGCGACCCGCCGCGCTCGCCTGGCCGCCGCCCTCCTGGCGGGTGCGCTCGCGGGAGCGCTGTCGGGCCGCGTCGGAGGCTCGGGCGACCTCGACCAGTTGCTGTTCGGGGCGCGGGCGTGGGCCGCCGGATCGAACCCGTACGACGTCGTTGGGCCGAGCGGGCGTCCGTTCTTCTGGCCGTGGGCACTCTACTACCCGTTGCCGGCGCTCGCGATCGTCTGGCCCTTCGTGGCGACGCTTCCGACGGTTGCCGCCCGCGCGGCCTTCGAGGGCGTCGGCGTCGCCCTGCTCACCTACGGTCTCACCGCACGCGGCTGGGCACTGCTGCCCATTCTCGTGAGCGCACCGTGCCTGTACGCCGTCGTCGTCGGGCAGTGGGCGCCACTCCTGACGGCCGCGGCGCTCCTCCCGGGGGCCACCGTGCTCTGGTCGGCCAAGCCCAACGTGGGCCTCAGTCTCTGGGCGGCGGACCCACGCTGGCGGCGGCTCGCTGCCCCCGCCGCGGCGCTGCTCGCCACGGCGGTGCTGTGGCCATGGTGGCCAGCCGCATGGTTTTCGGCGTTGGCGACGGGCCCTCAGTTCGCAGTGCCGGCGCGCATGGCGTGGGGAGTCCCCCTCCTCGCGCTGCTGCGCTGGCGGCGGCCGGAGGCGAGACTCCTCGCCGCCCTCGCCTGTGTGCCGCAGAGCGGATTCGTCTACGAGGCGCTCCCGCTACTCGCGATGGTCCCCGCGACACGTGTGCAGGCGCTCGCGCTCGCGCTCGCGAGCTACGCCGTGCCGATCGGCGTCGTCGCCGCCGACCCCTCCCCGTACGCCGCGGCGGTGCACACGAGCACATGGCTGCTGCTCGCGTTCTGCTATCTGCCCTGCCTCGTGCTCGTGCTGCGCCGGCCGAACGACGGGCCGGTGCCGGCGTGGCTGGAACGCGCCGTCGAGTGGCCACGGCTCTGGCGCCGATCGCGGCCCGAAACGCCGTCGGAGGTGCCGTGACGCATCCCTACGACTCCTTCTCCGCGTGGGCTGGCGCCTCAGCGATCTGTATCGTGCCCCTCTTGTACCTTCGGTCCTGTCTGCTCAGGGTGCTCCGGCGCGCGAACGTAGGCACGGTGCCCGCCTGGACCGACCGCATCGCTCGGCGAGGCGCTCGCCTGACGGGCCTCTGGCGGCGCACGAGCAACTCGTGGAGGGAACCATGAGCACGGACGAACGCGTGCCGGTCGTTCTGGGCCGGCGCGTGACCGACGGACGGTCGCCGTGGCGCGCCCGCCTTCTGCTCGCCATCGCGGTGGGCGTCGTCGTGGCCGTGGGGTGCTACGCGCACCTCTCCCACGCAGGCATGCTCGCCGGCGATTTCACCTGGTCCTGGCGCGCCGCGCGTGCCCTGCTCGCGGGGCAGAACCCCTACGAGGTCATCCGCCCCACCGGCCCGTATCCGTTCGACGCCTACTTCAAGTACCCGCTGCCCGCGGCACTCGTGGCGCTCCCACTCGCCGGCCTTCCCGCTCACGTAGCGGGCGCCGTCTTCTTTGGCGCGAGCGCCGCGCTCCTCGCCTGGGCGCTGACGCGCGACGGCTACGCGCGCCTCCCGCTGCTCGCGAGCGGACCATTTCTCAGCGCCGCGACCATGGTGCAGTGGTCGCCACTGCTTGCCGCGGCCTGGCTCCTTCCCTGGTGCGGTATGTTCGCCGCCGCCAAGCCGAACCTTGGCCTCGCCGCGGTCGGGGCGCGGCCGTCGTGGCGCGGCATCGCCGGCGCCGCGGCGCTTTTGCTACTCAGCCTCCTCCTCCTCCCTCGCTGGCCCCCCGACTGGCTTCAGGTGCTTCGACAAGGGACCGCGGCGAACTACCGCGCCCCCGTGACGCTCCCCGGAGGAGCGCTCGCCCTTCTCGTGCTGCTGCGCTGGCGGCGGCCGGAGGCGCGCCTCGTCGCTCTCCTCGCATGCGTCCCGCAGATCATCGCCTTCTACGACCAGCTCCTGCTCCTCCTCGTGCCGCGCACCTTTCGCGAGTCGGCGCTCGCCGCCCTGCTCAGCCTCGTCGCATTCCAGGGTTGGCTCGCGCGCGGCGGCCTCGCCCCAGCTCAGTGGACGGGCACGACGGGAGCGTGGCCGTGGATCGGCCCGCTCCTCTTCGCGCCCGCCGTCCTCATGATTCTCCGCCGGCCTAACGAGGGCGAATTTCCGGCGTGGGCCGAAGAGGCCCTGGCTCGCGCCCGGCGGTCGCTCGGCCCCGGTCGGGAGCGCGCGTCATGAGCGACGCCGTGGCGCCGCCGCCGACTGCCCCCACGCGCGGCCGCCGGGCCCTGGTCGCGCTGCTGGCGGGCCTGTGGGGGGGAGCGCTCTGCCTCGCCATGCTCCTACTCCTCCCCGACAAGATGGCGGGCGACGTCACCACCACCTACCGCGCTGCGGTGGCTCTGCTGCACGGCCTCGACCCCTACACGGTAGTCGTGGCCCGTGCCTACCCGTTCGACCAAGACTGGTTCTACCCGCTCCCCGCTGCCTTCGTGCTGCTCCCCCTCACCCCCTTCTCCTACCACGTTGCGGGCGCCCTCTTCTTTACCATCTCCTGCGCCCTGCTCGGCTACACGGTGACACGGGACGGCTACGAGCGGCTGCCGCTCTTCTTCTCGGTCCCCTTCCTGTTCGCGGCGCACGGCGCGCAGTGGGCACCCTTTATCATGGCGGCATCGGCCTTTCCCGGCATCGCCCGCGGCCTGCTCGTCGTCAAGCCGAACCTCGGCCTCGCCGCGTTCGCCGCCCGGCCGACCGGGGGTGCCGTGCTCGGTGCCCTGGCACTCGTCGTGGCCGGCGTCGCCCTCGTGCCCGCATGGCCACTCGAATGGCTGCACAACGCACGCAGCTCGCCCTACGCAAAGATCCCGATCGCGACGCTGCTCGGCCCGCTCCTCCTCCTCGCCGCCCTCCGCTGGCGCACCCCGGAGGGGCGGCTCCTGCTCGCCATGGCGTGCATCCCGCAGTTCCCCTTCTTCTACGACGCGCTGCCGCTCTGGCTCGTCGCGCGCACGCAGCGCGAGGCGCTGAACCTCACCTGGTGCAGTTGGGCAGCGTTCGCCGGCTGGCTCGCCTTCAGCTTCGACTGGACGACCCGCAACGTGCTGATGCCCACCGCTCTGCCGTGGGTCGTCGCGCTCATCTACCTCCCCGCGCTCGTCATCGTGCTCCGCCACCGGCCGGCCGCTGGAACAAGCCGCCCGCGGCGCTCGTACGACTCGCAGCCCAATCCCACCGAGGTGTCTCCCACATGACCGCGCCCGTCGCCGCCGCCCGGCGACAGATCGACTCGTCACCGACGGCCGGCGCCGCGCCCCTCGACCCGCGCGACGCCGCGGTGCTCGTGCGCGGCGCGACCAAGCGCTACGACGGACACGTCGCCGTCGAGGACCTCTCCCTGGCCGTCCCCCGCGGCACCGTCTACGGCCTCCTCGGCCCCAACGGCGCCGGCAAGACGACCACCATCCGGATGATCCTCGAGATCATCGCCCCCGACGCGGGGGAGATCTCGGTGCTCGGGCAGCCACTCGGCACGCGTGGCGTCACCGACCGCGTCGGCTACCTCCCCGAGGAGCGCGGGCTGTACAAGAAGATGCGGGTGCGCGAGGTGCTGCGCTTCCTGGCCGAGCTCAAGGGAGTGCCCGGCCGCGTCGCCGACCGCCGCATCGACGAGTGGCTCGAGCGGCTGGCCCTGAAGACCGAGGCGCGCGACTGGGGGCGGGCCCGCGTGGACGAGCTCTCGCGCGGCATGCAGCAGAAGGCGCAGTTCATCGGCGCGCTGCTGCACGAGCCCGACCTCGTCATCCTCGACGAGCCGTTCAGCGGGCTCGATCCGATCAATGCGCAGGTGCTCAAGGACACCGTGCTCGAGCTGAAGCGCGCCGGCAAGACCGTCATCTTCAGCACTCACCTGATGGACAACGCGGAGCGCATGTGCGACGCCGTCTGCATCATCGCCGGCGGGCGCAAGGTGCTCGACGGCGCCGTCTCGGCGGTGAAGGAGGAGCACGGCGGGCGGTACGTGGCGCTGCGCCTCGCCGACGGCGCCGGCGGCGCGGTGGCGGCGACGCTGCACGACCGGGCGCTCGTCACGCGCGTCGACGACCTCAATCGGTCGTTCGAGCTCGAGCTGGCCGAGGGGGCCGACCCGCAGGTGCTGCTCCGGCGGCTCGTCGATGCCGGGGCGCGTGTCGAGCGGTTCGAGCTGGTGCGCCCCTCGCTCCACGAGATCTTCCTCCAGAAGGTCGGCGCGCGAAACGTCGAGCCGGGGATGAGCGGCCATGGTTAAGCTCTGGGCGGTGATCAAGCGCGAGTACCTGGAGCG
>JBJMNL010000017.1:0-7565 GCA_045804285.1 Gemmatimonadaceae bacterium
GCCTCGGTCGAGCGGCGCGGGCGCGCCGGGCGCCAGCCGCGCCGGCCGCGCCCGCCGCTGGTGCCACGGGAGCCCGGCGCCGCGCCCGCCGCCACGCGCGGCGTCTCGAGCGGCGTGCGCTGCAGCAGGAGCGACGCGACGTAGAACGCGGTCACGCCGGCCGCCGCCCCGATCCCGGCCGCGACCCAGAGGTCGCGGGCCCCCAGCCGGCGGCGGTAATGGTACGGCTCGTTCGCACTGCCACGCGCGGCCGGGCGGCCGGGATCGTCGGTCGGGAAGGTCATCGGTCTCGGTGAGCGAGCACGCCGCCAGGATCGCAAGGTCAGGATCGCGAATCCGGCGTCGCGATGCCAGGGTCGCGAAGCCAGGATCGCGAAGTGAGGCTCGCCGGCGGCGGCGGAGTGCTGTGGACGGGCGCGGACCAGGCCCAGAGAGGACGCGGGGCGCGCGCGAGGGGTTACGGACGGCGAGGAGCCGGCTCTGGTACAGCGGGGCGGCGCCATTCGCTGGCCCGTCCCCCTTCTGCTCTCGCCTACACCACGCCGGCGAGGATGGTGCCGTCGCCGCGCTGCTTGGCCAGCCGCTTGAGCTCCGCCGCCGCGGCGCCAAGGTGCGTCATCGACACCCAGCGCGCCGGATCGACCAGGAGGACGGCGGCGGATACGCCGGCCAGCGGGAAGCGCCGGAGCGCGCCGTCGCGGTCGCGGCCGATGAAGCTCCCCGCCGCCGCCACCTCCTCCCCCACGGCGCGCGTGATCACCTCGCGAAAGCGCTTCGCGCTCTCCCCCGCCACCGGCTCCCCCTTGTCGTCGGCGGTGACGATGATGAAGTCGTCCCCTCCGATGTGCCCGACGAAGTCCCCCTGCGCGCCCACCGCGCCCGTGGCCGCGCGGAGCGCCCCCCCCATGTCGCGGATCACCTGGTCGCAGAGCGTGAAGCCGAAGGTGTCGGCGAACGCCTTGAAGTTGTCGAGGTCCAGGTAGCAGACCGCGAACCGCTGCCGGCGCGCGACGCGGAGGGCGATCTCCTCCTCGATCGCGCGTCCGCCGGGCAGGCCGCTCGTCGGGTTGCGGTCGGCCTCGCGCCGCACGAGCCGCAGCAGCGCCGAGACGCGGGCCCGCAGCTCGCGGGGGTCGAACGGCTTGGCGAGGTAGTCGTCCGCCCCCGCCTCGAACCCCTCGACCTTGGAGTCGATCCCGTCCTCCGCCGTCAGCATCAGCACGGGGATGCGCGCCGTGAACGGGTTCGCCTTCACGGTGCGGCAGACGTCGACCCCCGTCATGTTCGGCATGGCGAGGTCGAGGATCAGCAGGTCGGGCTCGTGCTCCTGGATCGACGCGAGCGCCGCCGAGCCGTCCGGGACGAGCGCGACCTCGTGGCCGGCCGACTCCAGCAGCGACTGCACCATGCGGCGCATGTCCGCGTTGTCGTCGGCGAACAGGAGGTAACTCAACGTTTGACGCGTGGGGGTGAGGGTGCGTAAGTTCTCGCGTACGACGGGGCTATGTCAACCGCTGCGCCTCGGCGCATGAAGCGGGAGTGGGGAGTCGGGGATCGCGAGTCGAGTGCCGCGCCGCTCGGGGCATCCCGAGCGCGGCGACTCCCGATCCCCGACTCCCCACTCCCGCATCTCCGCCCCCGCTCCGTCGCCCGCCTCCGCCCCGCCTCCATGCGCCGCGCCCTCCCCGCCCTGCTCCTCGCCCTCGCCGCCGCCTGCACGGGCGGCGACTCGGCCCCCCAGCGCCGCACGCTCGTCGACTCGCGCGACAACTACGACCCGCGCTCGCTCGACCCCGCGCGCTCCACCGACGTGCCCACGGGACGCGCGGTCGGCTACCTGTTCGACGGCCTGGTGCGCTTCACCCCCGACGCGCGCGTCGAGCCCGCCCTCGCCGAGCGCTGGGAGCTCTCCCCGGACGGGCTGACCTACACCTTCCACCTGCGGCGCGGCGTGAAGTTTCACGACGGCACGCCCTTCGTCGCCGCGCACGTCGTCTCCAGCTTCCGCCGCGTGCTCGACCCGAAGCAGACGGGCGGCCGCGGCTGGCCCCTCTACCCGATCCGCGGCGCGCGCGCCTACAGCGACGGCAAGGCGCCCACCGTCGCCGGGCTCGCCGCGCCCGACGACAGCACGGTCGTCATCACCCTCGCCGAGCCGCTCGCCATCTTCCCGAAGCTGCTCGCCATGCCCGTCGCCTCGGTCGTCCCGCCCACGGCGGCGGCCGACTTCGGCGAGAAGCCGGTGGGCACGGGGCCGTGGAAGCTCGCCGAGTGGCGGCACGATGACTACCTGAAGTTCGTCGCCAACAAGGAGTACTTCGGCGGCGCCCCGAAGTCCGACACCCTCCTCGCCCGCATCATCCCCGAGCCCAGCACCGCCGTCGCCGAGTTCGAGAGCGGCAACGTCGACGTCCTCCAGGTGCCGGAGACCGAGGCGCAGCGGTGGGACCAGACCGACGAGAAGCAGGCGAAGCTCGAGTCGGTGCCGGCGCTCCGCTACTACTACGTGGCGATCAACACCACCCGCGGGCCGCTCGCCGACCCGCGCGTCAGACAGGCGATCAACTACGCGGTCGACGTGCCGACGCTCGTCGGCCAGGTGATCGGCGGCCGCGGCCGCGTCGCCGCCGGCGTCGTCCCGCCGCTCCTGCCCGGCGGCGACAGCGCGCGCGCCCCCTACGGCTACGACCCGGCCCGGGCGAAGCAGCTCCTCGCCGCCGCCGGCCACCCGAACGGGATCGACGTCGAGCTCTGGAGCTCCCAGACCGCCCCCTTCCCACGCCTCGCCCAGTCCATCCAGAGCTACCTCAACGCTGCCGGCATCCGCACGAAGCTCGTGCAGCGCGAGAGCGCCGCCGCGCGCGAGGCGGCGCGCAAGGGAGAGGTGGACATGATCGTCAAGGACTGGTTCGCCGACTACCCGGACGCCGAGAGCTTCCTCTTCCCCCTCCTCCACTCGTCGAACAAGGGCGTCGGCGGCAACGTGTCGTTCTACGCCAACCCCGCCTTCGACAAGCTCGTCGACGCCTCGCACCGCGAGCAGGACGAGGCGAAGCGCGCCGCCCTCTACCGCCAGGCGGACTCGGTCGCCTTCCAGGACGCGCCGATGCTCTTCCTCTTCTTCTACAACGAGCTCTACGCGACCCAGCCGTGGCTCAAGGGGTTCACCCCGCCGACGATCTTCAACGGGCAGCGCTGGACGGACGTGGTGATCGACGGCGGCGGGAATGGGAAGTAGGTAGTCGGGAGTAGCCGGCGCTCCCGCTCCCGACGCCCGGTTCCCCACCCCCGAATCGCATGCTCTCCTTCGTCGCCCGCCGCCTCCTCCTCGCCCTTCCGACCCTCGCCGGCGTCCTCGTCGTCGTCTTCCTCCTGCTCTACGTCGCCCCCGGCGACCCGGTGCAGGAGATGGTCGGCGAGCGCGCCGACGCGGCGACGATCGCGCGCCTGCGCAAGGAGCTGAAGCTCGACGAGCCGCTCCCCGTGCAGTTCGCCTCCTACGCGGGCGGCGTGCTCCGCGGCGACCTCGGGCGCTCCTACATCACCGGCCGCCCGATCCTGCGCGACATCGCCGAGCGCTTTCCCAAGACGCTCCTCCTCGCCGGCGCCGCGATGCTCCTCGCCTCGGCGGCCGGGATCACCATCGGCGTGCTCAGCGCGCGCCGGCCGGGTGGCTGGTTCGACCGGGTCGCGTTAGGCGTCGCGTACCTGGGGATCTCCTTCCCCGTGTACTGGGTCGGCCTGATCCTGATCCTCGTCTTCGGCGTCGTGCTGCGCTGGCTCCCGCCGTCGGGCTACGGCAAGGCGCAGTACCTCGTCCTCCCCGCGCTCGCCCTCGGCTCCCGCTCGATCGCCTTCCTGGCTCGCGTCACTCGCTCCAGCATGCTCGAGGTGCTCGGCGGCGACTTCGTGCGGACGGCGCGCGCCAAGGGGCTCCGCGAGCGCGTCGTCGTGACCCGCCACGCGCTGCGCACCGCGCTCATCCCGATCATCACCGTCCTCGGTCTCGACTTCGGCTACTACCTGACCGGGAGCATCCTCACCGAGACGATCTTCAGCTGGCCCGGCCTCGGCCGCTACGTCGTCAACGCCATCGCCCGCCGCGACCTGCCGGCGATCCAGGGCACGGTGCTCTTCCTCAGCCTCGTCTTCGTCACCGTCAACCTGCTCACCGACCTCGCGTACGCGAAGGCGGACCCGCGCGTGGCGTACGACTGAGCGAGGGCCTAGGGCGTAGGGCCGAGGGCGTAGCGTGCCTCGGGACGCGTGAGGCCCCGTGCCCTGTGCCCTCCGCGCACGATGCCCCGGCGCTGCCGACCTCGCGGCGCCGGGGCATCGCACCTTCGGGATCGGAGGCCGACTCGCTACGCCTCCGGCGCGGCCTCCTGCTCGCTCCACTCCGCCGTCGTCGGATCGATGATCTTCGCCACCTCGAGGACGCGATCGGCCGGGAATCCGCCGAGCCGGGCGTGCTCCCGGATCACCTCGGCGTCGGGTGCGATGTACACGCACGTGATCTTGTCCTCGGTCACGAAGCTCTGCACCCACTGGATGCCGGGATGGAGCCGCAGCAGTGCGGCGACCGACCGCTGCGCGACGCTTCTCAGCTCGGCGGCCGAGAGGGCCCCCGCGTTCGGGACCTCACGTTCGATGATGAACTTCGGCATCCGTGCTCTCCCCTCGAGTGTCCGTGTTCATCAGTGGTGCGCCATGCGAGACACGTTCGTGGTGTGCTCGCAGGTGACGCGCGGGTTCCAGTTGGCGAAGATGCCGCTCGGGTTGTCTTCCCAGACCCACGCGTGGAGCCCCCAGAGCTGGAACGTGTCGTTCTGCTGGAACGGTCGGCCGAACAGCACCGGCGGCTCGGCGCCACGGGCGTGGAAGGTGTACGGGATGATGTACTCCACGGCCACCAGGCGCAGCCGGCCGTTCTTCTCCGGCTCGTAGAGCAGTAGCTCCGGCTGGTCGACCTGCACGGCGCCGTCAATGAGGCTGGTGTTGCCGTAGTGGAAACCCATCCCGCCGGCGGTCGGATCCGACATGCACGGCGTGATCTGCGCCGACCAACCGGCGTCCGCGGCCGTCGCGAACTGGTGGAACGCCGCCGTCGCCCGACGGAGCGTCGCCAGGTCTCGGTCGACGCTCGCGCCGAGTCCCGCCTGGCTCGCCGCCACCGCCTGTGGCCGGGTGGCGTTCTCGGTGACGGTCGTCGGGTCGCCGCATCCGACCAGCAGGGTAATCCCGGCAAGCAGCCGAAAGGTGGGTCTCATCGTCGCCTCGCGTGGTGTAGGTTGTCCGGTACCCACGCCAAGAATGAGCGGCGACGATTAGCCGCTCCTTGCGCTGGGAGTTAGCCACGGATTAGCAGAGAGGCCGGCGACGGTGATCACGGTCCAACTGCTCGGGGGCGCGTCCCTCCGCTCCGGAAATGCTCCCGTCGCCGGCCCACCGGCGCAGCGTCACCGCATCGCGCTGCTCGCGCTCGTCGTCGCCGCGTGGCCGCAGCCGCTCTCGCGCGACCGGGCGATGGCGCTGCTCTGGCCCGAGCGCGACCAGGCCAACGCGCGCCGACTGCTCAACCTCGCGGTCCACGTGCTACGCTCGACGCTCGGCGAGAGCGCGATCGCCTCGGCGGGCGACGCACTGCTGCTGAACCCGTCCCGCCTGAGCTGCGACCTGCACGAGCTGCGCGCGGCGATCGCGGCGGACGACTACGAGCGCGTCGTGCGGCTCTACACCGGCCCGCTGCTGGACGGATTCCATCTGGACGATTCGACGGAGTTCGGCTACTGGCTCGACGAACGCCGGGGCGAGATCGCCCACGCGTACGTCGGCGCGCTGCTCGCGCTCGCCGAGCGCCAGGAGCGATCCGGGGACGTGCACGGCAGGGTGGGCACCTGTCGCCGCCTCGTGGCCGCCGACCCGTACTCCGGCGCGTACGCACAGGCGTTGTTGCGCGCGCTCGACGCCTCGGGCGACCGCGCCGGCGTGATCCAGCACGCGAGCGAGTACGCGAGCCGCCTGCGCGTGGACCTCGACCTCGAGCCCGACCCGGAGGTGGCCGCGCTGGCGGAACGGCTGCGCGACGGGGCGGCGAGGCGCCGGCCGACGCCGGCCGGCGCTGGCCCCACGCGGTGCGCGTCCGTCGCGGTGCTGCCCTTCCTCAGCCTGAGCGCGGACCCGGCGAACGAGTACTTCGCGGACGGGATCACCGAGGACGTGATCGCGCACCTGTCGAAGATCCGCGCCCTCACGGTGATCGCCCGCGGCTCGGTGATGCCGTTCAAGCAGCGGGAGCGGAGCCTGAAGGAGATCGGGGCCACGCTCGGCGCCACGAAACTGCTCGACGGCAGCGTCCGGCACGCCGGCGACCGCGTGCGCATCGTGGCGACGCTCCTCGACGTCGAGACCGACCGGCAGCTGTGGGCCGAGACGTACGACCGGCGGCTCACCGACATCTTCTCGATCCAGACGGACGTCGCGCTCTGCATCGCCGCCGCGCTCGAGACGGAGCTGTCGCCCGCCGAGCGGACGCGCGTGCGCCGGGAGCCGACGAACGACATCCAGGCCTATCAGCTCTTTCTGCAGGGCCGGCAATTGTACATCCGGTACACGCCGGACACGAGCGATCGCGCGATCGCGTGCTTCGAGCGTGCGGTCGCTCGCGACCCGACGTTCGCTCTCGCCTACGCGCACCTGGCCATGCTGTATACCGAGTCGGCCGAGAACGGCGTGAGGGCGCCCGACGTCGCGTATCGGCGCGCGGCGGAGGCCGCGGCCAGGGCGCTCACGCTCGATCCCGAGCTGGGCGCGGCGCACTGCACGATGGGGTACCTGAAAGGCGTACGCGAGTTCGACTGGGCTGGGGCCGAGCAGGACTTCAAGCGGGCATTGGAGCTGAGCCCCAGCAGCGCCGACACCCTCGACCTGTACGGACGCCTGTGCGCGGCACTCGGGCGCTACGACGAGGCCCTCGCGCTGCAGCATCGCGCCCACGAGCTGGACCCGCTGGCTCACCGGATAGATGGCGTGACGACGCTCCTGCGCGCCGGGCGATACCACGAGGCGGTCGTCGCGGCCGAGGAGGCGGTGGAGCTCGACCCCGGCTACGATCGCGCTCGGGCCACGCTCGGGTGGGCGTACTTCCTCACGGGAAGGCAGGATGACGGGCTGGCCGAATTGGAGCGAGCGGTTTCGATCTCCCGGGCGAACACACTGTGGCTGGGCCAGTTGGGAGAGGCGCATGCCATGGCCGGCAACGCGGCAAAGGCACGAGAGCTATTGCGCGAGCTCGAGGAGCGGGCGCAGCGCGCCTACGTCTCGCCCTACCACTTCGCGTACGTCTACACGGGCCTCGGCGACGCCGACCGGGCGCTGGACTGGCTGGAGCGTGCGGTGGCGGACCGCACCGGGCCGGCGTACGGGATCAAGGGCTCGTTCCTGTTCACACCACTGCACGCCCACCCCAGATTCCGCGCGCTGCTCCGGCAGATGAACCTCGCC
This sequence comes from Gemmatimonadaceae bacterium, assembly GCA_045804285.1. Lineage (GTDB taxonomy): Bacteria > Gemmatimonadota > Gemmatimonadetes > Gemmatimonadales > Gemmatimonadaceae > DATMHT01. Next base: position 7,504 of record JBJMNL010000017.1, read on the forward strand.
TGACGCCGGTGGGCCGAGCCCGTGGCTCAGAGAGTCGTTCAGGTGGAGCCGGATGCCGACGC
>JBJMNL010000018.1:0-15920 GCA_045804285.1 Gemmatimonadaceae bacterium
CAGATCGGGCAGGGCGCCGACGTCATCTTCCAGAACGCCGACGCCGCCGGCCTGGGCGTCTTCCAGGCCGCGCGCGAGCGAAACGGCGTACGCGTGATCGGCTCGAACTCCAACCAGAACGCCGTCGCGCCGAGCGTCACCCTCGGCAGCGTCGTCATCGACCTGCCGAAGGCCTTCATGATCGTGGCGCGCGAGGTGAAGGAGGGTCGCTTCCGCCCGCGCGTCATCTCGCTCGGCACCAGCGACGACGTCGTCCTCCTCGTGCTCAACCCGACGCTCGAGAAGGAGATCCCGGCCGCGACCCGAGCCGCCGTCGACTCCGTGGGGGCGCTCCTCCGCGCCGGGAAGATGACCGTCGCCGCCGGCCCGGCGCGATAGCGCCCGGGACGCGACGCCTCGCGACGCCTCGCGACGCGACATCATATATGGATGGCGTACATGACGTGCACGACCGCGTGAGCGGGATCGCTCGGGGGCTGCGCCCACCCCCGAGCGTAGAGCATGAGCGCAGATCATGAGCCCAGAGCAGAAGCGCCGACCACGAGCGCCGCACACCGAGCCCCGCATGCCCTCTCTTGACGACGTCGTCCGGCACCTGGACGAGCTGCTGCAGACGAGCGAGACGCCGGACTATGGCGGCGCGCTGAACGGGCTCCAGCTCGAGAACTCCGGGCGCGTGACCCGCGTCGCCGCGGCCGTGGACTTCTCGCTGCGCACCGTGGAGGGCGCGGTCGCGGAGGGTGCCGACCTCCTCGTCGTCCATCACGGGATGTTCTGGGCCGGCGCGCAGCCGCTCCGCGGCGTTCCCTATCGCCGGCTGCGGCTCCTGCTCGAGCGCGACGTCGCGGTGTACGCGTCCCACCTGCCCCTCGACCGGCACCCGGCGCTCGGCAACAACGCGCTCCTCGCGCGCGAGCTCGGCCTCGATCCCGCCGGAGAGTTCGCGCGCTACAAGACGATCGCCGTCGGCGTGCGCGGAGAGGCGGACGTCGCGACCGCCGATCTCGTCGCCCGCGCGCGCACGCTCGCCGAGCGCGAGGGGGGCGGCGTGAGGGCGACCCGGTTCGACGACGGGCGGCGGACCCGCCGCTGGGCGATCTGCACCGGCGCCGGCGCGTCGTCGGACACCGTTCGCGAGGCGCTGGAGCTCGGCGTCGACACGCTCGTCGTCGGCGAGGGTCCGCACCACACCGCGGTCGAGGCGGGCGACCTCGATCTCGTCATCGTCTACGCCGGACACTACGCGACGGAGACGCTCGGCGTGCGGGCGCTGGCCCGGCACCTGTCGACGACCTTCGGCGTGCCGTGGGCGTTCATCGCGGCGCCGACGGGATTGTGATGGCGCGGGAGTCGGGGATCGGGGGAGGGGAATCCGGAATCGGGCGTCGCGACCCTCGGGAGCTCCCGAGCGGCGTGGCATCCGGCGCACCGCTCCTCGCTCCCGACACCCGGCCCGCCACCGCCTCGCCCTTCGCCCTCGAGCTCTCCGGCATCGTCAAGCGCTTCGGCACCGCGGTCGCCCTCGACGGCGCCTCGCTCGCCGTGCGGGCGGGGACGGTGCACGCGCTGCTCGGCGAGAACGGGGCGGGGAAGACGACGCTGATGCGCGTCGCCTTCGGGATGATGCGTCCCGACGCCGGCGTCGTGCGCGTGGGCGGGCGCGAGCGCCGCTTCGCGTCGCCGGCCGACGCGATCGCCGAGGGCCTCGGCATGGTCCACCAGCACTTCGCGCTCGTCCCCGCGATGACCGTGGCCGAGAACGTGGCGCTGGGTGGGCGCGGGCGCTTCGACGCGCGCGCGGCCGCCGAGCGTGTGCGCGAGGTGTCGGGCCGCGCCGGCCTCGCCCTCGACCCCGACGCGCGCGTCGACACGCTCGCGGTCGGCGCGCAGCAGCGGCTCGAGATCGTGAAGGCGCTGGCGCGCGACGCGCGGATCCTGATCCTCGACGAGCCCACGGCGGTGCTCGCGCCGCCCGAGTCGGCGGAGCTGCTGGCCTGGGCGCGCGCGTTCGCGACGGGGGGAGGGAGCGTGGTGCTGATCACGCACAAGCTCCCCGAGGTGCTCGCCGCGGCCGACGAGGTGACCGTGCTGCGCCGAGGAGTGACCGTGGCGACGCTGCGAGCGGCGGACGCCAGCGCCGACTCGCTCGCGTCCGCGATGCTCGGCGCGGCGGGGGAGGTGGGAGCGGTGGTCGGCGGCGCCGCGCCGGACGAGCGTCGAGTGCTCGGCGCATCGGGGGCCCCCCCCCGACAACAACATCGCACCGAGACGCTCGCCCCGCCCAACCCGTCCCTCGCGCCACGCATCGGATCGCCGCCGCCCCTCGCGCCCGGCGCGACCGCCGCCGGCCCCGTCGTCCTCGCCGCGCGCGCCGTCACCGTCGCCGACGAGCGCGGCGTCGTCCGCCTCCGCGACGCCTCATGCGAGGTGCGCGCGGGAGAGATCGTCGGCGTCGCCGGCGTCGAGGGGGGGGGCCAGCGCGAGCTGCTGCGCGCCCTCGCCGGCCGCGCGACGCCGCGCACCGGCACCGTCCAGCGACCCGCACGCGTCGGCTTCGTCCCCGAGGACCGCCACCGCGACGCGCTCGTCCTCGACTTCACGCTCGTCGAGAACGTCGCCCTGCGCGACGCGGGGCATCGCCGCGGCCTCGTCCGCTGGCGGCGCCTCGCCCGCCTCACCGCCGCGCTCCTCGCCCGCTACGACGTCCGCGCGCCCGGCACCGAGGTCCCGGCCGCCGCGCTCTCTGGCGGCAACCAGCAGAAGCTCGTCCTCGCCCGCGAGCTCTCCACCGACGACCCGGCGACGCCGGACGCGCAACGTGGCCCCGCGGCGGCGGTCGCCGCCCTCGTCGTCGAGAACCCCACCCGCGGCCTCGACATCCGCGCCTCCGCCGCCGTACACGAACGCCTCCGCGCGGCGCGCGACGCCGGGGCGGCGGTCGTCGTCTACTCGAGCGACCTCGACGAGGTGCTCGCGCTCGCCGACCGCGTGCTCGCCTGCTACGCGGGCAGCGTCCGCGAGCTCCCCCGCGACCGCGACGCGGTGGGCCGCGCGATCCTCGGCATCGGCGCGGATTCCCCGCGTGGAGGCGCACGATGAGCACCCCCACCGCGCACCCAACGACCACCACCACTCCGGCGCCCGGCCGCCCCGCCGAGCCGGCCAGCGCGGCCGACACGCACCCGGCGCGCTGGCGCATGCTCGCCCTGCTCGCCGTCGCCGAGCTGCTCGGCATGTCGCTCTGGTTCGCGGCGAGCGCCGGCGCCGGACAGTATCGCGCGCTGTGGGGGCTCACGTCATCGCAGGCCGCGTGGCTGACCACCGTCGTGCAGATGGGGTTCGTCGCCGGCACCGCCGCCTCGGCGTTGCTCAACCTCGCCGACGTCGTCCCCTCGCGCCGCCTCTTCGCCGTCGCCGCCGCCGCCGGCGCACTGGCCAACGCCGCCCTGCTCGCCGTGCCGGACGGCCCCGACGGCTACCGCGCGGCGCTCCTCTGCCGCTTCCTGACCGGCGCCGCGCTCGCCGGGGTCTATCCGCCGGCGATGAAGATGATCGCGACCTGGTTCCGGGCGCGGCGCGGGCTCGCCGTGGGGACCATCGTCGGCGCCCTCACCGTGGGGAAGGCGACGCCGTACCTCGTGCACGCGATACCCGGCGCCGGCATCCGACCCGTCGTGCTCTCCGCCAGCGTCGCCGCTCTCCTCGCCGCGGCCCTCGTGACGCTTGCCTACCGCGACGGCCCGTACCCGTTCCCCCCGCGCCCGTTCTCGTGGGGGCTCGTCGGCGCCATCGCGCGCGAGCGCCGCTGGCGCCTGGCGACCGGCGGATACCTGGGTCACATGTGGGAGCTGTACGCGGCCTGGACCTGGCTCCCCGTCTTCATCGCCGCGAGCGTGGCGGCCCGCGACCCGCGCGCCGGAGCATCGGGCGAGTCCGCTGCCTCGGCCGTCGCCTTCGCCGCGCTGGCCGTCGGCGGCGCGGGGTGCGTCTGGGGGGGCCTCATCGCCGACCGGCGCGGGCGCGAGTGGCTGGTCACCCTCGCGATGGCCGCGAGCGGGGCGTGCGCACTTCTCATCGGCCTCACCTTCGGCCGGAGCCCCTGGCTGCTGGTTCCCGTCGCGCTGCTCTGGGGCTTCTTCGTCATCGCCGACAGCGCGCAGTTCTCCGTCCTTGTCACCGAGAGCGTCCCCCCCCACGCCGTCGGCACCGCGCTCACGCTCCAGACCTCCCTCGGCTTCCTGCTCACCGCGGCGTCGATCCAGCTCGTCCCCCCGCTCGCCGGTGCCCTGGGGTGGCGGTGGGCGTTCCCCGTGCTCGCGGTCGGGCCGGCGCTCGGCATCTGGAGCATCCGACGGCTGGCGGCGCTCAAGAGACGCGGAGACCCACGGACCTAGCCCCGATTCCGCGAAGGGTACCAGCTCGCGCGGCGCGCTCGGAGCGCGGACCGCGGGAGTCGCGGACCGCTCCCCGTCGCCCGCGCCCCGTCACCGCGCGCACGTCCCGTCGCTCGAACGCCCCGCGCCCAACGTCCCACTACCCTTGAGAGTACAAGCGACGGCGGCGCGGCCCATCGCGCCCCGCGTACCGTCGGCACACCCCGGAGACCTTCGTGCAAGCTGAACCGCTCTTCAACTGGACCAGGCCCGCGACCGAGCTCGCCGGCTTCCTCGCGTCGTTCCTCGCCCAGGGCGCCGTGGGATTCCGCTACGCCGCGCTCCGCGGCGGACTCGCGCGCGCGGCGGGCCGCGGCGCGCTCGAGGCGACGGAGCGTCGCGTCTACGACGACGCCGCCCGCCGCGCGGCGCTGCTGGGGCTCGCCGGCGCCCTCGCCGGCGCTGTGCTCCTCGCGACGCGCCTTCCGGCGGTCGCGGCGCGCCGCCACCTCGCCGTCGCGCAGCTCCTCACCGGCGACGTACAGACGGCCGCGGAAACGCTGATGCTCTTCGCGGCGATCGCCGGCTTCGCGCTCGCGGCCTCGCGGCGCCGGATCGGCTGGCCGGTGGCGGCGACCGGCGTCCTCGTCGGGACGCTGCGCGCGGCGCTCGCGGGGCAGTGGGCGCGCCTCGTGAACCCGGTCCACCTCCTCGCCGCCGGGCTCTGGATCGGCACGCTCTTCGTGCTCGTCGTCGCCGGACTCTCGGCGGTGCTGCGCGACGAGCCGGTGCGCGCGCGCCGCGGCGCGATCGTCGCCGACATGGTGAACGGCTTCTCCCCGCTCGCCCTCGTCAGCGGCATGGTCGTGGTCCTCTTCGGCCTGCTCACCGCCTGGCGCCACCTGCACACCCTCTCGGCGCTCTGGACCACACGCTACGGCTACGCGCTCATCGTCAAGCTCTGCTTCGTCGCCGCGGTCTTCGCGTTAGGCGCGTGGAACTGGCGGCGGCAGCGCCCCACGCTCGGCAGCGAGGAGACGGCGGCGTCCATCCGCCGCTCGTCGGTCACCGAGCTCGTGGCGGCCGGCCTCGTGCTCATCGCCACGGCGATCCTCGTCAGCATCCCGGCGCCGCGCCCCGCGGGCGCCCGGCCGCCAGGGGCACCGCCGGCCGCGGCACCGGCGGCTGCGGCACGGGCGGCTGCGCCCGACGTCGCCGGCCACTGACCCGAGCCGCCCGGCCCCGACGCCGGGCGCCTCCTCAGGAGCGACGCGTCACGGGCAACGCATCAGGCCGAGCAGCGTGCGGGGAGGGAGAGCATCCCAGTCGAGCGGGTAGCGCCAGATCCGGCGCGCGACCGAGCCCGAGTCGAAGATGAGGCAACGCGACGCGCGCGCGCCCGGCACCGAGGACGCGTCGACCTCCCGCACGGTCCAGTGTGTGCCGCTGTCGTCGTCGTACACGTGACGCGGTACCTCGCGGTCGCCGCGGTACGGTCGCTGCTGAGCATTCATCGCTGCTGACCTGCCGAACGGCCGGACGTCGCGATCGTACCGCCGCGCCTGACCGGCCCATGGGAGCCGCCCGACCCTGGCACAAGGCCGCCTCCGAACGCTCGTCGGGCAATCTTCGTTATGTTGAGCAACGAACATACCAGCGGTGGCCGCGGCTACACCGATCCCGTATCGCGGCGGCGCGGCGGGCGCCGACGCACGCGCACCCGACCCGCGCCTCGCGTCCCGACCGGAGAGGCGGCCGCGCGGCGACCCGGCTGAAGAAACGATGCGCCGCGTGGCTCGTTATTCAGATGGCGCCGCGCGCCGACCCCGCCCACGAACGGCGGGCCGGCGCGGCGAGCACCGCAACGCACGCCGGACGATGGTGTAACAGCGGGCCGACCCGCGCCGCCACTGCATTACCGCTCCCCGAGCGGCTCGCCCCATCCTCCCGCCGACGGTTGCCACCACCTCGGCGTCAGGCGTACTTACGGATAGCCCTCTCGATGCCCCGCCACCTCACCCCCTCCCAGCGCCCCGGCCGCCGGCCGGCGAAGCGCGCGAGCCGCTCGCGCCGCCCGAATCGGTGGCGCCCATGGCTCGTACTGGCGGGGATCAGCATCGGGTGGAAGGTGGTCGTCTTCACCCTGGGCGCCGCGGTGCCCCGGTGGGTCATCAACGACGGCATCGCCCAGCTCCCAGCCCCGCTGCAGGACTACGGCCGCGAAGCCCGCCACACGGCGCTCGCCCTCTGGGACGGGCCGATCGAGCGCCACGGCCTCGTTCGCTCGGTGCGCGTGATGAGCGCGAGCCAGGCGCCAGCCCCGCCCCACACCGCCGGCTCGGATACGGCGGGCGCCCTCCGCGTCGCGAGCGCGGGCGGCGAATGCGGCGGACGGACCGCCGTCGTGCGCGCCTACACCTACTTCGCAATCCCCTACTCCGAGGTACGCACGGTCTGCGACAGCGGCGTGGTGGAGTACCGGGTCTTCCGGCGTCACAGGACGGCCGCTGCCTCGAAGGGGGCGGCCACCCCCTGACGGACCGACCCCGCCGCATGCCGTCTCACGGCGCGCCACCCACCCCGAGCGCCCCGGTCACCAACGGCCACCCCCCGACGCCGCTCTCGGCATCATGAGCCCGCGCGCATGAGGCAGCGCGCATGAGGCAGCGCGCCGGCACGCTCGCCCGCGCCGCTGCCCTCGCCGCCCTCGGCGGCGTTGCCCGGACCGCGGCGGTAGCGGCGGCCGCGCTCGGCGCCCTCGCCCTCCTCCTCGCCGCCTGCGGCTACGACGCCGCGGGCGCGCTCCACGCGCTCTGGAACGGCGCCCTCGGCTCCCCATACGCCTTCTTCTCGGGGACGCTCGTCCGCGCCACCCCGCTCCTCCTCACTGGGCTCGCCGTCACGCTCGCCTTCCAGGCGGGGGTCCTCAACGTCGGCGCGGAAGGCCAGCTCCTCGCCGGTGCCACGGCGGCCGCCGCGGTCGCCCTCGGCGCCGGCGAACGGCTCGCCGCGGCCACCCTCCCGCTCGCCCTCGCGGCCGCCGCGGCGGGAGGCGCGCTCTGGGCGTGGCCCGCCGCCCTCCTGCGCCGCCGCTTCGGCGTGCTCGAGGTGATCAGCACCATCATGCTGAACTTCGCGGCCCTCCACGCGGTGTCCTACGTCGTCCGCGGCCCCCTCCAGGAGCCGCTCCACATCTACCCGCAGACGGCGTCGATCCCGGCCGCCGCCCAGCTCCCCCGCCTCGCCCACGGCACCCGGCTCCACGCGGGCTTCCTCCTCGCCCTCGCCCTCGCCGCCCTCCTCTGGTGGACGCTGCGCGCCACCGCCGCCGGCTTCCGCCTCCGCGCCAGCGGTGCCAACCCCGCCGCGGCCGCGAGCGCGGGCCTCATCGACGTGGGCCGCACGACGACGGGCGCCTTCCTCGCCAGCGGCGCGCTTGCCGGCCTGGCCGGCGGCGTCGAGCTGTGCGGCGTCACCTACGCCCTCTACGAGAACATCTCGCCGGGCTACGGCTACACGGCGATCGCCGTCGCCCTCCTCGCCCGACTCGATCCGGCGGCCACGGTCGCCAGTGCGGTCCTCTTCGGCGCCCTCGAGGCGGGCGCCGGCGCGATGCAGCGCGACGCCGGCATCCCCTCGGTGGTGGTCTCGGTCGTGGAAGCGATGCTGATCCTGATCCTTCTCGCGGCGGATCGGTTGCGCTCCACTCCACGCTCCGCCCTATCTTGGCTGCGGGGGGGGAGCCCCCCGACCCCGGCGCACCCGCCAGCGCCGCCGGCTCCCGCGGAGCGCGCGCCGTGAGCGCCACCCTCGCCGCCTTCCTCGAAGGAACGGTCCGCACCGCCACCCCGCTCGCCCTCGCCGCACTCGGCGAGACGCTCGTCGAGCGCGCCGGGATCATCAACATCGGCCTCGAGGGCGCCGTCATCGGGGGCGCGTTCGGTGCCCTCGTCGGCGCGGGAACGCTCGGCCTCGGCGCGGGCTTCGCCGCCGCCGCCCTCGCCGGCGTCGCCACGACCACGATCTTCGCGCTCTTCGCCGTCTCCCTCCGCGCCGACCAGATCATCACCGGGACCGCCGTCACCCTCTTCGCCCTCGGACTCACCGGCGCGCTCTACCGCGCCCTCTATGGCACGATGGGCGCCGCCCTCTCCGTCCCGACCCTCGCCCCGTGGGCCGTGCCCGGCCTCTCGCGCATCCCGGTGGTCGGCGGCGCCCTCTTCGCGCAGCCACCCGTCACCTACCTCGCCTACCTGGCGACGCCGGCGCTCTGGTGGTGGCTCTACCGTACCCACGCCGGCCTCGCCCTCCGCGCCGTGGGCGAGAACCCCGACGCCGCCTCCGCGGCCGGCATCTCCCCCCACCGCGTGCGCTGGCAGGCCCTCCTCCTCGGCGGGGCGCTCGGCGGACTCGCCGGCGGCACCCTCGTCCTCGCCCAGGTGGGCACCTTCGCCGAAGGGATGTCGGCGGGGCGCGGCTTCATCGCCATCGCCGTCGTCGCCCTCGGTCGCTGGCACCCGCTCGGCGTCGCCCTCGCCGCCCTGCTCTTCGGGGCCGCGAGCGCGCTCCAGTTCCTCTTCCAGGCGATGGGATGGAACGTCCCCTACCAGCTCTTCCTCGCACTCCCCTACCTGCTCACCCTCCTCGCCCTCGCCGGCGCCGCGGGACGCTCCGCCGCCCCGGCCGCCCTCGGCAGACGCGAGACGGCGGACGTCGCATGAGCGGTCAGGACGAGCACCGCACCACCGCGATGCGCGCGGAGATCCTTCGATCCGTGACGGGCCGGAGCACGCGCTCGATCGCGCCGCGCCGCGCTGATTCGCTCACGAACGTGATGCGGGGGGCGGGCGGCCGGACCCGCCCGACGGTCCGATAGCCACGCCCGACGCCACCTGGTGGGGAGCCGCTCTCGCGGCGGCCCTCGTGCTGCTCCCCCTCCTCGCGCTCGCCGTCCACGCGACCGTCGTCGAGCCCTACGACCTGCGGCTCACCCGGGTGGACGTCCCCGTCGCCGACCTCCCGTCGGCGCTCGACGGGTACACCATCGCCGTGCTCTCCGACCTGCACTGCGGACCGGCCGCGCCGCCCGCCTACGTCGCGCGAGCGATCGCGCTCGCCAGGAGCACGAGCCCCGACCTCGTCGCACTCGTCGGCGACTACGCCGTGTCGATCCGCCGGACGCCGCGCCTCAACGAGCGCTGGTACGGCGCCGCGATGCGCGCCCTCGACGCGCCCCTCCGCTCGCTCTGCCCGCCCGACGGCGTCCTCGCCGTGCTCGGCAACCACGACCACTACTTCGACGCCGACGCCGTCGCGCGCTGGCTCGGCGCGCTCGGCGCGCGCGTCCTCGTCAACGACAGCGTCGCCGTGCGGCGCGGCGACGCCACGCTCGTCATCGGCGGGGTGGACGACGCGCGCGAAGGATACGTGGACCCCGACGGCGGCTGCGCCGGCCAACCCGCCGACGCGCCCACCATCGTCCTCGCCCACAACCCCGACGCCGTGCTCGCCCTCGGCGCCGGCCGCCGGATCGACCTCGTGGTCTCCGGCCACACACACGGCGGGCAGGTCGTGCTCCCCGTCATCGGCGCCATCTCCACCCACGCCCTCGTCTGTACCCGCCACGCAGCGAGCGGCTGGGTCCCCAACGACCGCGCCCCGCTCTTCGTCTCGCGCGGCGTCGGCGTTCAGCACCCGCCGAGGATCGGATGCCCGCCGGAGGTGGTGGTGCTGAAGCTGAGGGCGGTGGGCAGCGTCTAGGGACCGCTGGGGCGTCCTGGGGCCGTCGCTACCCGCTACCAGCTACCCGCGCGACCCCCGCCGCCTCAGCAACCGGCGTACGCGCTGCTCCAGCGCAGCCGCCACTTCTTCTCGCCCGTGCGCTCGAGGAGGGCGTAGGCGAAGCCTTCGTCGTACTCGCGCCCGATGACGAGCGTCGGCGTACGGGCGCGGCCGAGGGCGACCGCGGCCAGGACCTCGCTCGCTTCGACCGCTTCCTCGCGGTCCGCGGTGCGCTCCGAGTAGGCGGCGGTCCAGGGGCCAGCCGGCTGCGCGCTGTCGCGCTCGGCGACGAGGAGGATGCGCTCCTCGCGCGGGTTCGCCTCCTGGTTGACCTTCCGCGACACCTCGGCGACGAGCGCCTGGACGCCCGGCGCCGGCGAGAAGCGGCGGACGCTGCCTACGGTGAACGGGAGGCCGCGGAACGCCGGCGCCGTATCGTTAGGCAGCGCCGAGGCGAGGCGGGCGACGTCCGCGGCGAGCCGCGCCGAGTCGGCCGTGGGGAGCGTCTCGATCGAGTCGAGCGGGATCGCCGTCGCGCGGCCGGCGAGGAAGCCGACCGTCCACGGCGACGGCCGCCCACCTCGCCCCGCGGCCAGCCGCGCCGTCGGCCAGCTCGTGCACTCCTCTTCCCGCGCCGGCACCGCCGGCTTCGACGCGAGCTCCGCCGTGCCCGCCGCGCCGGCGCGGGTGAACAGCTCGACCTTCGCGCCGCTCACGCGGCCGACCTCGAAGGTGCTGGTGTCGGTGAGCGTGCTGTCGGTGAACTCGGGGAAGACGAGCTGCGCGACCTGCGGGCTGTTGCCGGCGACGAAGAGGGCGGGTCCGGCCACGCTGTCGTTCCAGGCGAGCGCCGGCGCCGGCGCCGGCGCCGCGGTGGGCTCGACCGGCGGCGCGACGGCGACGGTGTCGCGCCGCGGCGGCGCCTCGTCGCGCGTGCACGAGCTGGCGGTCGCGGCGATGACGGCCGCGACGAGGACGGGAAGCGGGAGCCGGACGGCCGCGCTGTGGCGCCGTCCGCCGCCGGCACCGGGTGTCGGACGTCGGCCTGGCCGTCGGGCGAGGCGGCCGCGACTGGGATGAGGATCGCGCATCGCGCGGTAATCTGCACCGGCGTGCGCCGCCGGGGGAGAGGGCGGGGCGGAGCGAGGCGCGGGAATCCCGCCGGTCGTCCTCCAGGGGGGCGTCCGCGATACCTCGGGAGGGCTACGTCGGCTGACGTATCTCCCGGCGGCCGCGCCGGACGTTATCCTGGCAGCGACCTTCCGAACCATCCCAGGAGCTTCGATGGCCACATCGCACGCCGCGCCGCACGTCGATCCCCGCCCCGGGCGCGAGGGGGACCTCGCCGGCGGCCCGCCGCCCGTCGTCCGGCGCGCGCCGGCACGCGAGCGCTGGAGCTGGGCGCTCTACGACTTCGCGAACACCATCTGGTCGATGAACGTCGCCTCGCTGTACTTCGCGGTGTGGCTGATCTCCGACCTCGGCGCCTCCAACACCTCCTACGCGGTGGCGAACGGCGTGTCGTCGGCGCTCGTCGCGCTCTCGATCCCCGTGCTCGGCGCCATCTCCGACGCCCGGGGGCGGCGGATGCCGTGGATCGTCGGCTTCACGCTCCTCGCGTGTCTGGCGACGGTGGCGATGGCGGTCGTCGGCCAGTCGATGCTCCCGCTCTACGGCGACGCGGTGATCGGCGGGGCGGCGCGGCCGGAGGGATACCACGCCGGCGGGGCGGCGCTCGCCTGGCTCGTCGTCGCCTTCATCGTCGCCAACTACGCCTACCAGGCGGCGCAGCCGTTCTACAACGCGATGCTCCCCGAGCTCGTCCCGCCGCGGGAGCTCGGAACGCTGTCGGGGATCGGGACGGCGGTCGGCTACTGCGGGACGATCGTCGGGCTGCTGCTCGTGGCCCCCTTCTTCAACGGCGCGCTCCCCATTCCCGGCACGGGGCCACTCCCCGAGGGGCTCCTCGGCGCGCTGCGCGGCGTCGTCCCCTTCACCTCGCACGCCGGCCGCGTCTCCACGCTCGCGCCGACGGCGTTCGCCTTCCTGCTCTTCTCGCTCCCCCTCTTCACCTTCTGCCGCGATCGCTACCCGCGCCGGGAGCCTGTGCAGTGGCGCCGCGCCTTCGCCGACGTCAAGCGCACGCTCGTCGACACCAGGCGCTACCCGGGGGCGCGCCGCTTCGTGGTCGCGTCGCTCATGTACCAGGACGCGATCGGCACGATCGTCTCCTTCATGGCCGTCTACGCGGTCAGGGCGATGCATTTCGAGCGGGGCGCCGAGACGAAGCTCTTCCTCGTCCTCACGCTTCCGGCGATCGTCGGCAGCTACGTGTGCGGGCGGCTGGTGGACCGCGTCGGCCCGAAGCGCACGCTCATGGGGGTGATTGCCGGCTGGGTGCTGCTGCTGCTGGGGATGATCGCGGCGCCGAGCAGCACGGCCTTCTGGATCGTCGGGGCGGCGATCGGCTTCATCTTCGGCGGGGTGCCGACCGCCGAGCGTCCGATGCTGCTGAGCCTGATCCCTGAGCGGGAGGCGGGGCGCTTCTTCGGCCTCCTCATGCTCTCGGCGCGTGCCGCGGCGATCGTCGGGCCGTTCATCTGGGGGCTGACGGTGGACGGGCTCGAGCCCTCCTTCGGGAGCGGCGTCGCCTACCGCGCCGCGGTCGGCGCGGTGGCGCTGGCCATGGTGCTGGCGCTCGTGATCCTCGCCGGCGTGCCCGACACGGTGCGAGGCGCGGCGCGCGGTGGCGCGCGGGATCCGGGGGGCGCCACGCCGGAGGGGGCGCGATGATCTACCGCCTCCTGCGCTGGATCGCCGGCGTCGCGCTCGACTGGTTCTACGCCGGGATCGAGGTCGTCGGCGCCGAGCGGGTGCCGGCGGACGTGCCGCTGCTCGTGGTCGCCAACCATCCGAACCAGCTCGTGGACGCGCTGCTCGTCGCGCGCGCGCTCGGGCGGCGGGTGACGTTCACGGGGAAGGCGGTGCTGATGGAGAACCCTGCCGTGGCGCTGCTCGGCCGCACCGTGGGCTTCGTGCCCCTGCGGCGGGTGCAGGACGAGCTGAAGGCGCGGGGGGGCCCCCCCACCGGGAACCTGACGCCGCCCGGCGCGACGAGTGACACCGGATCACCGCCGGCCCGACCGCCGGACCGCGACCGTAACGCCGCCGCCTTCGACGCCATCATCTCGGCGCTCGGGCGGCGGGAGGCGGTGCTCATCTTTCCCGAGGGGATCAGCCACGACCGGCCGGAGCTCGCGCCGATCAAGACCGGGGCGGCGCGTATCGCGCTGCAGGCCCGCGACCGCGCCGGGGTGCGCGCGCTGCACGTCGTCGCCGTCGGCCTCACCTTCGAGCGGAAGTGGGACGCGCGCACTCGGGTGCTCGTGCAGGTGGGAGAGCCGCTCGCGCTGGACGGCTGGCGCCCGGCCCCCCCGGCCGGCGCCGACGGCGCGGCGAGCAGCGACGACGCGGCGAGCGCCGACGACGCGGCGGCGGCCACGCAGCTCACCGCGGAGGTGGAGCGTCGGCTGCGCGCCGTGACGCTGAACTTCCCGACGCCGGAGGCGCGGGGGGCCGTGCTCCCCACGTCGGCGCTGCTCGCCACCCTGCTCGAAGACGACGTGCGACCGCTCGGCGACCCGGAAGCACCACTCCCCGCCGTGGTGGAGCTGGCGCGGCGCGTCGAGGCGGTGCGGTGCGCGCTGGCCGAGGGCGGCGACGCGGGCGCGAGCGCGTCCGACCACACCCGTGTCGGGCGCTTCTCCGATCGGCTCGAGCGGCTCCGCGCGACACTGGCGGCGAGGCGGATCGCGCCGAGCGAGGTGCTCCTGGAGCCCGTGCTCGGCGCCGGCGCCTGGTTCGTGCTGCGCGAGGCCGTGCTCGTCGCGCTCGGCGGCCCCGTCGCGCTCTGGGGGCGCATGAATCACTGGGCGCCGCTCGCGCTGGCGCGCGCGGCGTCGCGACGCACGAGCCGCAACCCCGAGGACCCGGCGATGCATACCATCGTCGCCGGCCTGCTGATCGTGCCCGTCTTCTACGCGGCGCAGACCGCGCTCGTCTGGCGCCTCGCCGGCGCCTGGTGGGCGCTCCCCTACCTGCTGTCCCTCCCCGTCGCCGCCGGCTGGTGGCTGCGCTACGCCGACCGGCTCGCCCACGCGCGACGCCGGATGCGCGCCTGGCTGCTCTTCCGGCGCGAGCCCGAGCTTCGCGAGGAGCTGCGAAGAGAGGCGGAGTGGGTGCGGGGTGAGGCGGCGGAGATCGAGCGGGCGATCGGGGGGAGGGAGGTGGTGGGGAGCGTTTGATGGAGTGGGGGCGGGGGAGGACGGGGACGGCGCCGGGACGCCCCTCGGCCGGTCGCCCCTCGCGCGGGTCGAGATGCGTGACGCCGTCGTGAGTGATGAGTTGTGAGTTGTCAGTCGTGAGTAGCGCGCCGGGCGGCGGCCCGCGCGCGGGGCGGGCGCCGCGCTCCGGTGACGCCCCGATGCGGCGGGGTCGCGGTGGCCGCCCGGCGCGCCACTCCCCGTCACTCATCACTCACAACTCATCACTCAGAACGCCATCGCGAGCTGGCTCGTGGCGCACGGAGGGCGATCGCGCACCGTACGCCGTCCTACGCCGGCCCGTGGCGCGCCACAGCGAACTGAACCCTAGTAACCAGCAACTTCAAACCATCACGACCTGCCTCTCTCGGTCCTCCTCCCACTCCCCGCCCCCCTTCCCCCACTCCCTCGCCCCCGCCCGCATCGCCGAGGCCGTCAGCAGCACGAGCGTGATCCAGACCGCGTCCGCCAGCAGGAGGTGAATGATCTGCATCCAGACCGGGGCCAACAGGAGCAGATTGGTGACGCCCGCGGCCAGCTGGGCGACGAAGAGGAGGGCGATCGCGAGCGCCAGCCGCTGCGTGCGTCGGTCGTCGCGCGTGAGCCAGGCGGCGCCGGCGGCGAGGAGGACGACGAGTCCGACGGCGACGGCGAGCGTCGGGTGCCAGACGCGGAGGCGGAGGAGGACGTGCGCCGTGGGCGCGAAGTCCTGCCGCATCCCCTCGGCGAGCGACCCCGCCGGAAAGAGCGTGTCGCCGAGCGCCGTCACGGCGCCCGTGACGCCGAGGAGGAGCGTGCCGGCGAGGGCGGCGCCGAGCAGCGCGCCGACCCCGCCCTGCCCGCGCAGCCGCAGCGCCGGCCCGATGGCGTCGCGCGGCGTCACCGTGCTCCACCACGCCGTGAGCGAGAGGGCGGCGAGGAGGAAGAAGGTGTTGACGAGGTGCGCCGGCAGGGCCACGGCGCGCCGGAGCGACGCGTCGTGTGCGACCAGCTCGAGGAGCACCAGCCCCGCGCCGACCAGCGCCTCGCTGAAGATGAAGGCGAGCGACGCGCCGGCGGCCCGCCGCACCGCGTGCCCCTTCGGGTAGCCGCGGTAGGCCGCGACGACGAGCCCGACCACGAGCAGCAGGGCGAGCCCGCTCGTCACGCGGTGGCTGAACTCGATCAGCGTCGCCACGCTCGGCGCCCTCGGCACGACGACGCCCTTGCACATCGGCCAATGCCGACCGCACCCCGCCCCCGACCCCGACGCCCGGACGAAGGCGCCCCAGGCGATGACGGCGAGGTTGTAGGCGAGGACGACCCAGGCGAAGAAGGAGAACCTGCGCATCGCTGGAACATAAGCGTCCGGCGTCGCGAGAGGGCCACCTGGCCGGGCTGGCGAGCGTGGAGCGTGTGGCGTGGAGGGGGCATCTCGGGCCTTCGAGATGCCCCTCCACGCCAC